>CAZFCY010000104.1:4981-14636 GCA_964517665.1 uncultured Opitutaceae bacterium | reverse complement strand
GGTCGTGATCGTGATCAACAAGATCGATCGCGACCTTGAGGCCGTGCCCGAGGGCCTTGCGCAGCACGAAACGCGTCTGGGCCTGCGGGCCGTCGTAGGCGTCCACGAGCAGGAGAACGCCATCGACCATGCGCAGCGCGCGCTCGACCTCGCCGCCGAAATCGGCGTGGCCGGGAGTGTCGACGATGTTGATCGTCTTGTCGTGCCAGTGCACCGAGGTGTTCTTCGCCTTGATCGTGATTCCCTTCTCCTTTTCGAGATCCATGGAATCCATGACGCGCTCCTCGACTTGCTGGTTGGCGCGGTAAATCCCGCTTTCCCTGAGCAGCTT
The DNA here is from genome assembly GCA_964517665.1 of uncultured Opitutaceae bacterium. Lineage (GTDB taxonomy): Bacteria > Verrucomicrobiota > Verrucomicrobiia > Opitutales > Opitutaceae > Congregicoccus. The sequence continues at coordinate 14,305 of CAZFCY010000104.1, read as the reverse complement.
GTCCACGAGCGTGGTCTTGCCGTGGTCGACGTGGGCGATGATGGCGATATTGCGGATGTTCTGGTTCATGGCGCGTGCCGGCTCCAGGGCCGGGGCATTGAAAAAAGGCTTCGAACGTGCGAACCGGAAATCGCGAATGCAAGCGGTATCCCATCGGGCGACGCCGAAGTGGGCGTGATTGGAGGCGATGGATGGCCGCGCGGGCTCCCTGCGCGTTGCTGGACGCGGGCCGGCCAGTTTGCCGGTCGGACTTCGGGCAAAGGGACTCGCCCGGCCGCCTTCAATAGGCCGCGGAGGCAGTCCGGGGGCTAATTCGATGAATCACATTTCCTTAACACATGGCTTGACCGTCCCGGTGGCGCGGGCAGACTTGGGCCAGATCCAACCCACCCGCGCGAGCGTCGGTTCCGAGCACCCCATCGGACCGGCGCTCGAGCTTTTTTAAGGGCGACGATCGGGCGGGGCGCCGGCGGGCTGGAGCCGTTGCGGAATCGTTCGGAGCCCGGCGCTCAGATCGACGGAAAATGCCCGGCCCCGGATGCCATGCTCACTCCGTCGTCGTGGCGCAGGCGTTTCTCGAAGTGAAGGGAACGAGCCGGATCCAATCCCGTTTGGGACGAGGGAATCCGGTGATAGCCGGCCCCCGCGAGAAGCGCCATCGCCTCCGGCTGCCGCTCGCCGGCCGCGGCGACAAGGCGCTCCATGCCGCGCGCGTCCGCATGCGATTCGAGTTTGCGGAGCAGCTCGCGACTGATGCGACGGCCCCGAAAGCGCGGTTTCAAAAAAAGATGCGTGATTTCCGCCGCGGCCGGGTCGGAGGAGGCGGAAGTGGCCAGCCGGGCAAATCCGGCCGCTTCGCCGCCAAACCACGCCACGAGAAAAACCATCGCCTCGTCCCGGTCCTGCCCTTGCTCCGTCGCTTCGTCCAGCCGTTCCCGGGACTCGCCGTAGCGTTCGACGAGATCTGCGTGATGGGCGGCCAGCAACCGGCCGGCTTGGAGGCTTTCGGGAGATTCGGGAGAGATGTGCAACATGGAGGAAGGGCCCGGCCTGGAACGGGCCGAATGGATCACCGTAGGGACCGGCGCCCCGACCGCAAGGACCGTGCCCTTCCCGAGCGTCGAATGTCGAAGGTCAAAGTCTCAAGTCGAAGGTCGCGACAGTGCTGTCGTTTTCCGAGATGGCCGCTGGAATAGGCGGCTCCGCACGCGCAATCATTCTCGTTCTCTTTCAATCGTTCTCGCGATACGAGAGAACGATTACGAGAAAGAGAACGAGAATGATTCTTACAATCAACGTGTTGGCGTCTCGGTTCGATAATCGGACGTGACACCCACTTTCGACTTTGGACCTTCGACTTTCGGCGCTTGGGGCTCTCGGGCCCCAAACAAGAAACCCCCGGAAGCCGAAGCTTCCGGGGGTTAAACTTGGGGGGTGGGAGCTCGCCACGCTCTCTTCCCCAATCGCCGACATTTGGCGCTCAACCCTGCGGGTTGGCTGCCGGCTCCCCGACGCCATTCCCTGCGGCATGCAGAGGTATCGGTCTCATAGCAGGACCGTCCCGACCCTTGCGGATCGGAATTTATTGGGTGAGGCCTCTTAGCCCGGTTCGGCGGACACCTGCCGGTGTCCGCTCGCCAGACAGGGTCGTGACACGCCTGCGAAGGGCGTTCGCGTCACCACCGTATTCCACAAGGTCTGCGCGCGATCTCTCGCGCCGTTGGCCTTGTGCGACGGGTCTGACCTCTTATCCCTCAGGTTACCTTCGCTTCACAGTTGGGTGGCTCGGTTTTTCGGCCGCCCCAATGAGGAGGTTTTGCGAACTTTGCCAGGTTCGCCCGCTCCCCGAACCAGTCTGCCGCTTTCGCGTTCCCTCAAAAAAGAGGGAGCCTTTTGGCGAGGTTGTCTCGCCCGGCTTTCCAGTCCGTTCTGGCTCACAGTAGTAACCAAGACCCTCCGGGCCACTGCGTCGATTCACCGGGCCGAAACACCCGATGAACCTGACTCGGCTCGGACACGGTTTCTGTTTTTCGTGCCTTGCCGCACAGCTCCTGTATTCGCGTTTCAAGGCGGGCGCGACCCCACCCAGAGGAGCTGGTGAAACCTGCCTTTTCCACCAGGTGGTGGACAGGGGATCGACGGACCAGCTCCGTCGTCCTTTCCCCGGTCGCCCGGGCGTATCCCAGAGCTGCCTCCGCGGTTTTTTTCATTTCCGCGGGCACTTCTCTGTTCTTTCAAAGAACGGAACCAACCTAGCGGGCGCCCCGAAAACGCGGCAAGAAATTCTTCTCCACAACTTATTCACCGACGCCTCCCCGCGGACAACTCGTGAATAACGTTGTTCACATTCCGTTCACTCCGGCAGAAACGATCGGAGGAAAACGCGCGCGGGGACGCCCGCGGCTCCGCCCGAGAAGCATCGTATCCATAAACCGAATACAACCACGACCTGCGTGCCCAGCGACCCTGCCGATCTACCGGTTCACGAGATAAAATCGCGCCTGCTCGAGGCGCTTCGCGAGCATCGCCGCGCCATCGTGCAGGCGCCGACCGGCTCCGGCAAATCGACGCAGATTCCGCAAATCCTGCTCCGCTCGGGCGCGGCGGAGGGCGGAGAGATCGTCGTCCTGCAACCGCGCCGGATCGCCGCCCGCATGCTCGCGCGACGCGTCGCCCAGGAGATGGGCGTGCCGCTCGGCGGCGAGGTCGGTTATCAGGTGCGTCTGGAATCCCGCGTCTCCCCGGCGACGCGGATCCGCTTCGTGACCGAGGGCATTCTGCTCCGCCAGATGGTGTCGGACCCGCGGCTGCGCGGCGTTTCGGCGATCCTCTTCGACGAGTTTCACGAACGGCATCTTTACGGCGACATCACGCTCGGGCGCGCGCTCCTGTTGCAGCGGGAGCAGCGCCCGGACCTGCGCCTCGTGGTGATGTCCGCCACGCTGCAGATGGGGCAACTCGCGGAGTATCTGGCGCCGTGTCCGATCGTGATTTCGGAGGGGCGAACCTTCCCTGTCACGGTTCGATACCTTCCGAAACCGATCGACTTCGAGAGGACGCCGGTCTGGGACGCCGCCGCCGATGCGACGGCCGGCGCCCTCGAGTCGGGGATCGAAGGCGACGCCTTGATCTTCATGCCGGGCGCGTTCGAAATCGCGCGCGCGTGCGACGCGTTGCGACGCCGGCTCGGCGCGCGGGATTTCGACATCCTGCCGTTGCACGGCGAACTCCCGCCCGCGGAACAGGATCGCGCGGTGGACGACAGCCCGCGCCGCAAGATCATCGTCGCGACCAACGTGGCGGAAACATCGCTCACGATTCCCGGCGTGCGCCTCGTCGTCGATGCGGGGCTGGCGCGAGTCGCCCGTTTCGATCCGCATCGCGGCATCGACACGCTCCTCGTCGAAAAAATCAGCCAGGCCTCGGCCGAACAACGCGCCGGTCGCGCCGGCCGGACCGCGCCCGGCGTCTGCCTGCGGTTGTGGACGGAGCGCGAGCACGAGCACCGCGCCGCCGCCGAGCTTCCGGAGGTGAAGCGTCGCGACCTCGCGGAAGTGGCGCTGACGTTGAAGGCGGCCGGGATCGACGACGTGGCCGCGTTTCCCTGGCTCGAATCGCCGGAGCCGAAGGCCCTGGCGCGGGCGGAGACGTTGTTGCGCGATCTGGGCGCGCTGCGTTTCGACGGCGGCGCGATCACGCCGCTCGGGAGGCGCATGCTCGGTTTTCCGGCGCATCCGCGTTACGCGCGCATGCTCGTGGAGGCGGGAGCGCGCGGTTGCGTGCGCGAGGTCGCGACGATCGCGGCGCTCACCCAGGGGCGTCCGATCCTCATCCGCAACCCGGGCAAGGAGGTGGAGCGGGCGCGCGAGGACGCGTTCGGCGACGAGCGCGAATCGGATTTCTTTCTGTTGCTCGCCGCGCTCGAGTTTGCCGGGCGCGCGCGCTTCTCGGTCGAGGAGTGCCGCCGCGTCGGCGTCCACGCCCAGGCCGCGCGCCTGGTGCGGCCGCTGGCGGAGCAGTTCATCCGCTTCGCGGACGGGAGACAGGCGACAGGAGACGGGAGTCAGACAGGCGCCGGGGACCATAATCTGGCTCCTGACTCCTGTCCCCTGACCCCTGAGCAGCGCGCCGCCATCCGGCGCTGCGTGCTGGCGGGTTTCGCCGATCAGGTCGCGCGGCGGCTGGATCGCGGCACGCTGCGCTGCGAACTCGTGCATGGCCGGCGCGGGATGCTTGCGCGCGAGAGCGTCGCGCAGGATGCCGCGCTGCTCGTCGTCGCGGAGATCAACGAAATCGGCGGCCGCGGCGGCGAAGTCGCCACGCTCCTCGGCTCGTGCACCGCGATCGACGAAGCCATGCTCGACGAGATGTTTCCCGGCGAGTTGCGCGTCGAGGAAACGGCCGGGCTCGACACGATCTCGAAGCGCGTGAGCGTGCGCCGCCGGGTGCTGTTTCGCGACCTCGTGCTCGAGGATCGCGAGGCGGGCGAGGCGACCGCCGACGCGGCCGTGAAGATCCTCGTGCGCGAAGTGCGCGAGGGACGCGTCGCGATCGGCGCATGGGACGAGAGCGTCGAGCACTGGATCACGCGGGTGAACACACTGGCCGCGCTCTTTCCGGAGTTCGAAGTCGCGCCGATCACGGAAGCCGATCGCGACGTCATCCTCGAACAGATCGTGCACGGCGCCCGCACCTTGCGCGAAGTGCGCGAGCGGCCGGTGTGGCCGACGCTGAAGGGCTGGTTGTCGCCCGGGCAACTCGCCGCGCTCGACAAACTCCTCCCGGAGCGGCTCGACATGCCGAACGGCCGGCGCGCGCGCGTCACCTACAAACCCGACGGCTCGGCCACGCTCTCCGCGCGCATCCAGGAGCTGTTCGGGATCGAGAAAAACATCGTCATCGCCCAGGGCCGGCTGCCGTTGCGCCTCGAGATCCTCGCGCCGAATCAGCGCCCGCTACAGGTCACCGACGACCTCACGCGCTTCTGGCGCGAGACCTACCCGGAAATCAAACCCGCCCTCTCGCGCCGCTACCCGCGCCACGAATGGCGCTGACCCGCCCGCGCATTCCCCGTCGAAAATCCAAAAGCCACGATCATGTAACGTACGTTACTCGATCGTGGCTTTTGGCCACCCCGAAGCCCGGGTGACGAGGCCGCCGCCAAAGCCCGATTTCTGTAACGTACGTTACAGAAATCGGGCTTTGGCGGCGACTGTGGCCATCATCGGGCTTCGGTGTTTCTGTTCTTTTCAGTCCTGCCTTACGCGCGGCTGCCGGACTTCGCGTCGAGCGAGAAGCGTCCGGGACCCGCGAGGAGGATCGCGACCGCCGCCCCGAGGAAGAGGAAGGCCAGCTCGCCACTGCCCGGACCCGAGAGCGCGCAGCCGTGGACCATCGTGAAGGCGACTGTCATGCTGATCGCGATGAGAAGCGCGGCCAGTCGCGTGAAGAGGCCGATCACGATCAGGATGGCGCAAATCACCTCGGCGAGGATCGCGAGCACGAGGCTCGGGCCTGATCCGATGCCGATCGGATCCATGAACTGGCCGGACATGTCCGAAAATCCGGTCACCTTGCTCCAGCCGTGAAGGAAGAGGACCGAGAGGCCGAACCAGAGGCGCAACACGAGCAGCCCGGCGGCGGTGCTGCCGGGAAGGAAGTCGAGGCGAAGCGAGCGGGCGAGGTTCATGGGCAATCGCAGGGGTTGGCTGACACTGTTTCCATTTTGAGGGTTTCCTTGCTGTATCCAGCTTTCGAATACGAGCCGGGCGGTCCGGATGTCCGGCGCCGCGCGGCAGGCGTTCGCCTGCTGGCCGGAGGAGGTGTGGCACAAAAGCGATCCAGGATCACGCTTCTTTCGCCGCCGGGGGCCGACGGGCGCTCGCTTCTGCCTTGGCTCGCCTGGCTTCCTCCTCTATAGTCCGGGTCGAACCGACCTCCGCGCAAGTCCGACCGCGCGCCTGGAGGCGGGGCTCCACCGGGTTTGCTTGATGAAGCGGATGAACGCCAATGTCCGGACGGTTGTGGTCACGGTGCTCGTGACGCTCATGGTCGTGCTCGTGCTGCAGAATCTGCGCGGCGCGACCGTGCGGTTCATCGTGTGGGATCTCGCCATGCCGCAGGCGGCGCTTGTGCTGCTCGCCTTCGCGCTCGGCTGGGCGATGCACTGGTTCTGGCGCGGGCGCTGATGAAACCCGGCCTTCGGACGGGTTTCGCAGTCGCGCGAGTCGAATCCTCCGCCCGGAGGCTCAGGCGGCCGCGGCGCGTTCGGCCAGTTTCATTCCGGCGCGGATGCAGTCGCCGACGCTCACGCCATCGCGGATGTGTCCGCCGATGAGCAGGCCCGGCAGGGCGGATTCGGCGATCGCCATGGCGCGGTGGAAGCGGTCGTAACCGAGGTTGTACTGCGGGATCGCCCGCTCCCACGCGGTCGCATGCATGAAGACCGGCTCGCCGGAAACGCCGAGGAGTTTTCCGAGATCCTCCAGCACGAGCGCCTGCAACTCCGCGGACGGCTTGCGCGCCAGGGCGGGCTGCCGCATGCCTCCGACAAACGTCGTGAGCAACACGTGCCCCTCCGGCGCGCGGCCGGCAAAGAGGGTGCTGCTGAAGAGCGCGCCGAGAATGTTGAAACCCTCTTTCTCCGGCACGAGCACGCCGTATCCATCGAGCGGATGCGCGACCTGCTCCCGCCGGAATCCGAGCGCGACGCTCGTCACGGGCGGATACTCGATCTCCGCCAGCTCGCGCAGCGGGTGCGGCCCGTCCACCACGAGCGGGAGCAGCGCCGCGGCATGGCCCGGGACCGCCACGATGACGCGATCGGCCTCGATCTCGGCGGGTTCCTCGCCGTCCCGCTGGAAACGCGCGGTCCACGCCGCGCGTTCCTCGCCGGCCGCGCGCGGCTCGATCGAGGTGAGCGTGGCCCGGTGGCAGAGCGAGTCGCCGACCTGTTGGACGAGCGCGTCGATGATCATCTGCAGGCCGTGGGTGAAGGAGATCGAGCGGGGCTTGAAACGCTTTTCGCCCGAGGCGCGGCGCGCGCGTCGCGCGGCCCGGGCGCCGGCGAGGAGCGATCCGTGCTCGCGGTCGAAGCGATGGAGCGTGGGAAAGGCGTGGCGCATGGAGAGCTTCTCCGGATCGCCCGCGTAGATGCCGCCGACGAAGGGGTTGATCGCGTAGTCCGCGACCTCCGCGCCGAGCCGGCGGCGGGCGAACTGCGCCACGCTTTCCTCCGCATCCAGTTTTCCACGACGGACGAACGGCTCGCGCAGGAGCCGCCACTTCGCGCCGGCGCCCAAAAGCGGCGTCTTGAGAAACTGCAGCGGCGACATCGGCGCGGCGACCGGCTGCCCGGCCCGCGCGATGAAACGGTTTTTCGCTCCGGGCGCGGCCTCGAGCAGGTCGCCCCCGATTCCGATCGCGGAGAAGAAATCGAGCCGGGCCGGATCGTCGACCAGCATCGTGTTCGGGCCGGCCTCGACCAGCCAGCCGTCGGACCGGAAGGTGCGGATCGATCCGCCGGCGCGTTCGCCGCGCTCGATCACGGTCGCGTCATGGCCTTCCTCGCGCAGCTTCCACGCCGCGGTCAGCCCGGTCACGCCGGCGCCGATGACGACCACGCGCAGGCGCTGTTTTTCCCGTTGCATGCGGCAGGTTGGTTTATGGGCGCGCCAGGACGGTCAGATCGTCCTCGAGAAGCTCCTCGCGGAGGCATCGAGATGGGCGTCGAAAATCATGGCGAGATTGCGGACGAAGAGGCGGCCGGTGTCGGTGACGGCGAAACCGTCGTCGCGCAACTCGATCAGGCCATCCGCCGCGGGGCCGGCGAGCGCGGCGATTTCCTCCGCGAAGTAATCGCGGAACCGGATGCCGAGGCTTTTCGAGAGCGCGATGAAATTCAATCCGAGGTCGCACATGAGGCGCATGATGACCGCGCGCCGGATCCCGTCGTCCTCGGTGAGGAAGCGCGCGCGATGGAGCGGAAGGCGGCCTTCGTCGAGCGCCGCGTAGTATTCGGGCAGCGTTTTCTCGTTCTGCCGGTAATGGGTTTGCGTCTGCGAGATCGAGGACATGCCGAACGCGTGGATGTCGGCCCCGGCGCGCGTGGTGTAGCCCTGGAAATTGCGCTGCAGCGTTCCGGCGCGCTGGGCGAGGGCGAGCTCGTCGGTTTCGCGCGCAAAATGGTCCATGCCGATATAGACATAGCCCCGCGCGGTGAGCGTCTCGATCACGAGCTTGAGCATCTCGAGCTTCGTCCCGGGCTCCGGCAGGACGCTCCGCTCCACGAGCTTCTGCGCCGGCTTCATCCAGGGCACGTGGGCGTAGCTGAAGACCGCGAACCGGTCGGGGTTCAGCTCGAGCGCGATCTCGAGGGTGCGGGCAAAGGTTTCCGGCGTCTGCCGCGGCAGGCCGTAGATGAGATCGAGGTTGAGCGAGGCGAATCCGCACTCGCGAATCCACGCCGCGGCCTGGTCGCTGAGTTCCCTCGGCTGGACGCGGTTGACCGCCTCCTGCACCTCTGTATTGAAATCCTGGATACCGAACGACGCGCGCGTGGCCCCCATGTCGCGGAACGCCGCGACGTGCTCGCGCGTCAGCCGGCGCGGGTCGAGTTCCACGCTGATCTCCGCGTCCGGCTCGAAGGCGAAATGCCGGCGGATGAGCGCCCCGAGCGTGGCGAGCTGGCCGGGGTCGAGAAAGTTCGGCGTGCCGCCTCCGAAGTGCATCTGCGCCGCCCGCGTCTCGGGGTGGAGCAGGGGCGCGGCGAGGGCGAGTTCCTTCTCGAGGTAACGCAGGTAGACGTCGGCCTTGCCGCGATCGCCCGTGATGATCTTCGTGCACCCGCAGAACCAGCAGAGCGTCTGGCAGAACGGCAGGTGGAAATAGAGCGAGAGCGGCCGCGGCCGGGCGTTGGCGGCGCGGATGTCCTCGATGACGGCTTCGCGCGAGAAGTCGGTGGTGAACTGCGCCGCGGTCGGGTACGAGGTGTAGCGCGGGCCCGGGACGTCGTATTTCCTCACGAGATCGATGTCGACTTGAAGGGCGGTGTTCATCGGAAGCCGGCGACTGTTTCGACGAGCGCGGCCACGTTCTCCACCTTCGCCTGCGGCAGGATGCCGTGGCCGAGGTTGAAGATGTGGCCGTCGCGGCGGCCGGCTTGGCGCAGAATGTCGGCCGCTCGTGCGCGAATCGTGTCGCGATCGGCCAGCAGCACGGCCGGGTCGAGGTTGCCTTGCACCGCGCGGGTTTCGCCCACCGCGTTCCAGGCGGCGTCCAAATCGATCCGCCAGTCGATGCCGATCACGTCGCCGCCGGCCTCGG
>CAZFCY010000104.1:0-4971 GCA_964517665.1 uncultured Opitutaceae bacterium | reverse complement strand
CTCGGCCACGGCATCCTGCCGCAGGCGAAGGTGGAGAACGTGACCGAGGTTGAAGATGTGACCGGCGCGGCCGCGCATCGATTCGAGCAGGCGGCGCGTTTCGCGCGCCACGATCGCGGGCGTGGTGTTGAGGAGGACCGGGTCGAGATTGCCCTGCACGGCGGTGTTCGCCGGCAGCGACGCGGCGGCGGCGGCGAGATCGACCGACCAGTCGAGCGCGAGCGCGCGGGCGCCGGTCGAGGCGAGCGCGGCGGAGGCGGCCGGGGCGCCGCGCGCGAAGAGGATCACGCGCGCGTCGCGGCCCAGGGCGTCGATGATCCGGTGGATCCAGCGGAGCGAGGCCGCCTCGTAGTCGACCGCGGGCACGATGCCGGCCCAGGAGTCGAAGATCTGCACGGCGTCGGCCCCGGCCTCGAGCTGGGCGCGGAGGTGCTCGATCACGGCTCCGGTGAGTTTTTCCATCAGCCGATCGAAGAAGGCGCGCTCGCCGTGAAACACGGCCTTGGCGCGCGCGAAATCGCTCGAGCCGCCGCCCTCGAGCATGTAGCAGGCGAGCGTCCACGGCGAGCCGGCGAAGCCGAGAAGCGCGCGTGTATCCGAAAGTTCGATACGCAGCCGGCGCAGCGTTTCCGGGACGTAGGCGAGTTTCTCGCGCACCGCGGAGGCCGGCGCGAGGCGGTCGAGATCGGCCGCGCGCTCAAGCCGCCAGGCCATGCCGATGCCGCCTTCCTCCTTGAAATGATACGGCTGCCCGAGCGCCTCGGGCACGACGAGGATGTCGGAGAAGAGGATCGCCGCGTCGAGGGCGAAGCGGCGCAGCGGCTGGAGCGTGACCTCGAACGCGAGTTCGGGCGTGCGCGCCATCTCGAGGAAGGAGTGTTTCTCCTTCAGCGCGCGATATTCCGGCAGGTAGCGCCCGGCCTGCCGCATGATCCACACGGGCGGGCGTTCGAGCGGCTGGCAGGCGCACGCGGCGAGGAAGCGCTCGCGGCTGGAGCGCGCGGCCGGCGCCGGCGGATGCGGCGGGGAAGTTTCTGTCGATGGCGTCACGAGGAGGGTTTCAGCCAATCACGAGGTTCGAGAAAGTCACTGTAAAGCCGCGCTTCCGGCGAACCCGGCTCGGGATGCCAGTCGTAGCGCCAGGCCACGCGCGGCGGCAGCGACATGAGGATCGATTCGGCGCGCCCGCCGGATTGCAGGCCAAAGAGCGTGCCGCGGTCCCACACGAGGTTGAACTCCACATAGCGTCCGCGCCGGTAGAGTTGAAACTCGCGCTCGCGCCCGCTCCAGGGCGTTTCCTTGCGCCGCTCGACGATCGGCAGATAGGCGGGCAGGTAATGATCGCCGACGCTGCGCGTGAAACCGAAGGCCGCGTCGAATCCACCGTCCGTGAAGTCGTCGAAGAACAACCCGCCGATGCCGCGCCTTTCACCGCGATGGCGCAGGAGGAAATAGTCGTCGCAGGCCTGCTTGAGCCTGGCGTAAAGCTCCGCTCCGAAGGGCGCGCAGGCATCCGCCGCCGTCCGGTGCCAGTGCGCGGCGTCCTCCTCGAATCCGTAGCAGGGCGTGAGGTCGAATCCGCCGCCGAACCACCATTCCGGATCACGGCCCGCGGGACGCGCGACGAAGAAGCGGACATTGGCGTGGCTGGTCGGCACGTAGGGATTCTTCGGATGCACGACGAGCGAAACGCCCATCGCCTCGAACGGGCTGTTCGCCAGCTCGGGCCGGCGCGCCGTGGCCGAGGCCGGCAGGGCCGCGCCGCGCACGTGGGAAAACGCCACGCCCGCCTTCTCGAAGACGCTGCCTTCCTCCAGGATGCGCGTGTCGCCTCCGCCGCCCTCGGCGCGGTCCCAGCGATCGCCGCGGAAGCGCGCGCCGCCATCGGCGTTTTCCAGCGCCCCGCAAATGCGCGCCTGGAGGTCGACGAGATACGCGCGCACGGCTGAAGGATTCGGGTTTTCCACGGCGCGCATCGTGCCCGCGGCGGTGTCCGGGCGCCAAGTGAAAGATGCGGCGGGAGAGATGGGACCTGGGGGGCTTATGGGACCCATCAGGCCCGCTGCGCGCGCGGCTTACTCGGGCGTGTGCAGGACTCCGCGGCCTTCGCGGGCGAGGCGCAGGAGTTTGGTCACCATGCCGTAGCGCGGGCTCGCCACGGCCGAGAGGATGAACCACGCCCCGAGCATGAGCACGATCGCGGCGCCGCTGGCCATCCCGGCGTGAAAGCTGAGGAGCAGGCCGGCCACGCCGCCGACGAGCGCGCTGACGACCGAGAGCAGCAACAGCACGCCCATGCGGTCGGTCCACAGATACGCGCTCACCGCCGGAAGAATAAACAACCCCAGGGCGAGCACCACGCCCATCGCCTGGAGCGCGGCGACGAGATTCGCGACGGTCAGGGCGAGCAGGCCGAAGTGCAGCCAGGCGCCGGTTCCGCCTGTCGCGCGGTAGAAAACCGGGTCGAAGCTTTCCAGCACGAGGCTGCGGTAGAAGAGCAGAAACGTCGCGACGGTGAGCGTGCTCGCGCCCGCGCCGAGCCAGAGATCCTCGGGCGTGACGCCGAGGACGTTGCCGAAAAGGAAGTGCGCGAGGTTGATCCGCGGGCCCGCCGCGGAGATGAGCGCGACGCCCGCCCCGAAGAAGACAATGAAAAGCGCGGCAAACGCCGCCTCCTCCTTCACCCGCGTGAGCGAGGTGACGAGCCAGCTTCCCACGCTCGCGAGCAGCCCGGCGATGAGCGCGCCCGCGAAAAGCGAGAGCGGGCTGGGGCCGAACGCGAGATACGCAAAGCCGATGCCGGGCAGGAGCGAGTGCGCAACCGCGTCGCCCATGAGCGCGAGCCGGCGCAGCACGAGCAGCACGCCGATCAACCCGCCGCTGACGCCGAGCAGCACGACCGCGAGCAGGCCGCGTTGCATGAACTCGTAGGAAAACGGCGCGATGAAAAACTCGTGGAGCATCAAACGAAGCAAGAATTAAGAATACGGAATGTAGAATCTCGCACAGGCGGCGGTCAGGCGCGGACGGGCGCGTAGACGCGCTCGACGTTTTCCGGCGCGAGCACTTCCGCGGAGGGGCCGCAGGCTTCGGCGCGGGTGTTGAGCAGGAGGGCGTGGGAGAACGCGCGGCGCGCGAGATCGAGGTCGTGCACGACGGCGAGCACGGTGCGCCCCTGGTCCTCCCAGCGCGAGAGCCGGGCGACGAGATCCTCGGTCGCGCGGGCGTCGAGGCCGGCGAAGGGCTCGTCGAGAAGGAAGATATCGGCCCCCTGCGCGAGGGCGCGGGCGAGGAAGACCTTTTGTTGCTGGCCGCCGCTGAGACAACGGATCTGGCGATCGCGCAGGGTGAGCAGGCCGAGTTCGGTCAACGCGCGCTCGACCGATTCCGCGTCCTCGCGCCCGAAGCGGCGAAACGGGCCGAGCACCGGGTAACGCCCCTGCGCCACGACCGCCTCGACCGTGATGGGAAAATCCCAGTCGATCTCCGCGCGCTGCGGCAGGTAGGCGAGGCGGGGCAGGGCGTGGTGCGTGTGGTGATCGCCGATGCGGATGTCGCCCGAGCTGAGCGGAAGCCAGCCGAGGATGGCGCGCAACAAGGTGGATTTGCCCGCGCCGTTGGGACCGACGATCGCCGTCAGGCTGTTGCACGGGACATTGGCGGTCACGTGATCGAGCGCGAGCGTGGAGCCGTAGCGAACCGTGACGTCCCGGAAGCGGAGGATGTTGTGATTCATGCGGGCCGGCGTCTACGGCGCGGGAATTTGAGATTCGAAATTGTCCGATTCCGGCGTGCCGGGGGCGCGGGCGCGCAGTTGGTCGAGCGGGAGGATGACGAGTTCGCCGGGATCGATCCATTCGATCCACTCGATGCCGGTGTTTCCGGAGCGCAGGCGGATGCGGAGGCTGTTCGCCGAGGCGGCCGGATCGGCGGCGCCTTCGGCGAGAAGGGTGATGTCGATCGACATCAAGGCCGCCGGGCTCGTGGAGGAACCGGACCAGGTGTGCGCGTCGCTCTCCGCTCCGGCCACGGTTTCGCCGTCGAGCCGGACGGTCCACGAAGCCACGGCGCGAACGGATTCGATCTCGATGCGCTCGCTCGCGGTGGCCGGCGCTTCGGCGCGCGCGGGCGGCGGCGCGCCGGCACGGGGCGGGGCGGCGGGCGTCTCCGGGCGTTCGCCGCGCAGCAGGAAGACGGCTCCGAAGGCGGCGCACCCGAAGGCGAGCGCGCCGCCGAGCCGGGGAATCAGTCCGCTGCGAAAGAGCGAGGGAGCCATGGAGCGAGTGGAAAGGAGGGGCGCGCCGCGATCAGCGGGATGTCCGGGGCGGGACGGGATCCGTTGCGTCCGCGGTGGTCCGCGGCCTGGCGAGCGCGCGGGCGATCGTGAGGGTGTTTTCCCGCAGCAGGCCGAGGTAGGAATCCGCGCCGGAGCCGGCGGGGCCGAGGCTGTCCGAGAAGAGTTCGCCCCCGATCGCCGCCCCGGTGTCGCGCGCGAGCTGTTGAAGCATCTTGGGATTGCTGACCGCTTCGACGAAGAGGGCGCGCGCATGTCCGGCGCGAAGCGTGTTCACCAGCGCGCCGATCTGCCGCGCGTCGGGCTCCTGGCGCGAATCGAGCCCGCGCACCGGGATGATCTCGAGCCCGGCGACTGGCGCGAGGTAGGCGAAGGAATCGTGCGACGTGACGATTCTGCGATCCGCCGCGGGAATGGAGGCGAAGACGCGGTGCATCCACGCGTGGAGGACTTCGAGCTGCGCGACATAAAGCTGCGCGCGGCGCTCGAACTCGGCCCGGCTCTCCGGCGCGATCTGCGCGAGGACGTCGCGGATGTTGAGGGCATAACGGATGCCGTTGACCGGGCTCTGCCACGCGTGCGGATCGACCACCGCGCCCTCGTTCGCGGCGGCGGGATCGCGGGCGTTTTCATGGGCGTGGCCGTGGGCATGAGCGTCGCTTGCGGCGCGGGCGGCC
>CAZFCY010000103.1:0-17848 GCA_964517665.1 uncultured Opitutaceae bacterium | reverse complement strand
CCCTCCACCATACAAGCCGAAGCAAGCTTCGGAGTATCGGACCCACTGGGAATGAACAGAGGGAGGGTTTTTCCTATTCGTGTTCATGCCTGATGTCGCTTCGCCCGGCGCGTGGTCGGGCCAGTTCAGATGACATGCTCGACCGGCTCCTCGTACGCGCCCATCGAGGCCTCGCGGGCGAGATCGATCAGCTCGCGAATCACGCCGGTCGGCTCCTCCTCGTAGCGGAGCGCGAGGAGGCGGCGCCTCTGCTCCGCATAAGCCTCCGGGTCCTCCTGCCACTGGCGCAGCACGCGCTCGAGATCGTCCGCGTCGGAGACGATCACGGCCGCCTTGTCCTGCACGAAGAACTTGGTCGTCAGGCGTTCCTGCGGCATGATGCCGCCCATGCCGTTGAGCAGGATCGGGCAGCCATAGTGCAGGGCCTTGGCGCACGTCGTGGTTCCGCCCCGGGTGACGATGGCGTCGCACGCCTGCACGAGGAGGTGCATGCGGTTGCAATAACCTTCGACGTGGCACAGCAGCCCGGGGTTTTCCTTGCGCCACTGGTTCACCTTGAGGAAGGCCTTGTGGTTGCGGCCGCACACGACGATGGCCTGGTGGGTGTCCGCCAGCCCGCGCAGGACCGGAAGGAGCGCGAGGTGGTTGTTGGCGCCGGCGCCGCCGGTGGCGAGGAAGACGGTGAAACGATCGCGCCGCAAGCCGAGCACCTGCTCGCGAAACCGCGCGCGCTCCGTCTCGTCGGCGAGCGTTTCGTCATACACGCGCGGCTCCATGAGGTGCCCGCGCACGCGGATGCGATCCGGCGCGAGGCCGAGTTTCTCGGCGTAGTCCGCCGCGGTGCGGGTGCGCGAGAGGTAGAGATCGACCGTCGGATCGATCCAGTTCTGGCTGTAGCCGTAGCCGCCGGAGAACTCGCTGCAAAACGTGGCGCAGCGCACCTTGTTTTTCCCGAGGATCGAGCGCGCCTCCTGAAAGTAACCGCGGTTGAGGCAATCGTGCACGCTGAAGACGAGGTGCGGCTGGAAGTTCTCGACCACCTGCCGGTAATAACGCCGCCCCAGCGCGACACCCCGGCGGTTGAACGCGCCGAAGAGTTCGATCAGGAGGTAGTAGGGATGATGCATCCACGGCGCGTGCTTCTGGATGAAGTTGTAGAAATACACCCCGAAGCGCGCGACCATCGACGAATCCTCCAACATGCTCTCGACGCGCACGTCGACCGACCAGCCGTAAAGCCGCTTCACCCATCGCTCGAACGCGACGGCGCGGGCATCGTGCCCGCCGCCCGTGCTGGAGGTCAGAACCAGGATGCGGAGAGGGACCATGCCTAGCGGAGGCCGAAGTATCGCCTGAGGATATAAAGGCGCAGCCGCTCCGGCGCGACGCGCGCAAGCAGGGGCGCGATCCGGGCTTGAAAGACGCCTCCCGAGCGGACCGTGCCGCGCGCGCCGTTTTGCAGGGCGCGCCGGAGATCGTCAGCGGCGTGGCGCGGACCCGGCGCCGCCGCGATGTTCTTCTCCAACACGCTCCAGACAAGCGCGCAATCGGCCGGGTTTTGCGAGGGGTTGGAGGGGCGCGTCATGGATTGGTTGAAGTCCGTGCGGATGTCTCCGGGACGGAAGTCGATGACGGTAACACCCATCCTGCGCGCTTCCAGATCCAAACTGGCGCTGAGCGCGGAGAGAGCCGCCTTGCCGGCGTTGTAACCCGACATGAACGGAATCGGAAACTCCGCGGCGAGGGACGAGATGTTGACGATGCACCCGCGCCGCCGCGCGGCCATGGCCTCGAGCGCATGCCACGACAGCCGCGCCGGCCCGCGGAAAAGGACGTCCATGTGCGCCTCCCAGACGGCCGGGTCCGCCGAGGTGAACGGCGCGAAGACGCCGGCGCCGGCATTGTTGACGAGAAGATCGATGCCGCCGGATTCATCCTCCGCCTGCCGCCAGGCGCGATCGATGGAGCCCGTGTCGCCGAGATCGAGCGCGATGGGCTTGATCGCGCCGCCAGGCTGTCGCGGATCACGCGAAGTCCCCCAGACCTCGACGCCCTCGCCGGCGAGCATTTCCGCGAAGGCGGCGCCGAGCCCGCGACGCGCGCCGGTGACCAGCGCGGTCGCATAAACCTGGCTCAACGCACGCGGCATGCGCGCTCGCCTGGCGTCGAGTGTGATTGGCGGCCGCGCGGGACGTGGACTCGATCACGCATCGGGAGCGCGCAGGACGATGGAAACGTTTGCCCCGCCGAAGCCGCTGCTGTTCGAAACCGTGATCCCGGGCCGCTCCTCCCTCGTTTCGCGCAGGATCGCCAATCCCCCGGTCGCCGGATCGAGCCGGCTGATGTTGGCCGATCCAGGCATGAAACCATCGCGACTGGCGAGGGCGCAAAATCCCACTTCCATCACACTCGCGAGCGAGAGGCCGTGACCCGTGAGCGCCTTCGTGCTGCTGATCCATGGGCGCGCGCCTTCTCCAAAAACGGCCTTGATCGCGCGCAACTCGCTCGCGTCGCCCACCTGGGTCGAGGTCGCGTGGGCATTGATATAGTCCACCTGCGCGGGCTCGATATTCGAGGCCGCGAGCGCGCGGCCCATCGCTTCCTCGAGGCCGACGCCGTCGGGGTGGGACATCGCCACGCTATGACCGTCGGAGCCCTGGCCCCAGCCGAGCACTTCGCAATACGGCGCGGCTCCCCGACGCTCCGCCTCGGCCCCGGTCTCGAGCAAGGCCACGACGGCGCCGCCGGTCCCGACGAAGCCATCGCGCGCCGCGTCGAACGGCCGCGAGGCGTTGTCCGGATCGGACTGCACCGAGAGCGCGCGCATGGCCGCAAACGGCAGGCAGCTCTCACGATTGCAGTCCTCCCCGCCCACGACGAACATCCGGTCCTGCCGCCCGCTGCGGATCTCTTCGAAGGCGAAGCCGAGCGCATGGCCGGAAGACGCGCAGGCGGAGGAAAAACCGCACGAGGCGCCGAGGATCTTGAAGCCGGCGACGAGGTTGAAATTCAACGTGCCGGCGATCGACGCGACGATGCCGGTCGGCGCGCAGCGCATCACGCCCACGCGATTCATGCGCTCGAGCGATTGAAACAACATCGCCGGCGAGCCGCCCGACGCGGCGTACAATCCCGTCTGTTTATTCGAGACATCCTCCGGCTTCAGGCCCGCGTCGGCGATGCACTGCTCCATCGCGCACCAGGCGTAAACGCCGTGCGGCGCAAGGCCGCGCAGGATCTCGCGGCGGAGGCGATAGGGCTCGGGCGTCTTCCAGTCTTCGAAATCGGTGGAATCGACCTCGAAACCCTTCACCGTCGCCAGCACCTTGACCGGACAATCGGCGCCCTCGAAAGCCGGATAGCGGACGATGCCGTGCGCGAGCGAGCGCAAGCTCTTCACCACCGCCGGCTTGTCGTTGCCGATGCTGGTGATGAAGCCGAGGCCCGTGATAAAAACCCTGCGAGGAGTCATCTGAAGGCCAGGAGTCGAACGTAGAAGGTCAAAAATCGAAAGCCGGCTCGATACTCGTTCTGCGACTTGGGACCCGAGACATTCGACCTTCGACCTCCGGCCTCCAGTCGTCAGACTGGCGACGCGGTCGTTTCCGTTTCGTTTTGAATGGCAAAGCCGAAGGTGAGGCTGATCTCCTCGGCGACCACCGCCTTCTCCTGGCCGACGCGGATCTGACCTTCGAACGTCGCGATCGGCATGCGCAAACGCTTCGGCTTCACGCTGAGGCGAAGCACGTCGCCGGGCCGGCAGACGCGATGGCATCGAACACCCTCGCAACCGGTGAAAAGAATGGTCTTCGGATCGATCGCGGTCTCGAGCGCCGTGTTCGGCGCGCGCAGCATGAAGAGCACGGCGAGCTGCCCCAGGGCCTCCAGCAAAATCGAGGCGGGAAAGATCGGGTTGTCCTTGAAATGACCGGCAAGAAAAGACTCCTGCCCGCTGATCGTGTAGGTCCCCGTCGCCCATCCGCCCGAAAGTGTCGCCTCCTGCAAAAAGAGAAACGGATGCTGCTGCGGGACCGCCGCCGCGATCTCCTCGATCGGAAGCGCCTTCGAAGGCTCGGGCGGCGGAAGGCCGCGCGCCTTGTGATCGATGAAGATGCGGATGTCGCCGATGGTGCGAAGGTTGCGCAGCTCGTCGTTGTTGATCGAAATCTGCACGACCTCCTCGATCAGGATCACCGCCTCCATGAGGGTCAGCGAGTCCAGGCCGAGATCCTCCATCACGCGAAGATCGTCATCCGGCTCCTTCAGTTTCTGCGCCGCGGCGGGCTCGAGAAAACGCTCGAAAATCCCAAGGACGACCGTCGGGATGAGCGCGGGATCCTTGCGCTGCCGATAAGCCACCGCAGCCTCCACTGTCGCGGCCGAACATCGCTTGAGCGATTCACGCAGGTGAGTCTCATCAGGCGACGTCACCTGAGCGGGCGCAGGCGTGTCATTTTGCGGAGCTGAAGGCATGGTGCGACGTATTACGGAGTGCGCGAAAGTGATGACAACGCAAATTTACACAGGTTGCCCGCGGTTTAAATCCATGTCGGCAAACCGCTTGACGAACGAACGCAGATGGACTCACGTGCCTCGGTGCAGTTTTTTGTGACACCCGCTCTCGAAAAGTCACACGGATGGAGCTGCGGATTCTCTCCCGACGCAGCGCGCTCCATTCCTGCGCATGTTGGACACCGCCCCGGCCAGCAAGAAATGCCATGCAAAGCGCGCCGAAGATCGAGCTTCGGCGGCCCCAGCGAAAAACGCTGGCTCGGAGCCGTCTACTCAAATGAACGCGTCACCGGAACAGTTACCGCTCACAGTCATCACTCATGAATTTTTCCCCATGAAGGGCGGCATTGCCACCTTCGTGGAAGAGATCGCCCAGGCCTGCCACGAGCTTGGAACACCGGTCGAAGTCTGGGCCCCCCAGGGTCGAACTCCCAGCGAGCGTCGCTTCCCGTTTCCCGTCCGGCGCATCGCTCTTCGCGGCACGCAGGATCTCTCCTGCCAGATGCGCATGGCCCGCGAGATGATCGCGCATCGTCGCGCCCTGCGCCAGGGAATCGTCTATCTCCCCGAGCCCGGGCCGCTTCTGGCGATGACTTATCTGCATTTCTTCAAGGCGTTCAAACCCGCCCGGCTGCTGCTCACCTTTCACGGCACCGAAGTGCAGAGCTTTTCCGCGCGCCCGGCCGCGCGCATGATGGTCGCCCGGCTCATCCAGAACGCCGATCGTGTTTCCACCTCCTCCGGGTTCGTCCGCGACCTGCTTTGCGAAAGATTCCCGGCCGCGGCCTCGAAGGTCGTCGTCACCCCCGGCGCGCCTCGCAAGGCGTTTCTCAAAAAGGACACCTCGAAGTTCCACACCACGGACAAGATCGTCGTCCTGACGGTCGGCCGGCTCCATCCGCGCAAGGGCCAGTTGCTCGTGCTCGACGCGCTCAACGCGCTGCCCGAGGAACTCGCGCGCAAGGTCGAATTCTGGATCGTCGGCCGCGGGCGCCGGGGGGATTACGAGGCGCAACTGCGGCGCCGCGCCGCAAGCTCGAAGGTGCCGGTCGTGTTCCTCGGCAACATCGACGACGACGACCTCGAACACATTTATCGACGCGCCGACATCTTCGCGATGACGAGCGTGAACCACGGCCACAGCATCGAGGGCTTCGGCCTGGTTTACATGGAGGCCGCCTCCTTCGGGCTGCCGATCGTCGGCCATGCCGTCGGCGGAGTTCCCGAGGCCGTCCGTCACGCCGAGACCGGACTTCTCGTCGCCCCGGGCGACAGCGCCGCCCTGGTGGACGCGTTTCGCCGGCTCATCGCCGACGCCGCCCTGCGCAAACGCCTGGGCGATTCGGGCCGCAAATGGGCGCGCAAACGCACCTGGCAGGATTGCGCGCATGCGCTCCTCGATGGCCTGACGCCCGCGCCGCGCGACATCTCCCGCGCGCGAAGCCTCGCGCTGCAGACGGCTTGAGCGCGCGCGGAGCATGAAAGCCGAACCGGACGACATGGAGGTCGGCCCTCCATTTCTGCTCCCTTGGAGGGACCGGCTCCGTCCGGTCCGCGGCGCGTTGGAGACGCGCCATCCGTCGGCTCAGTTCAACGTCAGCGCCACGTATCGATAAACGCCGCGGAAGCTGAGGAGCAGGATGTTCCTTCCGCGCCCGAGCGCCGCCCGGGCGTCGCGCAGGTTGGCGACGGGCTGGCGGTTGATCTGTTCCACGACCGTGCCGACCTGGAGCACGCCCGCGTAGGGCGAGCCGGGCGTGACATCGATGACGACGAGGCCGCGGGAATTGTCCGCGAGGTTGAATTGCTGCCGCAGTTCCTCGGATAGGGCCGCGACCTTGATTCCCTCGACGAGTTCGTTGCTCGCGCCGCCCGAGAAGACCGTGCCCTCCTCCAGGCGGCCAAGTTCGACCGCAACGTCGACGGGCTTGCCGTCGCGTATCACAGAAATGGATACATCCGTGCCGGGCAGCATCTGGGAGACCGTGAGGCGAAGATCCGTCGAGTTGTTGACGGGGCGGCCGTCGAAGCGGGTGATCACGTCGCCCTGGCGCAATCCCGCCTTGTCGGCCGGGCTGTCGGGATGGATCTCTTTCACGATGGCGCCCTTGATGTCCCCGACGCCAAACGCCTCCGCGAGATCGGCGTCGAGATCCTGCAGGCTCACGCCGAGGAAGCCGCGCGCCACGCCGCCGGTTTCGATCAGGCTGCGCATGATCGAGGAGGCGAGATTGATCGGGATGGCGAAACCGATCCCGATGTTGCCGCGCGAGGTGGAGATGATGGCGGTGTTGATGCCGACCACGCGGCCTTCGGCATCGACGAGCGCGCCGCCGGAGTTGCCGGGGTTGATCGAGGCGTCGGTCTGGATGAAATTCTCGTAGCCCTCATCGATCAGTTGCAGGTTCGACCGGCCGGTGGCGGAGACGATCCCCATCGTCGTCGTCTGCCCCACCCCGAGCGGGTTGCCGACGGCAAAGACGACGTCCCCGACGCGCAACTTGTCGCTGTCGGCGAGGGTCGCGAAACCGAGGTTCTCCGCCTCGATCTTGACCACGGCCACGTCGGTCCGCGGATCCGCGCCGATGATCTTCGCCTCGAGTTCGCGCCCGTCGGCGAGGGAAACCTTGATCGAATCCGAGCCTTCGACGACGTGGTTGTTGGTGAGGATATATCCATCGGCGGTGACGAGGACGCCCGATCCGATGCCCTGTTGCACGCGCTCTTCCTGCCGTTGCCCGCCGGGTCCGAAGAAGCGCCGCAAAAACGGATCGTCAAACGGGAACCCCTGCGAGCGCGGCCGGATGAACTTGCTCGAATACACGCTCACGACCGAATGGCGGATGTCCTCGAGCGCGTCCGCGTAACTCGTGACCACGCCCGCGTTGGAGCGATCGACGGGGGTGTCGTCGACGCGGATCTCCGGCATCGCGCCGGTCGTCTTTCCATCCTTGGCGTTGAGGATGAGGGCGGCGCTGCCGGCGCCGGCCGTGAGGGCGGCAAGGGCGATGAAGAGATGGGTTCTCATGGACTTGTCCTCGGACATACGGGCGTCGTTCGCGGCGGCCGGCGCATCAGAATCCTTTGATGCGAAACAGGCTGGTCACGCTTTCGTTGCAATTGATGCGCACGATCGCCTCGCCGAGCAGACGCGCGACGCTGAGCACCGTGATGGGAAGCCCGCGGGGATCGACGGGGATGCTGTTGGTCGTGATGAGTTCGTCGATGAAGCCGCCCTGAAGGCGCTCGTAGGCGAGTTCGTGCAGATTGGAATGCGTGACGGCGGCGCGGATCTTGCGCGCGCCGTTCTCGCGCAGGAGTTTGGCCGCGGTGGTGATGGTGCCGGCGGTCTCGGTGATGTCGTCCACGATCAGCACGTCGCACCCCTCGACCTCGCGGACGATGTTCGTCGCCTCCACCGTGGTGGCGTTGCGACGGCGCTTGACGACGAAGCCGAGGCCGGAGTCGAGCATGTTGGCGTAGGCGGCGGCCATCTTCACGCCGCCGACGTCGGGCGAGACCACGACGAGATGCTCGCCGCGCGACTTCTCGAGATAGTCGTAGAAGACGGTGGAGGCGTAGAGATGATCGACCGGGATGTCGAAGAACCCCTGGATCTGGCCCGCGTGCAGATCCATCGTGAGCACGCGGTTGGCGCCGGAGGCGACGAGGAGGTTGGCGACGAGCTTGGCCGTGATCGGCACGCGCGGCTGGTCCTTTCGATCCTGGCGCGCGTATCCATAAAAGGGCAGCACGGCCGTGATGCGGTGCGCGGAGGCGCGGCGCGCGGCATCGATCATGATGAGGAGTTCGACGAGGTGATGGTTGGTCGGCGGGCAGGTCGATTGGATGATGTAAACGTCCTGGCCGCGGATGTTTTCATTGATCTTCACGAACGACTCCCCGTCCGGAAAACTCGTCACCGTGGCATCGCCGAGCGGCACATCGATGTGCTGGCAGATCTCGTGCGCGAGGGCGCGGTTGGAATTGCCGGAAAAAACCTTGAGCTTGGGATCCCTCATGAATGAAGCGGCGACACTACCGCCGGCAATCCGGGCGACAAACAGGATTTTGGGGAAATGGCCGGTTGAATCACAGAGGCTCTCCGAGCCCTTGTGCTCTGTTGTTCAATGATTCGTCTCACGGTTCGCCGGGCTTCTTTTCCACCGCGTCGAGCCGCGCGAAGAATTCGGGCAGGCGCTTCGTCAGGGCCGCCACGCGTTGCGCCTGCGGGATGGGCATCGGCGGATCGCCCTTGAGTTTGCTGCCGGCGGGCTCGTCGGAATAGATCGCGGCGCGGGCGGCGATCATCGCGCCCTTGCCGACCGTGAGGTGCCCGGCGAAACCGGCCTGGCCGCCGACGACGACGTAATCCTGCAGCGTCGTGCTGCCACCCACGCCGACCTGGGAACACAGGATGCAGTGGCGGCCGATGACGCAGTTGTGCCCGATCTGCACGAGGTTGTCGATCTTGGTCCCCTCCCCGATCGTGGTCGCGCTGAAGCGGCCCCGATCGACGGTCGAGTTCGCCCCAATCTCGACGTCGCTGCCGACGACGACGTTCCCCACCTGCGGCAGTTTCTCGTGCCGGCCGGCGACGGTTTCATAGCCGAAACCATCCGAGCCGATGACGACGCCGGCGTGGAGCATGACCCGATCGCCCAAAATGCATTCGGCGAGGACGCGCGCGCCCGGGCCGATGCGGCAGTTGTCGCCGATTCTCACGGAACGGCCGATGAACGCGCCGGCTTCGATCCATGCGCCCGCGCCGATCGTCACCCCGGCTTCGATCACGCACAAGGGTCCGATCGCGGCGCCCGCGCCGATCTGCGCGGCCGCGTCGACCACCGCGGTGGCATGGACCCCCGGGTCCGGCCGCGGCCAGAGCAGCGTCTCGAGTTGCCGGCAGACGCGCCCGAGGGAAGCGGATGGATTCTCGACGCGCAGGTAGGCCTGATTGGGGCCGGGCGTTCCGACGTGGCCGGCGGGAACGAGGATCGCCGAGGCCTTCGAGTCCGCGACGGCGAGCCGGTAGCGTTTGTTTCCGAGAAAGGAGAGATCGCCCGGCTTCGCCTGCGCGAGCGAGGCGATTCCCGCGAGGGCCTCGGTGGTGTTCCCCTCCACCCGGAGGGGCTCGCAAATCTTCACCAGCTCGGAAATCGAAAAAGAGAACTGCATGATCGTTCTGTCCGAATTCCGCAGATGAATCGCGGAAAAGGCAGCAAAGAAACGAAGCGACGCGGATACGGCTCGGAATCGCGCGCGGAGCGCGGCCACGCCGCTCCCGAAGCCCCGAAGGGGCATGCGGAACGGCCAAAGAAAAAGCCCCGCGTATCGTGAACGCGGGGCCGGGCACATCCCCGCCCTTCCGGGCAGGGCTGCGGAACAGTTACGGCGCGGGCGTGGCAGCCGGGGCTTCGGCCGGCTTGGATTTGTTCAGCTCGGTGATGACCTCTTCGGTGATGTCGTAGGCCGGGTCGGCGTAGATCACGCCGGGAAGGCCGATGCCGGTCGGGCCCGAGGTGTCGAGCACGAGGGTGGCGCCCTTCTTCACGCGGATGTCCTCGATCACCTTGGTGATCTCGTCGATCATGAGGTCGCGGTGGTTCTTCTCGCGCAACTGGATCGAGCGCTGCGCGTTCTGGATGAACTGCTGGCCCTCCTGCTGCTTGGCGTTGACCTCCTCGAGCTTCCTCTCCGCGTCGGACTGGGCCTTGGCCAGGCCCTCCTTGCTCAGCGCCGTGCTCTTGGTCTTCTCCTCGAGCACCCGATATTCTTCGACAACCTCCTCGAGCTGCTTCTGGAGCGCGGCGACCTGCTCCTGCGCCTGCTGTTGGGATTCGCGGAGTTTCGCGAGGTTGTCCTGCGTCTTATAGTATTCGTCGTAGGCGTGGCCGACGCTGACCGTGACCAGCTTGAGTGCAGGCTGGGCCTGGCTGACGGCTCCCGCGGCGCAGAAGGCGACGAGGGAGAGAATGGTGATGACGGGTTTTCTCATGTGAGGATCTGATGGGGTTTAGAAACGGGTTCCAAAGGAGAAGTTGAATTGATTGCCTTCGTCGTTCGTGCCGTCGGTCGTGATCGGGATGCCGTAGTCGAGGCGCAAAGGCGAACCAAGCACGAAGAAGCGGATGCCGAAACCAAAATTATCGTTGTAGTTCGACGGGTTGAAATCGAAGGCGCCCTTGTTCACGAAACCGGCGTCGTAGAACAGCGCAAAGCGCACCGGCGCGACAATATCCGCCGAATATTCGATCCCAAGGAAACCCTTGGTCTTGCCGCCGATCGGCTCGCCGGACCGATCCTTCGGGCCCACTTCGCGATACTCGAAGCCGCGAAGGGTCTGCGGGCCGCCGAGGAAGTAGCGATCGAAGAACGGCACGTCGTCGCTGTCGCCGAATTCCTTGATCACGCCGAGGTGGCCGACGATCTCGATCACCTGGCGCTGGGGTTCGAAGAGCGGGAAGTACTGCACCCCGCGAAGTTCGGCGCGGTAGTAGTCCACATCGTAGCCGAACGGGCCGCCGGCCACCTCGAGGATGCCCTCGAAGCGGCTGCCGCGCGTGGTCGTGATGAGGTTGTTGCGCGTGTCGCGCTCGATCGAGAGTCCGACCTTCGAGACCGTCTGCTCGCCATCGATGTTGAGAAACTCGCTGAACGCGCCGGCGGAGATGTTGAAAATGTCGATCGTCTCCCAGCGGTAGGAAAGCCGCGCGACCACGAGCCCGAAGAGCGCGCGCCGGGTGTAAACCTCGAAGCCGTAGCGAAGCTCGTCGTAGAGGCTGCTCGTGTAGTCCGAGCGCTGGCGGTAAATCTGGAAGCCGAAGGCGAGCGCCTGCTCGAACATCCACGGCTCCTCGAAGGCCATGACCAGTTCGCTCGAGCGCGAGCCGATCTGCGCCTTGAGCCGGAACTTCTGGCCGTCGCCCTGGAACATGGAGCGGCGGTTGAACAGGTCGAAGTTCGACTGCGTCAACTCGATGAAAAACACCGCGCTCTCGAGCGAGGAGAAGCCCGCGCCGAAGGTGAGATTTCCCGTCCGGGCCTCGCGGAAGGTGATCTTGAGGTTCTTGCGATTCGGGATGTTCGTCGTCTCGGGGCGGACGGTGATGTCCTCGAAGAAGCGCGTGTTTTCCAGGCGCGCCTTGCTCGTCTCCATGCGCACGGTGGAGAAGATGTCGCCGGGCGCGAGGAGCACCTCGCGCAGGACGACGATGCTCTTGGTCTTGGTGTTGCCCTCGATCTCGACCGACTCGACGTAGAAGCGCTCGCTCTCGCGCACGGCGAACTCGAGGTCGATCGCGCCGGTGGTCACGTTGGGCCGCCGGATCAACTGGACGAACGTTTCGAGGTAGCCGAACTGGCCGTAAAACTCCTCGATCCGGTCCTGCTCCTCCTCGAGCTTGACGGGCGAATATACATCTCCGGTTTCGAGACGCGCCACGCGGCGCACGAGTTCCGGCGGAAAGAGTTTCACTCCACTGACCTGGATTTCGCCGATGCGGTACTGCCGGCCTTCCTTGACCGGGATGGTGATCGTCATCCTGTTCGCCGAGGGGTAGGAGAAGACGATCTTGTTCGCGTCGATCTCGACGTCGAGGTAGCCGCGTTCGCGATAGAAGTCCCGGACCTTGTCGAGATCCTCGTCGAACTTCCGGTCGTCGAAACGGCCGCTGCCGGTCAGCCACGAAAGGAACCACCAGCGCTTCACCTGCATCTGCTTGCGCAGGGCGCGATTGCCAACCCTCTCGTTGCCGACGAATTCGACGCGCCCGATTTTGACCTTCTCCCCCTCGTTGATCTTGAAAACGACGGTGCCGAAACCGGTGACCGGATTGCGCTCGATCACGTAATCGACCTCGGCCTGCGAGTAGCCGTTCTTGCGGTAATACTCGAGGAGCTTGTCCGTGTCGTCCTTCACCATGCGCTCGTCCAGCGCGAAGTTGTTGCGGATGGTCGTCTCCGCCTCGAGCCGGCGCGTGGAGACGCGGCGGTTGCCCTCGAAACGGATGGCCCCGACGCGAGGCTTCGGCCGCACTTCGAAGACGACGTCCACCTGCCCGTTCGGCGCCGGGCTGCGGCGCACTTCGACGAATTCAAAAAGCCCGGTGCGATACAACGAGCGGATGTCGCGGTCGACGATCGTCTCGTCGTAGGGCATGCCTTCGCGCAGCGACATGTTCGCGCGCACGATCGCCTCGGTCACGGTGGCGACTCCGGTGAACTTCACCTCCACCCGGCGCACGGTCGGCGCGTTGCCCTCCGCCGTCTGGGCGGGCGCGCTCGCCGGCAGGGATAAGACGGCGAGGGCAAAAAGAAGGACGAGGCCGCGCGGCGCCCGCTTCTCGAAGATTCTATTCAGCAAAGTTTTCAAAGCGGGTAATTTCTCTCAAGAAAGTGAGTCGGACCTCCCCTACCGGTCCGTTTCGTTGCTTGGCAACGATTAAATCCGCGTGGTCGGCCGCGACGGAAAAATCGTCCTTCGCATCCTTCGGGCGGGCGAGCAAAAGCACGAGGTCGGCATCCTGCTCGATCGAGCCGGACTCGCGCAGGTCGGAAAGCCGCGGCTGCCGCTTCTCCTTTTCAGACTCGCGGTTGAGCTGGCTGAGCACGACGACCGGGACCGCGAGTTCCTTCGCCATCGCCTTGAGGCCGCGCGAGATCTCCGCGATCTGCTGCTCGCGCTGCACTTTCGCGTCGGTCCCCGAGATCAACTGCAAATAGTCGATCACGACGAGGCCGAGCGGATGGCGCGCATGCACGCGCCGGGCCTTGGCGCGCAGTTCGTGAACGGTGAGCTGACCCGAGTCATCAATCCAGAGGGGGGCGGTCTTCAATTCGACCGCGGCCTGGGCGAGGCGTTCCTGTTCATCGCGATTGGCGAAGCCGCCCCGCAGGCGCTCCGAGCTGACCCGCGCGCGGCACGTGAGCAGGCGCATGGCGAGCTGCTCCGCGCTCATTTCCAAGCTGAAGACGAGGACGGTGGTCGGCTTCCTGCCGCGCTTGGGCAGCGCCGCCGCCTCGGCCATGTTCATCGCGAGGCTGGTCTTTCCCATCGAGGGGCGCGCCGCGAGCACGATCATTTCCTGCGGGTGAAACCCGAAGGTCATCGTGTCCAGATCCTTGAAACCAGTGGAAAGCCCGCTCAGCTCGCCGCCGCGCTCGAGCAGTTTCTGGATGATGCTGACCGCGCCCGTGACCGACTCGGAAAGCGGCTTGGCCGAGTCGGTGTAGCGGTCCTCGCTGATCTTGAAGATCTCCTGCTCGATGTCCTGGATGAACTCCTCGACATCCTCCTGGCCGTAGTCGAAACAGCGCTCGACCGTCTTGGTCGCCGTGCGGATGAGCCGGCGCAAGAGATGTTTCTCGCGGACGATCTCGATGAAATGCCCGGCGTGGGCCGTCGTCGCGATGCGGTTGGTCAGCTCGCTGATGAAGACCGGCCCGCCGACCGCGTCGAGCTGGCCGCGGTTGCGCAGCTCCTCGCACAGGAGGATGAGGTCGATCGCGGAATGGCGCTCGTTGAGCGCGAGCAACGCCTCGAATAACGCCCTGTGCGCCGGGCTGTAAAACGCCTCGACCGCGAGCTTCTGCTCGAGACAGCGCGAAATGACATCGGCGCCGTCGATGATGCAACACGCGAGCAGGCCCGCCTCGGCCTCCGCGCTGTGCGGCATCTCGCGCCCGGCGATGGCCGGAGCCCCGCCATTGCCGGCGCCGCTGGAGGCACGGGAGCTGAACTCGCGTCTGGCCGGTTTGCGTTCGCCGGGCATGCCTGGTCCGGCCAGTTCCGTGGGTTATTCCTCGGTCGGAACGATCGGATTCTCAGACACGACGTCGAACGTGAGATCCACCACGACTTCGGGGTGGAGTTTCACCTTCGTCTCGTGCTGCCCGAGCGTCTTCACCGGAGTGAAGAGATGGATGCGCTTGCGGTCGACCTCGACGCCCGACTCGACCAGCTTGGCGTGAAGGTCCGCGGCCGTGACGGCGCCGAACATCCTGCCGCCCTCGCCGGTCTTGACCGCGATGGCGACGCGCGTGGCGGCGATCTTTTCGGCCAGGCCGCGCGCGAGTTCGAGTTCCGTCATCTCCCGCTTTTCGCGGGCCTTGCGCAGTGCCTCGATTTGTTTGCGGTTCGAAGCCGTGACCGGGACGGCGAGCTTGCGCGGAAGCAGGAAGTTGCGGGCGTAACCGGCGCGGACGCGCACTTGATCACCCTCGCCGCCGAGGTTCTCGACGGGCTTTACCAGAAGAATATCACTGAAGGCCATGGTTGTTGTGTGTTGTTGAAAATGCGACGCGGCGCGAAGGTGGTCGTGGGCGGCCCGCCCGCGGCCACTTTCGAGAATTTGCGTTTCAACGGCATCGTTGCGCTCAAAAGGGCACGTCCTCCTCGTCCACATCCGCGGCGCGGGAAGAGCCGGAACTGGCGGCGGGCGGGCGATTCGAACTGCGGGGAGGCGGCGAATTCTCCTCCATGCTGCCTCCTCCCCCTCCACCGCCGCCACTGTAGGAGGACTCGCCATCGCCCCGGCCGCCGACGAACTGGAAGTTCTCCAGCACGACCTTGAGCTTGCTGCGCTTGTCGCCCTCCTTCGTTTCCCACGAGTCGAGCTTGAGCCGGCCCTCGACGAGGATCGGCCGGCCCTTGGACATGTATTTGGCGATCACCTCCGCCTGGCGCCCGAAGACGTCGACATCGACAAAGGTCGTTTCCTCGCGCGAATTGCCGTCCTTGTCCTTGTAGGTCTGGTTGACGGCGACGCCGATCTGGCAGACCGCGGTGCCCTTGGGCGTCACGCGCAACTCGGGGTCGCGCGTGAGGTTGCCCATGAGGATGACTTTGTTGAATGACGCCATGCCGGAAGTCCCTGGGTCAGGCGCTCTGGAGGAGGATGCGGTAAATGAGCTTGTTCAACCGGAAGCGCTCGCGGATGCGGGCCGGAGCCTCGGCCGATCCCTCCAGGAAGAACTGCACGTAGTTGCCCGCCGTGACGTTCACATCGGGCTGGCGCGCGAAGTCGCGACGGCCGAGGTTTTCCTCGGAGGTCACCTCGATGTCGAGGGACGCGATCTCCTTTTTCAGGTCTTCGATCAATTGCTCGATCGGCTCCTCGCGCCCGCGCGTGTCGAGGATGAATGTGGTCTTATAGGTTCTCTTCGTTGCTGCGGTCATGGTGGGTTGGACGACGGTTGACCCGGTTCATCGCTGGCTCCAGCCCCTGACGGAGGAGCAGGTCGAGGCCATCGAGAATCTCGGGAATCTTTTCTGAAAGGGAGGTTTTCTGTTCGGGGGTGAACTTGCCGAGGACATAGTCCTTGAGGTCGATCTCCGGCGGGTGGCGCGGTCCAATGCCGACCCGGAAGCGAACGAAGTCGCCGCCGAGATGGCTGAGAACGCTCGCGAGGCCGTTGTGGCCGCCCGCGCTCCCCGAACTGGAGAGCTTGGCGCGGCCGACCGGCAACTGGATCTCGTCGAAGACGATCGCCACCTCGGACGGTTCGAACCGGTGGTAGCGCACGAACGCGCCCACCGCGGTTCCGCTTTCGTTCATGAAGGTCTGCGGCTTGAGCAGGTGGATCGTGTCCCCACCCCGCTCGAACCGCGCGGCTTCCGACTCGAATTCGCGACGGCTCGCCCACGACACCCGGGCCTTCGACGCGAGGGCGTCGAGAACCACGAAGCCGACGTTGTGACGCGTTTCGGCATAGTCGCGCCCGGGGTTTCCCAGGCCGACAATCAAGCGGATCGACTTTCTCAAAGAACGGAAGCGCGCGGACCGTCAGCCCGCGCGCCGGACGGACAATTATTTCTTGGCGGCAGCCGCCTTCGCCGGGGCGGCAGCGGCGGGCGCGGCCGCGCCTGCGGCAGCCGGAGCGGCGCCGGCAGCGGGAGTCGCCTCGGCCTCGGCCACCGGCTCGAGGCAGGAGACGACGCTTTGAAAGGGATCATCCGTGAAACGGACACCGGGCAGCGCGGGAAGGTCGCGCACGTGGATCGTCTCGTTGATGTGGAGATTGGTCACGTCCACCTGAATGAATTCCGGCAGATCCTTCGGCAGGCAGCGCACGTGAACCTCGTAGGCCACGATCTCGAGGATGCCGCTTTCAGTGCGCACGCCCACGCAGTCGCCCACGGTGTGGACGGTCACGGCGACCTCCATCTCGTCGCTGGCCGAGACTTCGTGCAGATCGACGTGCAGAACCTTGTCCGACATCGCGTCGCGCTGAACCTCCTGGATGAACGAGAGGCGCTGGTCGGCATCGTCCTCCTTGATCTCGATGATCGCGGCGGCGTTTCCGATCGTCTTCATCAATCGCGTAAACTCCGGAGCATCAAGGCTGAGCGCCTGGGGTGGATTGAGCTTCCCGTAAAGCACGGCGGGAATTCGCCCGTCCTGGCGAACCCGGCGGGAGGCCTGTCGGCCGATCCCGTCGCGACGGGCGATCTTGAGGGTGTACTGTTTCATGGCTTGGCCAAATGGTGACGAAGAGAAAAAGGGGTTGGGTGTAAGGAGCGGCCCCGCCGAAATCAAACAAATCTTTCGACTGAAACCGAGATCGCGCCGGAGGACCGCGCAACCCCGCAAAACCCGGCGGCGAAAAACGTCGCGCCGGGGCCGGGAAGCGTTGCGGCAAACGGCTCTCGCCCGCCCTATCGATTGATCTAGAGCCGCGGATCGACGGGTTCGCTTTCGAGCGCGAGCACGCCGAAGACACACTCGTGCGCGCGCCGCAGCGGTTCTTTCCGAACGAATCGCTCCAGGCCTTCCACGCCGAGCGCGAACTCCCGGAGCGCAAGCGATCGCTTGGCTTGAAGGCCGCGCGAGCGGAGGCGTTCGAGATTCCCGGGCGCGGTGTATTCCGGGCCGTAGATGATCCGGAGATACTCCGGACCGCGGCACTTCACCGCCGGTTGGAGGAGGCCGCGACGACCGCGAGCGATGAAGTCCGCCGGCTTCACGACCATGCCCTCGCCGCCGCTCGCCGTCAGTTCCTGCCACCAGTGGATTCCATCGGCGACGCTGGCCTCGTCCGTGACTTCGACGAACCGATGACTGGTGGCGATCAGAATATCGCCGGCGAGCCTCGCGAGCGTATCCATGTGCCAGGCGTGCGGCCTGTCCACGTGCGCCTGCCCTTCGGAGGCAAGCAGATGAAAGGGCGCCAGCTTCAGATCGTCCACGGACGAAACCGGCCAGCAATAATGGCGATAAGCCGCGACGTAAGCGTTCGCCATCGCCTTCCGCTGGCTGGCGCGAGTCAACAGATCCCCGACGGCCAGGCCCCGCGCGGCTGTCTGTCGCAGAAGCTCCACAGAGCGCCCCAGCAT
>CAZFCY010000102.1:2912-18022 GCA_964517665.1 uncultured Opitutaceae bacterium | reverse complement strand
AGCGTGCGGCTCCGTTGAAGCGGAGTTGATCCCGCGCTCGCGGGCGTTGCTGATCTCAGCCTCCGCACGTGAAAGCGTGCGGCTCCGTTGAAGCTCGGGGCAGTGCGTCCAGCCACGAGCGCGCGACCGATGCCTCCGCACGTGAAAGCGTGCGGCTCCGTTGAAGCCCTTTCTACGTGCGCTATAACAGTTGTGACACATCGGCCTCCGCACGTGAAAGCGTGCGGCTCCGTTGAAGCATCCTTCTTTACTGCTGTCTTCATCCGTTTTCTCGTCTGCCTCCGCACGTGAAAGCGTGCGGCTCCGTTGAAGCCCTTTCTACGTGCGCTATAACAGTTGTGACACATCGGCCTCCGCACGTGAAAGCGTGCGGCTCCGTTGAAGCGCCGCCGGTCGGCGTCTCCTGGCGGATGGGCACGAGGCCTCCGCACGTGAAAGCGTGCGGCTCCGTTGAAGCTTCGCCACCTCCATGAAGCTCTCCATCGCCTCCTGCGCCTCCGCACGTGAAAGCGTGCGGCTCCGTTGAAGCCCTTCGACGTTCCGCGCCTGCCGGTCGGCGGTCCGCTGCCTCCGCACGTGAAAGCGTGCGGCTCCGTTGAAGTCGGGGAAGTCGCGCTGGCGATGAACGGCATCGATCCCCGATCTGGTCGTGCCCAGCCTTGCCGAGTTCGGTGTCGCGCTCGCCGCGGCCCATCGCATGCTCGCGCGCGCTTCGTCATGAAATCGCATGCCTCGGAACAACGCGCGGCGGCGCTGCGCAACCTTGCCGCATCGCCGCTCGATGTGCTGGTGGTCGGCGGCGGCATCACCGGCAGCGGCATCGCGCGCGATGCCGCCATGCGCGGCCTGCGCGCGGGGCTCGTCGATCGGCACGATTTTGCTTTTGGAACCAGCAGCCGCTCCAGCCGCCTGCTGCACGGCGGGCTCCGCTATCTCGAGCAAGGCCGGATCGGGCTCGTGCGCGAGGCCAGCGTGGAGAAAAAGACCGTGCGCGCGATCGCGCCTCATCTCGCGGATCCACTCGGTTTTGTTTTTCCCGCCTACAGGAAAACCGGGCGCCCGCTATGGCAGTTGCGCGTCGGCGTGAAGTTCTACGACCTGCTTTGCAACGGCCGGAATTTTCAGCCCTCGCGCGGCTTCACGCGCGAGGAAACGCTTCAGGCCCTGCCGTCGCTCAACCCGGACGGTCTGCGCGGCTCGGTGCGCTATTTCGACGCGCTCACGAACGACGCGCGACTCGTGCTCGACACGCTGCGCTCCGCCGCGAGGCATGGCGCGATCAATATCAATCATGTTTCCTTCCACGACGCCCATCGCGACGGCGGTATCTGGGCGTGCCAGCTCCACGATCGGCTCAGCGGCGGGAAGCTCGTGGTCCAGGCCCGCGCGCTGGTCAACGCGACCGGACCCTGGGCGCAGCAGATTCCGCGCAGCGCGGTGAAACTGCGCTTGAGCAAGGGCATTCACCTCGTGGTAGACCGGCAGCGTCTGCCCGTCCGCGCCGACGCCGTCGTGGTCACCGAGGGCAAGCGCATCCTGTTCGTCATTCCGTGGGGCGAACGCGTGATCGTCGGCACCACGGATACGGATTATCAGGCCGCGCCCGAGAACGTCGGCGTTGATTCGAGTGACGTCGATTACCTGCTGCGTTCCGTGAACGACTATTTTCCACAGATCGCCTTGCGCGCGCGCGATGCCGTCAGTTGTTGGGCCGGCGTGCGTCCGTTGATCGCCAATCCTGACGGCTCGTCCTCCGACATCTCGCGCGCGCACCAGATCAAGTCGCCCGAGCCGGGCTGGTGGGACGCCGCCGGCGGCAAACTCACCACCTATCGGCTGATGGCGGAACAAGCCGTCGATCAGATCGCTCGTCATCTCGGGCGCTCCACGCCGCCTTGCCGCACCGCGGACGAACCGCTGTTGCCCGCGAAACTCGTGACGCCGTTCAGCGCGATCGTGCCTCCTGCGTTCACACGATCGGCGGTGGAGCACTATGTTCAAAACGAGTGGGCCGCGCATCTCGAGGATGTCATGATCCGCCGCAGCGGCTGGCACTACTATCACGCCGACGCCGGGGCGCTGGCCGAAACGGCCGCAGACTGGATGGCGCAACTCCACGGCTGGTCGCCCGCCGAGCGGCGGCGCGAGATCGCCACCTATCGCGGGCAGATCGGGCAACCCGCCGCCGCGGCAGACCGGATGAAGGCAGACCCGGCCCCGTAGGCGAGAGGCGGGTCAATCGCGGCCGCAAAGAGGCGCGGGACAGCCCGGCCGGCAATCGCGTGGTTTCGCGTGCGCAGCCCCCGATCGCCCTCGGGCACGCGGCCGCGCGATCATCCGTTGGAACCGTCGAGGATGAGCACCCAGTCCTCCCCCGGCTCGCCGACCGGCGGGGCAAATGCCTGCGTCGTGGCTTGATCGAACTCGCCAGCGGGAATGGGCTCGCCGGTGCGAGGATCATGCCATGTCGCGCGGATCCTCGAGCCACTGATCCGGCCGAGGTCGACTGCGAAGGGCTTGCCGCCGGAGCTGTAACTCCTCAACCACCCCCTCTCCTCCTTTCGCGTGGGCAACCAAATTCTCGATCGCGACGTCGCCTTCCTGCTCGAACGCCTCGACCGCACCCTGCCGGCACAACCTCCGCCTAAAATCCGCCGCCCCGTCTCCACGCCCGTGTAGTGGCGACTTTTGCCTCGCCCGAGGCCGCTATCAACGACTTGTGTTGCTTTTTTGCCTCAGTAGCGGAAGTCGGGTTCGAGCGAAGCAGAGCCTCAGACCTTGGAAATCGGAAGGACGGGGTTGAACCGCTCATCCACGCCGGTCGTCTCTCATCTCGACCACCGCGGGCAAGCGGTTCGTTTGTTCCTGTTCAAGATCCCTGCACAGAGCGCCGGGCTTCTTTAACAATACATCGCGCGAGAGCGCCCGCCCGGGCTTCGTCAGCTCTATCTCACGTCGTCCCGGCATCGATATCGGCCTTGACTGGCAACCGTCGGCGCAAGGTTCGGCCATCGCGCCAGTGCCCATGAACCTGGAGCGTGCGGGGGAGTTGCGGGATGCCGCGTTCGCCCGCCTGCAGCTTTGAAAAGAGCAGGTCGACCGCGGCCCGGCCGATCTCGTCCGAATGCTGTTCGACTCCGCTCCAGTCTGGATGCACCGAGGTGACATCGAGCGAAACGAGACCAATGTCTCGCGCTGCGTGTTGCCCGCGCGCCGCCAGCCAGTCCTCCATGTGGTTGGGTTCGTTGCGAAAGGTGGAGAGCGTCAACACGCAATCGACCGCATGCCGGTCGATCCACGGGAGGAACACGTCGGCGGTCATTTGCGCGGGCAGGAGTGGTGGAATTGCGTCGAGGCCCGGTGCGCTGGCGCGCAATCCGGCATAGCCGAGGGACCACCGGCCGTCGGTAATCTCGTTCTGATATTTTTCGATCGCGAGGCCGATGCGGCGATAGCCGCGATCCGCGATCGTGCGGGCCGCCATCGTCACGGCTTCGGTGTGATCACTCACGACGCAGTCGAGGCGCGGTGACTTGAGCCGATGCCCCACCTGCACGTAGGCGAAATCGTCCCAAGGAAGGGAGATTTCGTGCGGCTCGGCCGGAAACGCGCCCAGGAGGACGCCGGAGATTCCGCGGGCAGTAAGAATTTCTCCGAGGCGTCGTCCGGTCATGCCGCGTGAGTCCAGCGTGAATTCCGCGAAGCTGAAGCCGAACGATTCCGCGCGATCACGCGCAGCGTCCCAGTTGCGGTAGAGCGTGGGCGTGGCGCGCCATTCGTGGGAATCGGCCACCGGCGAGACGAAGGCGAGGGCGCCGAGGTGCCGATGGGAAATGCCATGGCGGGTCGCGCGCATGACCTGACCCACGAGCGCGTTGTGGTGGTAGCCACAGGCCGCCGCAGCCGCGACAACGCGTTGGCGCGTGGATTTGGCGACCTTCGCGGCGCCACTCAGGCAGCGGGACGCGGTGGAAACAGAAACTCCGGCCATGCCGGCGACCGCGTGAAGGGTCGGCGCTATGCGAGGTGGGGGCACACCGGAGGGCATTTTGTCTTTGTTTAGAGAGAGGCGGAGGTGACGTCAAGAATGCCACCCGACGTGGCGCGCCCGCGGCGGAAACCATCGATGGCATACGACTGCGAGAGATGCCCCGAATACCGCAACGTTTGCGGCCCGACGCAATTGTCTCGAATCACCGTTTCATCGAGATGCGAGGTGCAGGCTGCGTCAGCGGAGACATACCCTGGGAAAACTCCCTTTGCCCCCACGCCTGGTCCCCGTGCGCAAACTGTTTTCGTATGAATGCCATGAAACCGAGACGGAAGACGCCACGACCCCATCGACCGGGCTGCCGTGTTGAAGCGGCTCGCAACCTCAAACCAGTCAACAATCCACTATCCCCCGCGATGAAGAATACACCCACAACGAAGTCCATGCGGCAGGTGGCCGCTTGGGCGGCTTTGTTCGTTTCCTGTGGATATATCCACGCTCAGACCGTCACGGCGCCCGCCGCCGGCGCTTCCACCGAGGAAGAGATCATAGTCCTGTCTCCCTTTGAAGTCAGTGCCAGC
The DNA here is from genome assembly GCA_964517665.1 of uncultured Opitutaceae bacterium. Lineage (GTDB taxonomy): Bacteria > Verrucomicrobiota > Verrucomicrobiia > Opitutales > Opitutaceae > Congregicoccus. Next base: position 13,450 of record CAZFCY010000102.1, on the reverse strand, counting down.
ACCGGGAACGAAGGCTATGCCGCGGCAACCACGCTTGCCGGCAACCGCCTCAACACCGAGCTGCGCGACATCGGCAGCGCGGTCTCCGTTGTCACCAGGGAGTTTCTCCAGGATGTCGGCGCCACCGACAACACCTCGCTGCTGCAATACACCGTCGGCACCGAAGTCGGCGGCGTGCGCGGCAACTTCGCCGGCGTCGGCGACGCGGCCAGCCTCAACGAGGACACCGTCCGCCCGAACGACAACACCCGCGTGCGCGGCCTCGCGGCGGCGGACAACACCCGCGACTTCTTCCGCTCCGACGTGCCGTGGGATGCCTATAACGTCGAGCGCGTGGACCTGCAGCGCGGCGCGAACTCCATCCTGTTCGGCCAGGGGAGTCCTGCCGGCATCATCAACACCGGTTTGAAATCCGCCCAGTTCCGCGATTTCGGGACGGCGGAGGGCCGCGTCGGCAGCTACGGCAGCGTCCGCGGCGCCCTCGACATCAACCGGGTGCTCGTGCCCCGTGAACTCGCCCTCCGCGTCTCGGTGCTGGCCGAGGAAGAGAAATACCGGCAGGAGCCCGCCTTCTCCAAGGACCGGCGCGTGTTCGCCGCCTTGCGCTACGAGCCGAAGGCCCTGAATCGCGGCGGCACCCTCACGTCGATCAAGGCCAATTTCGAGTCCGGCAAGATCGACAGCAACAATCCGCGCATGCTGTCGCCGTCCGATGCCATCTCGCCGTGGTTCACCAGCCTGAACCAGGCGACCTACAACCAGTTTCAGGCGTTCGACCACCTGTCCGGCCGGCCCAACCACGGCCAGTTCCGCGTGAATCTCGCCTCCAACGGCGCGCCCAATCCCGCGTATCAGCCTTACGTCGGCACGTTCGGCTTTCCGTCCGGTCGCGCCGGTCCGACGGTGTTCATGTCCGGCGGCAACCAGAGCATGATGGTGACCGACATCATCGGCGCCTTCGTCAGCGGTGGCCTCGGGGCGGATGGCAGCGTCGATGGCGGCATCGCGGCCCTGCCGGACAACGGCTGGGTCTCGCTCCACGGCGCCGCCCAGTGGGCGATCAACTCCGGCGCGCCCTATTCCAAGGCGGGCCTCTGGAAGAACAACCTGATGACCGACGCCTCGGCCTTCGACTTCTACAACCGGCTCATCGACGGCAACTCCAAGCGGGAGTGGCAGGATTTCAATGTCGGCAACCTGAGCCTCTCGCAGACCTACTTCAACAACCGGCTCGGCATCTCGGTCGATTACTCGCGCGAGCGCTACGAGAACGGCCAGAAGGCCCTGTTGCCGGGCGAGGTGCGCCTGCAGATCGATCCGATGGCGGTCTATGGCGACGGCTCGCCCGACGCGGGTCTGGCCATCGGCGGCGAGCCGTTCTCGGACGGCACCCCCAACCCGAACGTCGGCCGCGCCTTCGTCTCGTCCAACAACGCCTGGGGCAACCGCTCGCTGGAGACGGAGCGCGAGGCCGCGCGCGCCACCGCCTTCGTGCAGCACGACTTCAACGAGAAGGATGGCGGCTGGTTCAGACGCATCCTCGGCGTCCACACCCTCACGGGTCTCGTCGGCCGGGAGAAGGCCGAGAGCGACGCCCGCGCCTGGCAGCGTTACGGCATCTTCGACGATGCCTACTACACCCTCTCGGGACGTCCGGACCAGCGCTTCAACGGCGCGCTGACGCCGGTCCAGGTCGTCTACCTCGGCGACTCGCTCCTCGGGCGCTCCCTGACGGGCGCGAACCTGTCGTCGGTCAGCGGCAACACCACCATGACCAGCGGCGCGATCCGTTACTTTGACTCGACTTGGAATTCCAGCGTCGATCCCGGCGCGCCGTGGGAAAACGGCTTTTACGTGCCCGGCTCGGCCGAGCGCAATTCGACCCAGGCGGAAAACCCGGCGAACTACGTCGGCTGGACCACCACCCAGCTCAATATCGTGGACGCCGAGGCCTCGGCCGCGAACCGCGATCGTCTCACCACGCGCGCCACGCTGGACAAGGCGACGACCGAGTCGCAGGCCCTCGTCTGGCAGGGCAAGTGGTTCGAGAACTCCATCGTGAGCATCGTCGGCTGGCGCAAGGATATCGCCAAGTCCTGGGCGTTCGACATGTCGCCCAACGACTTTCCAGTGACCCAGAACCGGGGCGCGGTGAATCTCAGCCCAAGCTACTACAAGCTGCCGGCCACCGGCCCGCGCGCCGAGGTGGAGTCCAAGTCTTACGGTGTCGTGGCGCACCTCACGGACCTGCCGTTCCTTCGCGGCATGACCGAACGGTTGCCGGTGAATGTAAGCCTGTATTACAATCGCTCGACCAACTTCAAGCCGGACGCCAGCCGCGTCGACCTCTACGGCGAGTCGCTGCCCGCGCCGGCCGGCAAGACCATCGACCACGGCGTCCGTCTCGAGACCAAAGACGGCCGCTACTCGCTCCGCGTAAACCGCTACGAGACGAGCAACTCCAACGCGACGAGCACGCAGATCAACGCCGCCTCCATCGGCAACTGGATGCAGCTCACGCAGAACTTCGCCAACGTCTTCGAATACAACATCCGCCCTTGGGGCTACGACGCCACCGCGCCCGGTCAGACCGGCAACGCCACCGATATCTTCGACAGCAACGCGGGCGGCGATCCGATGCGTTACAACTTCCATCTGTTCGCCAACCGCCCGCTGCAGCCGGGAGAGGTTCTCTCCGACGACGGAAATTGGATCGTCTCGCCGGCCTTTGAACAACAGGTGATCGACGCCGTGCGCACGTTCCAGCGGGCCGTCGATCCCCGCTTCTGGACGGCGTGGCGCATCGACACCTTCGGCGACTTCGGGCCGTCCACCCACGAGGTGAGCTACAGTGTGCCGACCGGCTTCGCCATCACGGAGGACAATGTTTCCAAGGGCTGGGAGATCGAGCTGAGCGCCCAGCCGGCCAGGAACTGGCGCGTCCTCGTCAACGCCAGCAAGACGGACGCCCGCCGCACCAACATCGGCAACGCGCACATGCGCGAATTCATGGAGCTCGTAGCCGAGTCGTTGATCGACCCCAATGGCCTCGCCCGCCAGCACCACTACTGGGGCACGCAGGACGTCGTGACCGCCGGCAAGAACTGGTTCGACGGCGAGGGCCTCGTCGGCGCGCCGGGCAGCGAGTGGCGCCTGGCCCAGTTGGTCGAGAATACCACGGTGCCCGAGCTGCGCGAGTGGCGCGTCAACCTGATCACGAATTACGAGTTCGACGGCGGCCCCCTCGAGGGATTCAACCTCGGCGGCGGCCTGCGCTACCAGAGCAGCGTCATCGTCGGCTACCCGCCGGTGGGTGACCCGAATGATCCGGCCAGCGTCGAATACGATTTCACCAGGCCCTTCCGCGGCCCCAGCGAGACCAGCATCGACCTGTGGGTTGGATACACCCGTCGGCTGTCGGACAAGCTGGACTGGCGCGTCCAGCTCAACGTCAGGGACGCATTCCAGGGGAAGGATCTCATCCCGATCACGTTCCAGCCCAATGGCACGCCGGCCGCGTACCGTATCGCCCCGGCGCAGACGTTCACGCTCACCAACACGTTCAGCTTCTGATCCTTCGGCCGCGCGCAGCCCGTGTGCCCGCGCGCGGCTGACGACGGATCGAGGTTCCCGCGGATCGCCCGGTCGTCTTGTTCGGCCGGGCGATTTCCCGGGCGGGAACAGCGGCTCTTTATCGCAACGTGAACCCTCTTCCTCAGCCAACCGCCATACGCCAGCCGTCCGAATCCGGGCGAGTGGGGATGCCAGTCCGCGCGTTCGATGCGGTCATCTTCGACATGGACGGCGTGGTCACCGACACCGCCTCCGTGCATTCGGCCGCCTGGAAACAGATGTTCGACGAATATCTGCGCGGACGCGCGGCGACGAACGGCGGGGTCTTTCGGGGGTTCACGCACGCGCACGACTACCGTGCCTATGTGGACGGCAAGCCGCGCTACCAAGGCGTGAAAGCGTTCCTCGAGTCGCGCGGCATCCGCCTGCCGGCCGGCACGCCGGACGACCCGGCCGGCCGCGAGACGGTCTGCGGGCTCGGCAACCGGAAGAACGAGCTCTTCAACGAGATCATCGCGACCTCGGGTGTGAAGCTCTACGCATCCACCCTGGCCCTGATCCGCGCTTTGCGCGACGAGGACATCAAGGCCGGCCTCGCCACCTCCAGCCGCAACGCGGCGCTGATCCTCGCGCGAACACAGACGGCGCCGCTGTTCGCCACCATTGTGGACGGCCTGGTGTCCGAGCGGTTGGGCCTGCGGGGAAAGCCGCACCCCGACATTTTCACCACGGCCGGCGCCAACCTCGGGGCGCCGCCGGCGCGGGCGGTCGTGGTGGAGGACGCCGTCTCGGGCGTGCGCGCGGGCGCCCGGGGTGGGTTCGCCCTGGTCATCGGCGTGGCCCGGGAGGGCAACGCCCGGGAGTTGCGCGAAGACGGCGCGGACATGGTTGTCCGCGATCTCGCGGACATCAGTGTGGAGACGATCGACCGGGCCGTGCGCCACAAAGGCGCCGCCTGATCGCCCAACCCCACCATTCCCATGTCTGCTCTGCAAAAACCCCGCCTCGGCTTCTGGCAGCTCTGGAACATGAGCTTCGGCTACATCGGCATCCAGTTCGGCTTCGCCCTGCAAAACGCCAACGTCAGTCGCATCTTCGAGACCCTCGGCGCCGAGGTGGACGAGATCCCGATCCTGTGGATCGCCGGTCCGGTCACCGGTCTGGTCGTGCAGCCGATCGTCGGCTACATGAGCGACAAAACCTGGAACCGGCTCGGGCGTCGCAAGCCCTACTTCCTCATCGGCGCCATCAGCGCCTCGCTCGCGCTGGTGGTCATGCCCAACTCCCCCGCACTGTGGTTCGCCGCCGGCATGCTCTGGATCATGGACGCGGCGATCAACGTGACGATGGAGCCGATGCGCGCGTTCGTCGGCGACATGCTGCCCGACGACCAGCGCACGACCGGCTTCGCGGTCCAGACCTTCTTCATCGGCGCGAGTTCGGTGGTCGGCTCGCTCCTGCCTTACCTGCTGACCAACTGGTTTCACGTGGCGAACACCGCGCCCGAGGGGCAGTTGCCGCCCTCGGTCAAGTGGTCGTTCTACCTCGGCGGCCTGGTGTTTTTCCTCGCCGTGATGTGGACCATCCTGCGGGTGAAGGAATACTCGCCGGAGCAGCAGCGCGCGTTCCATGGCGAAACGGAGAAAGCCGCGGCCGACGATGCCGCGGACGTCACGCTCGACGCGAAGCGCTACCGGCTGCTCGGCGGTAGTCTGGTCGCGGCGGGCTTGGTCTTCAGTTTCCTCGTTCACCGCCTCGGCTGGGACAAGGGCCTCTATATCCTGTCTTTCGGCGTGTGCATTTATGGCCTGCTGCAACTGGCCGCCGCGCAGCTCTACCAAGCCGGCCGGAAACGCGGCCTTGTGGAACTGATCCACGACCTGAACAACATGCCCGGGCCGATGCGGCAACTGGCGCTGGCGCAGATGTTCACGTGGTTCGCGCTCTTCGCCTTCTTCATCTACGCGACGGCGGCCGTCACCAGCCACCACTTCGGCAGCGCCGACCCGCGGACGGAACAATACAACGCCGGCGCCAACTGGGTCGGCGTATTGATGTCGGTTTACAACGGCGTCGCCGCGCTCATCGCCTTTGCGCTGCCCGTGCTGGCCCGCCGGCTTGGTCGCGTCGGGACGCACTCGGCCTGCCTCGTCGTGGGCGGGCTCGGCTTGGGCTCGATGTATTTCTTCAAGGACCCGCAGTGGCTGCTCGTCTCCATGGCCGGCCTGGGCGTGGGGTGGGCGAGCCTGCTCACCATGCCCTACGCGATCCTCAGCACCGTGGTGCCCTACCGCAAGATGGGCGTCTATATGGGCATGTTCAATTTCTTCATCGTCATCCCCCAGATCCTCGCCGCGGCCGTGCTCGGCCTGCTGGTCCGCACCGTGTTCGCGGGCCAGGCGATCAACGCCCTCCTGCTCGGCGGCGGCGCGATGATCGTCGCGGCGGTCCTGATGTTGCGGGTGAGGGACGAGCGAAGTCCCGCCTGATTTCTGATGAACAAACTTTGGGAGCTCACCACCACGGAATGCGCCGGCAGCAGGGAAGACCTTATGCGCCGGGGCAATGTCTACCAAATCGCCAACGGCTACATGGGCTATCGCGGGACCCTCGACGAATTCGGCCCCGACGAGGCGGTGGGCATCACCCTCGCGGGGATCTTCGACCGGGTGGGCGCGGCGTGGCGCGAGCCGGTCAACGCGCCCAACGGCGGCTATACGCGCGTGGCGCTGGACGGCGCCGTGGTCTCGGCGCTCGACGCCACGGTGGCGCATCACCGCCAGACGCTCCACTTCGCCGACGCGCGGTTCGAGCGTGAGACTGTCTTTGCGGTTGGCGGGAAGCGGCTCACGGTCCGCTCGACGCGCTTTCTCAGCGCCGTCCGCCCGAACCTGGGCGTGGTGCACTTCACGGTTTCATGCGATCGCGATGCCGAGATCACACTCCGCACCGGCATTGATGGCGACATCTGGGATCTGAACGGCCCGCACCTGGTCTCCTTGGAAGCCGGGCAGCGGGAAGGCGTGCTTTTTCTGAAAGGCCGCACCCACGAGGCCGGCACGCGCGTCGCCGTGGCCGAGGCGGTTTCGCCGGAACTGGGCGACGGGCGGCCGGTGGCGGAGGGGAAGCGCAACCTGCGCGAGATCGTCGTTCGCGCCGAGGCCGGCAAGGCCTACGCCTTCACGAAGTATTTCGCCGTGTTTACCGACCATGATCCGGGCGGCCTGCCGCCGACGGAAGCCGCGGTCGCGGCGGTGGTCGCGGCGCGCGGGCAGGGTTGTCACTCCTGCCTCCAGGAGCATGCCGCGGAATGGAAGCGCCGTTGGGAGCGCAGCGACGTGCTCATCGCGGGCGACGACGAGGCGCAGCACGCGCTCCGCTACAGCCTCCTCCAGTTGTTGATGGTGGCGCCGGTGGCGGGCAGCGCGAACTCGATCCCGGCCCGGGCGCTCTCGGGGCAGGTTTACAAAGGCGCCGTCTTCTGGGACACCGAGATGTTCATCCTCCCTTTCTTCCTGCACACCGACCCGGCGAAGGCGGCGGAGCTGCTGCGCTACCGCATCAAGACGCTCGATGGCGCCCAGCGGAAGGCGCGCACGGAGGGTCCGGGCTACCGCGGCGCGTTCTATGCCTGGGAAAGCCAGGACACCGGGGACGACGCCTGCACCTACTTCAACATCGGCGATCCGTTCACCGGGCGCGACCTGCGCACGCACTTCCGCGACAAACAGGTGCATATAAGCGGCGACGTGGCCATCGCCCTGTGGCGGTATTTCGAGGTCACGGGCGACGATTCCCTGCTGTTACAGGGCGGCGCCGAGGTGATCCTGGAGTGCGCGCGGTTCTATTACTCCTACGCCTACTTCAAGAAGGACCACGCGCGCTACGAGATTCTCGATGTGGTCGGGCCCGACGAATACCACGAGCGCGTCAACAACAACGCGTTCACCAATCAGGTCGTGCGCGAGACCTTCGCGATCGCGATTGCCGCGGTGGACCACTTGCGGCGGCAGCATCCGAAGGCGCTGTCCGCGCTGCTGGAGAAGCTGGTCATCGAGCCCGAGCTTCCGGCCTTCGCCGACGCGGCCGCGCGGCTCTACGTGCCGCCGCCGGACAAAACAACGGGCGTGATCGAGCAGTTCGAGGGTTATCATCAGTTGCGTGACGCCTCCGTGGATGAACTGAAGACCCGCATGGTCCACCCCAACGAATACCTCGGGGCGGGCCAGGGCCTCGCGGTGCCGACCAAGATCATCAAGCAGGCCGACGTGGTGATGATGCTGAGTCTGTTCAAGTCGCGCTACTCCGCCGCGATCAAGCAGGCCAACTGGAGCTTCTACGAGCCGCGCACCGAGCACGGCTCCAGCCTCAGCGCGTGCGCCTATGCGATGGTCGCGACGGAATTCGGCGACCTCGAGTTCGCCTACCGGTATTTCCTGAAGACCGCGAAGATCGACCTGGAGGCGAAATACAAGATCTACGTGGGCACCATCTTCATCGGCGGCTCGCACCCGGCGGCGAACGGCGGGGCGTGGATGACCGTGGTGTTCGGTTTCGGTGGCGTCCATGTGGACGACCAGCAGATCGTCATCAACCCGCGCCTGTATCCCAAGTGGGGAAGTCTCGAGTTTCCGCTCGCCTGCCACGGTGGCCGGTTCCGGATCCGCCTCACCGGCGATGCCGTCACCATCGCCCCATCCGCCGTCAACACGCGGGAGCACGTCTTCATGGTCGCCGGTTCGCCGGTGACTTGCCGCCCCGGCGAAGCCGTCACGGTTGCGTATCGCCGCGCCGCGGACTTGCCGTCCGGCGGACAGACATCCGTGCTCACAGCCTGATTTTGCCCCATGAATTCGTTGTTCCGGCCAAATCTCCGAAAAATCCTCCTGACTGCGCTTTCGCTTGCCGGCGCCGGCCTCTGCACCGCGGCGCAGATCGGCGCCGACATCCCCTGGACCACGATCGAGGCCGAGGCCATGCGCGGCAACGGCACGGTGCTCGGACCGCACTACGAGCCGCACCGTGTGGAGGTGGAGTCGTCGGGCCAGCAGTGCGTGCAACTCGCGCGCGCGGGCGACCACGTCGAATTCACCGCGGACGCGGACTTCGATTCGTTGGTGCTGCGTTACAGCCTGCCCGATGCGCCGGCCGGCGGCGGCATGGACTCGACGCTGGGCCTGTTCATCAACGACGCGTTGGAGCGGGAGCTGGCGCTGACCTCCCGCAACGCGTGGCTCTATGGCAATTATCCTTTCTCCAATGACCCGCAGCAGGGGAAGCCCCGGAATTTCTACGATGAGCTTCGCCTCGAGAATCTCCGCATCGGCAGGGGCGACGCCGTCCGCCTGCAGAAGCCGGCCGACGACGGCATCGCGTGCATCGTGGATCTGGTGGATCTCGAACTCGTGCCGGCTCCGGTCGCGCGGCCGGAAGGTTCGCTTTCCGTGCTCGATTTCGGCGCCCGCGGCGACGGCCGGGCCGATGATACCGCGGCCTTGCTGAAGAGTGTCGCCGCCGCCGCGCAGCGCGGGGGCACGGTCTGGGCGCCGGCGGGCGACTACCTGCTCACCGGCGACATCGTGGTGCCGTCCGGCGTGACGATCCAGGGCGCCGGCATGTGGCACACGACCTTCGTGGGCGACGCGGCGCTCTACGGGCAGGCGGACCGCCGCGTGCGGTTCAAACTCGCCGGCCGGGATGTCCACCTCGCGGATTTTGCGATCTTCGGGCATTTGAACTACCGCAACGACCAGGAGGCGAACGACGGCATCGTCGGCGACGGGTGCAAGGACGCCTCGGTCTCGCGCATCTGGGTCGAGCACACGAAGGCGGGCGTCTGGGTCTACAACGGCGTCAATCTCGTGATCGCGGGCTGCCGTTTCCGCAACCTGATCGCCGACGGCGTCAACCTCTGCGTCGGCACGGCACGGTCGGTCGTCGAGAACTGCACCGCCCGCGGCGCCGGCGACGATTGTTTCGCAATCTGGCCGGCGGCCTTCGACCAGGGCTTCGTCGACGAACAGGTGGTGTCGGGCGACAATGTCGTTCGACGTTGCACCGGCCAGTCGACCTTTCTCGCCAACGGTGCGGCGATCTACGGCGGGGCGAACAACCGCATCGAGGACTGCCTGTTCACCGACATCGGCGCCGGGTGCGGTATCCTGATCAGCACGACATTTCCCACCGCCGATGCGGAACGGGGTATCGACAACAACTTCAGCGGCACGACGGTCGTCCGCAACTGTCGGCTCATCCGCTGTGGCGGTTATGATCACAGTTGGGCCTGGCGGGCCTCGCTGCAGATCTGTCTCGATCGCCGGAGCATCTCGGGGCTCACGATCCAGAACGTAGAGATCCGGGACAGCATCTCCGACGGCCTCAGCGTCGTGGCCCCCGGCCGCCAGAAGGGCGAGGGCACGCTTTCCGACGCGCGGCTCGAAGGCGTGCGCATTCCCAACTTCGGCCTCGGTGCTCCCGACCGGCACGGCCTGTGGATTCGCGAGGACGCCGCCGGCGGCCTGACCCTGGTCGATTCGAAAATCGACGACGTTCAAAACGACTCCACGGCCTTCGCCATCCGGAAGGAATAGGTCCGGTCTCGTGCCATGCGCGCGAGACGCCGGTGTTTCGCGGGGATCGGGCAGGCTTCGGGAGCGGGGCGGCGGGGCTTGGTGGCGCTTGCGCATGAGGGCCGGCCGATAGAGCGGGAGCAGGCTCTCGCGCCTTGCCCTTGAAGGCCGCAAACGCGCGAAAAGAAAAAGGCCACGAGCGGGGTTCGCTCGTGGCCTTGAAGGAAGGAGATTCTCGACCGGGATCAGCCCACTTCGCCCGGGGTTTCCGCAGGCAGGTCCGGAAGCTCGGCGCCCATCGGAAGGACGACGCGGAGGTGACGGAAACGCGGGAGGCCCGTGCCCGCCGGGATGAGGTGGCCCATGATCACGTTTTCCTTGAAGCCGGTCAGCATG
>CAZFCY010000102.1:0-2902 GCA_964517665.1 uncultured Opitutaceae bacterium | reverse complement strand
CGTCGAGGCGTCCGTGAGCACCCGGGTCGTTTCCTGAAAGGACGCGGCCGAGATGAAGCTCTCGGTTTCGAGCGAAGCCTTGGTGATGCCGAGAAGGATCGGCTCCGCCTCGGCGGGTTTGCCGCCCGCTTCGACGATGCGCCGGTTGTCGCGCAGGAAGCTCGTGCGCTCGATCTGCTCGCCCCAGAACCACTCGGTGTCGCCCGGATCGGTGATGCGGACCTTGCGGAGCATCTGACGGATGATGACCTCGATGTGCTTGTCGTTGATCGTGACACCCTGCAGGCGATAGACCTCCTGGACTTCGTTGAGGAGGAAGTCGTAAAGGGCGGATGGCCCGAGGATCTCGAGGATCTCATGCGGATCGGCGGAACCTTCCGTCAGGTGCTGTCCCTTGGAGACGCGGTCGCCCGGCTGGATGATGATCTGTTTGCCGTGCGGGATGAGGTGCTCCTCCTCCTGGCCGGCGTCCTCGTTCGTCACGATCAACCGGCGCTTGCCGCGGACCGTGCCGCCCATGGAAACGACGCCGTCGATGCGGGCCATCTCGGTTGCCTCCTTCGGGCGGCGGGCTTCGAAAAGCTCGGCCACGCGGGGCAGGCCGCCGGTGATGTCCCTCGTCTTGGAGGCCTGGCGGGGCGTCTTGGCGAGGAGGGAGCCGGCCGAGATTTCGTCGCGCTCGTTGACCACGACCTGGGCGCCGGTCGGGATGCTGTAGGTGGCGATGGGCTTGCGCGTCTCGCGGTCGAGGATTTCGACCGTCGGGTTGAGGTCCTCCTTGTGCTCGATCACGGTGGTGGCGATGCGGCCGGTGCTCTCGTCGAGTTCGCGCTTGATCGTCACGCCCGGGATCATGTCGCGGAAGGAGATGAAGCCCGCCTTTTCCGAGAGAACCGGGATGTTGTAAGGATCCCAGACCGCGAGGCGGGCGCCCTTTTCCACCATCTGGTTGTCGGTGGCGAGAAGCACGGAGCCGACGACGATGTCGTAGGCCTCGAGTTCGTGGTCGGACTCGTCGAGGATCTGGACGGAACCGGTCTTGTTGAGGACGATGTTCGCGCCTTCCTTCGTCTGCACGAGGCGGAGGCCCTTGTATTTCACGCGGCCGCTGTTGCGGATGATGATCTGGGGATCCTTGAAGATCTTGCTGGCCACGCCGCCGATGTGGAACGTGCGCATCGTGAGCTGGGTGCCCGGCTCGCCGATGGATTGCGCGGCGATGATGCCGACGGCGTCGCCCAGCTTCGCGACGCGATTCGTCGCGGGGTTGATGCCGTAGGATTTCGCGTCGATGCCGTGCTCGGAGGCGCAGGTGAGCGGGGACATCACCTTTACGCGCTCGATGCCGGCCTCGTCGACCATGGCCGCGATCTCCTCCGAGATGAACTCGCCCGCGCGCACGAGGTATTCGGAAGGGTTGAGCGGGTTGGCCACGTCTTCGCTGGAGAAACGGCCGACGATGCGCTCGCGAAGGGCGACAATCTCGTCGTCGCCCTCGAAGATGGCGCGTTTCCAGATGCCGTCGCGCGAACCGGAGTCCTCCTCGGTGATGATGACGTCCATCGCCACGTCGCAGAGTTTGCGCGTGAGGTAGCCGGCGTCGGCCGTCTTGAGGGCGGTGTCGGCCAGTCCCTTGCGCGCGCCGTGGGTGGAGATGAAGTATTCCTGCACCGTGAGGCCCTCGCGGAACGAGGAAAGGATCGGGCGCTCGATGATCTCGCCGGACGGCTTGGCCATGAGGCCGCGGGTGCCGCAGAGCTGGCGCACCTGCTGGCGGTTGCCGCGGGCGCCGGAGTCCATCATGAGGAAGACGGGGTTGATGCCGCCCTTGCCGTCGTTGGATTCGAGTTTCTCGAACACGGCCTTGGCGATCTGGTCGGTGGCGCTGGTCCAGATGTCGATGATCTTGTTGTAGCGCTCGCCCGTCGTGATGATGCCCCGGCGGTACTGGCCCTCGACCTCGTCGATGCGCTTGCGCGCCGCGGCGACGATCTCGACCTTGGCGGGCGGGATGATCATGTCGTCGATCCCGATGGAAATGCCGGCCTTGGTGGCGACGGCGAATCCGAGTTCCTTGAGCGCGTCGAGGGTCTCGATCGTGGCGGTGTCCCCGGCCACCTTGTAGGTGTTGAGGATGAGGTCGCCCAGCTTGCTCTTCGGGACCGGGAAGTTGATGAAGCCGAGGTCGCGGGGCCAGATCTGGTTGAACTTCACCCGGCCCACGGTGGTGCGGAGCACCTTGCGGTCCTTGTTTCCGAGCACCGTGTCGCGACCATAGTCGGGATTCGGCAGATCGACCCAACTGTGGACGTTGACCGCCCCGTCGAGTTCGGCAAAGAGGACTTCCTCGACGGTTCCCATGAGGGGAACGTAGTCGCCCTTCTCCGGCTCCTGGCGCGGCTTGATCGTAAGGTAATAGGCGCCGAGGACGATGTCCTGCGAAGGCGTGAGGATCGGCTTGCCGCTGGAGGGCGAGAAGATGTTGTTCGTGGACAACATCAGCAGCTTGGCCTCCATCACCGCCTCCAGGGAGAGCGGCACGTGAACGGCCATCTGGTCGCCGTCGAAGTCGGCGTTGTAGGCGGTGCAGACGAGCGGATGGACGCGAATCGCCTCGCCTTCGATCAAGACCGGCTCGAAAGCCTGGATCGAGAGGCGGTGCAGCGTCGGCGCGCGGTTGAGCATCACCGGGTGCCCCTTCGTGACCTCCTCGAGGATGTCCCAGACCTCCGGCGACTTCTTCTCGATCATCTTGCGCGCGCCGCGGACGGTGTGCACGAAGCCGAGTTCCTTGAGGCGGCGGATGATGAACGGCTCGAAGAGCACGAGCGCCATCTTCTTCGGGAGACCGCACTGGTTGAGCTTGAGCTCGGGACCGATGACGATGACGGAACGGCCGGAG
>CAZFCY010000101.1:0-18125 GCA_964517665.1 uncultured Opitutaceae bacterium | reverse complement strand
TCAGAAGGTAAAACGCGCGCTGAGGCGGAATGTCCGAGGCGCCTGGAAGTAGTAGGACTCCTGCACGCGGCGCCCGGATTCATCGACATATCCCCAGTGGTACCCGGCAATCAAGGGATCGTCGTAGTCGAAAATATTGTCGATATTCAGGGCGAGGCGAACGCCGGTCCGACCGATCTTGGTGTCGTAGGCGATCACGGCGTTGAAGCTTTTGAGCGAATTGCCGTACTGCACGATGTCGTTCGCGCTCAGCAGGTACCTGCGACCGGTGAACGTGCCGCCCGCGCCCACCGACAATCCCTCCACCGCGCCGCCGGTGAACGTGTAGTTTGCGAAAAGCGAGGCGGTGTAATCGACCTGGCCCTGTTGCGGGTTGCCACCGGTCGCCTGGGCGAGCGCATCCTGCACGCCCGCGATGGCATTGCGAAGGTTGGCCGCGTGATCGGGGTTCGCCGTCTGATCGAGCTGCGTGTTCCAGGCAGACAGGTTCTCGGCGACGTGCGCGCGGCTCATCGGATAGAAATCGGTGATCTTCGTGTCCGGAACCGCATAACTCGCCTGAAGACGAAGGTTGGGCAGCGGATTGGCGGTAATCTCGAATTCGTATCCGCTCGCCTCCAGCGCCTGGGTGTCGGAATAGGCGAGCGCCCCGAGGCTGTCGTCCTGATTCGCGCCACGCGCGACGTTGTACGCCTGCCAGATGCCGCGCAGGCCGACCGGGTTTTCGACGTTCCTGTTTTTCGAAGTGGAATCGTACCGGCTCAGGCTCGCGTAGTATTTGCCGTCTTCGGTGGAGACGCGAAAGCCGAGATCGTAGCCCTTGTTCCTCTCGGGGCCGGGTCGAGTGCCGTCGATGTAGGGCTGGGATCCGGCATTCGGCGGCAGCAGGCTTTCCGAGTAATTGGCGAAAACACCGAGCCATCCGAAATAATAAATGGCTCCCGCCGTGTAGGTCGTGCCGCTGTCGCTCTCCCTGGTGATCGTGTCCCGCGGGGGCTGGCTCGGCAGGCCCGAGGTGTCGCGGCGGAGCGAAACGAGCCGCTCGTCGTAGCTGTCCCGCCGGGCGCCGAGCGCAATGCTCAAACGATCGTCGAGCATGCGCGTGTTCGAGAAGAGAGCATAGCTCGTCAGATCGAACTCGTCGTCGAAGTCGAACCAATAGCCGTCGGCCTTCGGCGCGTACACGACCGCATATCCGTTGAGCACTTCGGGTATGCGGGGCAGGTGGTTCGGTTGATCGAGATAAATGCGGCCGAAGATCATGTTGTGGACCCAATCGTACGGATTCGTGATCCACGGGCTGTTGGCAACCTGGCCGAGGTATTGGCGGGCCGAGATCTTCGTGGTGCGCTCGGACGCGGAGAGGGAGAACCTCTGGTCGAACTCCGAGCCGAACAGCGTGCCGTTGATCTTGTAGTTCAACTGGGCCCTATACTCGTCGACCGAGCGATCCTGCGTCTGCTTGCTGAGAAAAAAGTCCGCGAAGGTCTTGCCGAAGTTCGGATTGGCCGATCCGTCGGGCAGTTGCCTGTTGATGTCCACCGCGGCGCCTCCCGTATCCTCGTAGTCCCTCACGACCGTGGATGTGTCGTAGGTGAAAAAGCCGAGTTGCAGATCGAGCTTCTCGTTGAAACTGTGATCGATAAACGCCGTAAGGTTTTCGTAGTCGACCGTCTTGAGACCGTGGCCCCACGTCCAGTCCTTGCTCCCGCGAAGCGGGGAGTTGCTCATGTCCGACCAGGTGTCCTCCCACGGCAGCTTGATTTTATCGGGGTACCAGCCGCGATAAGGAGCCAGTGGCAGCGCCTGACCCTGATCGACCAGCGGGCTGCGGGAGGCGAAGCCGCCCATATACTCCCCGTCGACGGACCGTCCCCATGGCAGGAGGCCCTTCTCGCCCAGGCTGGGAATATATACCGGCAGCGCCTGCAGCCAGTCGCCCCACGCGCCCGCGTTTCCGATTTTCGTCCATGGCGCGGATCCGCCGGTCGGCTCCGCGCCCCAGGTCTGGGAGGCAGTGACCCCGTCCCAACTGGAAAACTTGTCCTTCATGTGCGACGAGAACAAAGTCTGCTCCGTCTTCGAGCCTTCTATCTCCAGGCGCAGGCGCGTCCGGTCGGTCAGCTTGTAGAGCAGCGCGACGGTCACGGCTTGTTTCTCGCTTTCATCCCCCTCGCGCCAGCCGCGGGGTTGATCGTAAAGGGCGTTCACGCGAAGCGCGAAATCGTCGGTCGCGGCCACATTGTAATCCGCCTCGAAACGAAGGCTGCCATGATCATCGGCGATGACCGCCGGGCTGAAGAACGTCCTGTCCAGCCGTGGAATCTTCGTGTAGGTGGAAAGCGTGCCGCCGACTGTTCCGAGGCCGAAGAGAATTCCGTTGGGCCCGCGGGTGAACTCGACGCGCTCGACGTTGTACGCATCCGCATTTTCGAAGAACGTGAAGTAGTTTCGCGTCGGTCCGGGCCCCCCTTGCTGGCCGGCGCCAACGCCGCGGAAATTGAAGGACCACTGGCCAAACGCCTGCCCGCCAAAGCCCGTGCCGGCGAGCGGATCCTGCGGGACGACATTCGGCGCCCAACTGAGCGCCTGACGGACATCTTGAATGCCCAGGTCGTCTATGAACGTCCGGGTAAGAGACGACATCGCGGCCGGGGTGAGCTTGATCGGCGTATTGGTGCGGCCGCCGGCCAGCGCATCCACGGCGATATAGCCGCGGTCACGGTCGGTGTCGATGACAAGGGTGTCGAGGGCGATGACCTCCTCCGCGGGCTCGGCTCGAGCGCCGCCGGACGAAGGCGATGTCGCCTGGGCCATTATGCCGGGAGGAAGACAGAGCGTCAGTGCAAGGACCGACGCGAACTTTCGGGATATGTTCGGTTTCATGGGTCTAGGGTATCTGTTGCAACGAACGGACAGAGACCGCGGGGTTGGGTTCATGGCGTGCCCGATGGAGGCGCCCCGGGCGAGGCACGCCTCGCCGGATTGCGCCGACGCAGAACATATACACGGCCCCGTGAAAGTGGCGGGGTCGCGTATTGAACGCCGGTGCAACCTGGGGTAAACGCGCGCTTGCGGCCGAAGGCATGGAGCTGACTGTCGTGAATGGGGTTGCCTCGAATCGAGAGGGTTGACATCGCCATCCTCAATGACAACGTTTGCAGAGCAAGCAAAAAAGCGACTTCGCCGCCCGCATTCTTCGGCAACCCCGATTGCGCAAAGATTGCATTGGCCGCGTGGCACTTGTGTCGTTTGCGCCCCTCGCCGGTCGCGGCGGCCGAAACGGCGTTTCGCCCCCTTTGCAATCGTTTGCGGCCGCTTCACTGCTGGTTCCTTTCGTCATCGCTCCCCGCTTTCCGGTGCTCTCGACAGTCAGCGCCGCCCGCACATCGTCCCCCCAGACCCGTCAAACCCCGAAGTATATGCCCACATCCTCGTCGAATCCTGCGTTCCGCCTTCACCGCGCGCACGTCCTCGCGGCAGCATTCCTTGCGTCTTTCTGCTTTGCCGCCGCGCAGGTCGTTCACTACGACCAGCACGTCGTTTTCGACAACGCGCCGGCGGACGGCGGCTATTATCACAGCGACACCCATAGCGTCGCGCCCAGCGCGCTCGAGACGAGCGGCGGAAGGTTTCCCACGACGACGGATCGATACAAAAGCCCGCCGAACGCGTTGAAGCTGCAATGGAAATCCGCGCCGGGCGGAGACTGGAGAATGGTGCTGCGCGATCCGGGAAGGGACTGGCGCGATTTCGAGCTGCAGGGCGACACCCTCGCCTTCTGGTGTTATTCGGAGAACACGATCACCGAGGCGAACTCGCCCCGCGTGTTCATGCAGGACAAGAACGACCTCGGCACGCCCTCGCTCACGCTGGCGACCGGCGACGAGCGCATTCCCGCGGGCCAATGGACGGAGGTCAGGCTGCCCTTCGGCATCGCGGTCCCTGCGACGAGAGGAACCTCGGAGGCCACTTTCCAGCTTCGCGACGCCGTCAGCGTCACCTTCACGCAGGGCCTGGACGATGGCGCGGAGCACACGCTTTATATCGACGACCTGCGCATCATTCATGGAGGTCACATCGACACTGATGCGCCGCCGCCGCCGGGCGCGGTCGAGGCGAAGGGCTTCGAGCGTCACATCGATATTTCGTGGCAGCCGAGCACGGCGCCCGATGTGCTGGAATATCGCATCTACCGCTCCTGGGATGGGAACGACTACACGGCGGTGGGCACGCAGCGAAACACGTGGCGGCGCTACGAGGATTTCATCGGGGAGACCGGAAAAAGCGCCTTTTATCGCGTGAGCGCGCTCGATCTCGCCGGAAACGAGTCGCCTCTCTCCGATCCGTCCCCGGCGGCCGGCACGCGCGCGATGACCGACGACGAGCTGCTCGACATGGTCCAGGCCGCGTGCTTCCGCTATTATTGGGAGGCCGGGCACCCCAATGCGGGCATGGCGCCCGAGATTTTTCCCGGCAACGAGAACCTCATCGCGACCGGCGGCAACGGTTTCGGCATCATGGCGCTGCTCGTCGCGATCGAACGCGGGTTCATCACGCGCGAGCAGGGTGTCGAACGCATGTTGAAAATCGTGCGTTTCTTCGAAGGCGCGGATCGCTTCCACGGCGTCTGGCCGCACTTTCTCGACGGCAACACGGGCAAGGTCATCCCTTTCTTCGGCAAATACGACAACGGCGCCGACCTGGTCGAGACGGCCTTCGTCATCCAGGGCTTTCTCGCCGCGCGGCACTATTTCGACCGCGACACCGCGGCCGAGGAGGAAATCCGCCGCACGACGACACGCCTGTGGGAGGAGGTCGAATGGGACTGGTATCGAAAGACGCCGGACAGCGACGTGCTTTACTGGCACTGGTCGCCGGATCACGAGTTCCACATCAGTCATCCGCTCATCGGCTGGAACGAGACGCAGATCGTCTATCTCCTCGGCATCGCCTCACCGACGCATCCGATTCCCGCCGATATGTACCATACAGGATGGGCCGGAACTTCCGATCGCCACGCGCGCTATCGCCAGGGCTGGGGACGGACGACGGACGGCGATCACTATATCAACGGAAACAGCTACCACGGCATCAAGCTCGACGTCGGCGTGGGCAACGGCGGCGAGTTGTTCTTCACGCACTTCTCCTTCATGGGCTTCGACCCGCGCGGCATTCGCGATCGCTATACGAACTATTTCGACAACAACCGCGCCATCAATCTGATCAGCCGCGCCTACTCGATCGAGAATCCCCGCGGTTTCGCCGGTTACGGGCCCGATTGCTGGGGCCGGTCGGCCGGGGTCAACTCCGGCGGCGGGCGCGCCCTGCCCCGCGACGACAACGGCACGATCAACTGCATGGCCGCGCTCTCCTCGATGCCCTACACGCCGGAGGAATCGCTCGCCGCGCTGAAGCATTTCTACCGGAACCTCGGGGCAAAGGTCTGGGGCATCTTCGGTTTTCACGACGGCTTCAACGAAACCCTCAACTGGTTCGACGAGGACTACATGGCGCTGAATCAGGCGCCGATCGTGGTCATGATCGAAAACCACCGCACAGGCCTGGTGTGGGAGAAGTTCATGGCCAACCCCGAAATCGCCCCGGCGCTGGAAGCCATCGGCTTCAAGGCTGATCCGGCGCGGTAAGCGGCTTGTTCCCACGCGCTTTCAAGCCGCCTCGCAGGAGCGCGGCTTGCCGCGCCCGGGCACGCTCCCGCAAGAGCGGTCCCATCTTCATCGCGCATGTGAACAAGCGCTTTGACGGCGCGTTTACCGCTCATCCGGCTTTGCCGTAGGGGAAAGGTTCAAGCACAGTGGAGGAGACGACGTTTACCCGCTTGAGCGATTCTTCGATGAAACGACCGATTGTTCTCCTCTGCATTTGGTGCTCTCTCGGGCTGGGATATCTGTTCTCCGCCAACGTCAGGGCGTCGCTCTGGGCCAGCGCGGTCATGACGACCATGCCGGACACGTGGGTCGGCCGCCTCCTGCCCACGGGGAGCATGGAGCCGACGCTGACCGAGAATGACTGGCTGATCTACCAGCGCGTGCCCTTTGCGCAGGTGCGACCGGGCGACGTCATTTCGTTTCACTGCCCGATCGATTCCGTGCCGGTGACGCACCGCGTCGTGCGCCGGCTGGAGAACGGGCGCTTGATCACCCGGGGCGACAACAATCACGACGTCGATCCCTGGACGATCGGCCCGCAGGACTTCCGCGGGCTGTTGATCGCCGTCTATCTCGACTCTTGAGGCAGGACTGGAAGCCGCGTTTTTGTAACGTACGTTACAAAAACGCGGCTTCTGATTTGCCCTATTTCACGCTTCGGGCGGGCGTTGGCTTCGAGCGGGGGTTTTGACAAGTTTGCCGACGAGAGTATTGGTTGGGGTCACCCCGGGCAGCCGGCATTTCTGCCGCTGCCGAAGTTAACCCGAAAAATTGGAGGACAGGCCATGAAATGGCAGCAGCTATCGCACTGGCTCGAGGAGCGCAGGGACATCTGGCTCGATCTGCTCCGCATCTACCTCGGCGTCGGTTTGTTTGTTCGCGGCATGATTTTGTTCGGCGGAGAGAGCGGCGTCATGATCCGCCAGCTCACGGGAGAGGCGAGCCACGAGTGGCTTTTCACCGCGCTGGTCGGGCACTACGTGGCGATCGCGCACACGGCCGGCGGGGTGATGCTGGCGTTCGGGTTGCTCACGCGGATCGCCGCGCTGGCGCAGGTCCCGATTCTCCTCGGAGCGGTCGTGCTGCACGCGAGCGACGGGCTTTTCGCGCTGGGCCAATCACTCGAGTTTTCAGCCTTCGTGTTGATGACGCTGCTCGTCGTCATCGCGGCCGGACCGGGGCGGCTCTCGGTCGACTACTATACTTTTGGCGCGGGGCGTGGACGCGAGGGCGCGGCGGCGCGGCCCACGGTCAAGCCCGCGGCCCACTGAAGGCCGGCGCGCCGGGGAAGGAGCGCGGACACGCTCGTCCGCGTTTCTCCGAGGCGCGCTATTCCGCCGGCGGGAGCGGCGCGTCTTCGGCGGTTTTTTCCGCGGGAAAGATCAGCGAGAGAGCGACCGAGAGGGCAAGGACGCCGACGATGACACCGAGGGAAAGCTCGATCGCGATGTGGTAATAACCGGAGACCAGCATCTTCACGCCGATAAAGACCAGCACCGCAGCCAGGCCGTAGGAGAGGAAGCGAAACATCTGCATGACCCCGGAAAGCGCGAAGTAGAAGGACCGCAACCCGAGGATCGCGAAGATGTTCGACGTGAAGACGATGAAAGCGTCGTGCGTGATCGCGAGGATCGCCGGGATCGAATCGGTCGCGAAGACGAGATCGGTGCTCTCCACCACAAGCAGGACGACGGCGAGCGGCGTGGCGAACAACCGGCCGTTTTCCCGGACGAAAAAGCGTTCCTCGCGATACCCGGGCGTGACCGGAAAGATCCGCCGGAAGATTCTGATCACCGGATTGTTGTCGGGATGAATCTCCTCCTTTTTCGGGATCGCCATCTTGATGCCGGTATAGACGAGAAACGCGCCGAAGACATAGATCACCCAGTGGAAGCGCTCGAGGATGGCGATGCCCGCGAAAATGAAAATCGCCCGCATCACGACCGCGCCGAGGATGCCCCAGAAAAGCACGCGGTGGTGATACGCCGGCGGGACCCGGAAGTAGGTGAAGATGAGGATGAAAACGAAAACGTTGTCCACGCTCAGGCTCAGCTCCACGACGTACCCCGCGAGAAACTCGAGGGCGGCGGTCTTTCCGTGCCAGAAATAGACGAGAACGTTGAACGCCAGCGCGAGCGACACCCACACGACGCACCATCCCAGGGCCTCGCGCATGCCGACCACCTTGGTTTTGCGATGAAACACGCCGAGATCGAGCGCCAGCATCGCGGCAATGAACGTCAGAAATAAAAGCCACGCCCAGGTCGGGTAGGATTGCATCGATCGTATACGGGAAGGTGGTGAGGCCGCGCGGCCCGGCAAGGCGCGCGCGAAAACCGCGATCCTTCGAAGGAAGGGCCGGCATTCCAATCCGAAAAGGAAGCGCGCCCCACGGAAAATCCGCCCGACGCGCGCGCTATGTCGTCGCCGACGGAAACGCGCCCGGCCTCGGCGGCGCGGCGCGCGGGCGCTCGCGCACGGAAAGCGCGCCCCGCGCGGCCACGGCGCCGACGACGATCGCGCCGCCGACCAGCGCCCAGCGCCCGGGTCGCTCGCCGTGAAAAAGGAGCACCCAGACCGGGTTCAGGATCGGCTCGAGCATGGGCACGAGCGCCGCGTCCATGGCCGTGGCGCGGCGCACCGCCACGGCGTAGGCGATGTAGGAAAAGCCCAGTTGGATCACCCCGAGAACCACAAGGATGCCCCACCCCGCCGCGTCGGGAAACGGCCCGCGGACAAACGGCAGGCCGACGAGCGCCGCGAGAACGTTTCCCAGCACGATCGATTCCACCGCCGAGCCGTCCTTCTGCTTGCGCAAAAACAGCGCCAGCGCGGCGAAGGAAACTCCGCTTCCGATCGCGGCGAGGTTGCCCGCGATCCCGCGCGTGCTCAGCCGGTCGACAAAAAACAGCGCCATCCCGCACAGGGTGACGGCGATCACGAGCCAGTCGCGCCGCCGGCTCGGCTCGCCGAGAAACCACGGCGCGGCCAGCGCGATGTAAACCGGCGCCGTGTATTGCAACAGGATCGCGTTCGCGGCGGTGGTGAGTTTGTTCGCGATGACAAAGAGCATCACCGTCGCCGCATAGGCGACCGCGCCCGCGATCTGCCAGCGCGACCACGTGAAGCGCAGCCGCCCGCGATAGAACACCGCGATCGTGAGCGCCGCGATCGCGCTGCGCGTGGCCGCGATGGCCGGCGCGCTCCAATCGACGCCCTTGATCAGCAGTCCGCCGAGACTCCAGAGGAAGGCGCTGAGCAGCAGCAGGCCGATCGCGCTCGCGCGGGTCGGCGGCGGGGAGATGGGAGACGCGTTCACGACCGCCGGAATCGAACTCGTGGAGGGATCCGGCGCGGCGAAAGGGATTTCGGCCCCGAGCTTTTGTCCACACAGAAACAACCCGCGCGGGACAAACCGCAACCCGCGCGCGGCCGGCCGGCCGATGTCCGGCTATGATGGCCCGAACCAGACCGGCCATGGATTTCGCCCTGACGCCTCCCACTCGATTCGCGCCCTCCGCGCGCGAGGACTTCGAACGCATCCGCGAGGAACACGCGATGGTCGCCGCCGCGCAGGCCGGAGCCGGACGCTCCGATTCCGCCGGCTCCGCCGTGGCGGTGGTGAACGAGTCGCGCCAGATCGTCCATGCCGACGAGGCCTTCCTGCGTTTCACGCGGGCCGCGGCGCCCGGCGATCTCCTCGGCCTGCGGATCGGCGAGGCGCTCGGTTGCGTCCACGCCACCGAGGACACCTCGGGTTGCGGCACGCATCCCTCCTGCTGCATTTGCGGCACGGTGAACTCGACCCTGCTCGCGCTCGCCGGCCACGCATGCGCCACCGGCGTGAACATGGAGGCCGAATGGCGCGGGCGGGACGCGCGGCTGGATTTCGACATCGTGGCCACGCCGTTCCCGATTCGCGGCCGGCTCTTCGCGCGCGTCGAGATCCGCGCGATCGAGGACGGCAGGGGCGCGCCGAAACAAGCCTGACCGCGTACCCGGATTCCGGATACGGCGGCCCCGGCTCATTCGTCCTCGGTCGAAACCTGTTTCCGGCCGGTGAGCGCGGCCTCGAGCGTGTGCCAGGCGAGGGTCGCGCACTTCACCCGCACGGCAAACTTCCGCACCCCCGCCAGCGCGGCGAGATCGCCGAGCGATTCGAGATCGGGCGTGGTCTCCTCGCGCGCGGTCAACAGCGCGCGCACCTCCTCGAGAAGCTTGTTCGCCTCGTCGAGCGAACGGCCCTTGAGCCGCGTGGTCATGAGCGAGGCCGAGGCTTTCGAGATGGCGCAACCCTGGCCGTCGAAGGAGATGTTCGAGATGGTGTCGCCATCGAGATGGAGAAACACCGTCACCTCGTCGCCGCAAAGCGGGTTGTGCCCGTCCGCCTGGTGCGTCGCGTCGGGCATCGGCCCGTAATTGCGCGGGCGCCGGTTGTGATCGAGGATGATCTCCTGATAGAGGTCGTCGAGGTCGGACATGGGTGAAAAGGGAGCGAGGGAATGAGGGAGCAAGGGAGTGAGGGGAGCGAGAGAAGAGGAGGAAAAACGGTCGTGCAACTGAGGGCCCCGAAATCGTTTCCTACCGTCCCCTCACTCCCTCAATCCCTAAGAGAACAACTGCCGCACGCGATCGAGCGCCGTCACGAGCGCGTCCACTTCGGCTCGCGTGTTGTAGAGGCCGAACGAGGCGCGCGCCGTGGCCGCGAGGCCGAGACGGCGCATGAGCGGCTGGGCGCAGTGATGGCCCGCGCGGATGGCCACGCCCTGGTTGTCGAGGATGGTGCCGATGTCGTGCGGGTGCACGCCGTCCATCACGAACGAAATGGCGCCGGCGCGATGCCGCGGCGTGCCGACGATGCGCAGGCCCGGCAGGGCGGACAGCCGCTCGACGCCGTAGGCGATCACATCGTCCTCGTGCGCGGCGATGCGGTCGCGCCCGAGCCGGTCGAGATAATCGATCGCCGCGGCGAACCCGATCGCGCCGCTGATGTGCGGCGTGCCCGCCTCGAAGCGCGAGGGGGGAGCCTTGAAGGTCGTTTCCTCGAAGGTCACTTTCTGGATCATGTCGCCGCCGCCCTCCCAGGGGGGCATCGACTCGAGCAGCGCCATGCGGCCGTGGAGAATGCCGATGCCGGTGGGGCCGTAAACCTTGTGGCCGGAGCAGACGTAGAAATCGCACCCGAGTTCCTGCACGTCGACCGGCAGATGCGGCGCGGACTGCGCGCCATCGAGCAACACGACCGCGCCGGCGGACTTCGCCGCCGCGATCATCTCGCCCACCGGGTTGATCGTGCCGAGGGCGTTGGAGATGTGTGGAAACGCGACGAGCTTCGTGCGCGCGCCGAGCAGATTGCGAAACGCCGCGAGATCGACGTCGCCCTCGTCCGTGATCGGCGCCACGCGCAGCCGCGCGCCGGTGCGCTTCGCGATGAGCTGCCACGGCACGATGTTGGCGTGATGCTCCATCTCGGTGATGAGAATCTCGTCACCCTCGCGCAGGAATCGCGCGCCCCAGGTGTTGGCGACGAGGTTGATCGCCTCGGTCGCGCCGCGGACGAACACGATCTCGTCGGACGAAGCGGCGTTGAAAAACCGCGCGATCCGCGCCCGCGCCTCCTCGTAGCGATCGGTCGCCTGCTGGCTCAGGTAGTGAACGCCGCGGTGGATGTTCGCGTTCTGCAACATGTAAAAACGCTGGATCACATCGATGACCGCCTGCGGTTTGTGGGTGGTCGCGGCGTTGTCGAAATAAATCAACGGCTTGCCGCCGATGCGCGCGTCGAGGATCGGAAAATCCCGGCGCGCGGCCTCCACGTCGATCGGGAAGGCGGCGACCGGAGCCGGCGCGGCGGCGGTGGATGCGGAAAGAGGGTCGGCCATGGAAGTGAAAATCCTACTCGATTCGCGCCCGCGTGCCAGCGGATTGGACGCTTCGCTTGATCGGGATCAAAGGCGCATGCGCCGGCCTGGCCTCGAAACACGGGCAGGGGAACCCGCCCGACCGCCTTCGCGGCGCCCACGCTTCCAATCACGCCCTTTGATCGGGGCCCAAAGGGCGCCGTTGACACCGCGCGCGCGCCGGGGCAGATGTCGTCTCTTACGCCGCCGGTGCGGCAGGATGCCACGCGCAGTTTTGCGCAGGCGCCAGAACCCGCCGGCTGCTTCCCGGGCGCACACTGCGCCTGCCTGGTTCCATGCTTCGAAAAATCATCGGTAAACTCTTCGGTCCCGCCAAAAAGGACCGCCCCGCAGGGGATTCACAGTCCAAATCCGCCCAACCTGGGCGCGCCAAAACCCACCCGGGTTCGAAACGCGGCTCCGCCGAAGGCAAGCCCGACGGCGAACGGCCGCGGCGCCAGCGACGCGATCGCGGCGCGCCACGCGACGGCTCCGCGACTCCCGCGAAATCCGGCGAGCGCAGCCCGTCCCGCCGCAACGAGTTTCGCCCCGAGGGCGCCCGCGAAGGCGGCGCTCCCGAAGGCGAGCGCAAGGGAGGCCGCCGCCGGCGCGGACGCGGAGGCGATCGTCGTGAGCGCGACGAGCGTGGCGACCGCCGCCGCGAAGGCGAAGCGCATCCTTCAGGCGAACGCGCGCATCCGCGCCGCCGCGAGGAGGATGGCGAAAACGCCGGTCCCGCGCCGGCGTCCACGCCCGCTCCCGTTGTCGCGGCGAAGCCGTTTGTCCCGCCGGAGCCGATCGAGATTCCTCCCATCTCGGAGGACAACGAGTTCATCGGCCTCGGCCTCGTGCCCGCCATCGCCGCCGCCGCCGAGGCGAAGGGCTACACGCAACCGACGCCGATCCAATCCGAGGCGATTCCGTTCATCCTTCAGGAGCGCGATGTCATCGGATCGGCCCAGACCGGCACCGGCAAGACCGCCGCCTTCAGCCTCCCGATCCTGCAGAAGCTCGGCGAGCACGGCACGCTGCGCTGCCTCATCCTCGAGCCGACGCGCGAACTCGCGCTTCAGGTCGACGAGGCGATGCACACCTACAGCAAGTTCACCAACCTGAACACGACGGTCATCTACGGCGGCGTCGGCTACGGCCCGCAACGCGACGCCATCGCCTCCGGCCTCGACATCATCGTGGCGACCCCCGGCCGCCTGCTCGACCATATCGAGCAACGCAGCTTCTCGCTCAGCGGCATCCAGTACCTCGTCCTCGACGAGGTCGATCGCATGCTCGACATGGGTTTCCTGCCCGACGTGAAGCGCATCATCGCGATGTGCCCGAAGGAGCGGCAGACGCTCTTCTTCTCGGCCACGATCCCGCCGGAGTTGGAGAAACTCACGGAATGGTGCCTGCGCGATCCGCACACGATCGAGATCGGCCGCCGGCGCTCGGCCGCGGAGACGGTTTCCCACGCGTTTTATCCCGTCATCGAGTCGCAGAAGTTCGATCTGTTGAAGAAGCTGCTCGAGGACACGAACTACGAGAGCGTGCTCATCTTCTGCCGCACCAAGCACGGCGCCGATTTCGTCGCCAGCCGCCTCGAGCGCGAGAAGCACAAGGTCGCGGTCATGCACTCGAACCGCACGCAGGCCGAGCGCACCGAGGCGCTCCTGGGCTTCAAGTCCGGCAAATACGAAATGCTCGTCGCGACCGACGTGGCCGCGCGCGGACTCGATATCCAGGGCATCTCCCACGTCGTCAATTTCGACACCCCGCAGCACCCGGAGGATTACGTCCACCGCATCGGCCGCACCGGCCGCGCGCAATCCGAGGGCGACGCCTTCACGCTCCTGACCGAGGACGAGATGAAATACGCCTTCGCCATCGAGCGGTTCATCGACCAGCGCATCGAGCGCAAGAAAATCGAGGGTTTCGATTATCAATACTCCGCCGTCTTCGCCTCGCTCGAAGGCGAGCCCTCCACCGTCTTCCGCAGCCGCCTCTACCGCGGCTCGAAGGTCAGGCGGTGAAGAAGGAGCGAGTAGCGTTGGACGGCCATCAATCACTCCACGTTCGAATACAGCCATCCGGCCGGTGAAGCCTGCCCGCTCCCCCGGTTCACTCCCGTCGTATTCACGGTGATGCCGGGCTGGTGGGCACGAGCGCTTTCGGAGGTGGCTCGGCCTGCGCGCTTTCGCGCTGCTTCTGAAGGGCGAGCAGCACGACAAGACCAAACACGCCGACGAGCAAGGGAAGGGGAAGCAGTCCGGCCAGTTTCGCTCCGCCGGCAAGCGTCGCGCGATGCTGCAGCGTCAGGACAAGAAGAACGATGCCCAGGACGCCGGCGATGGCGAAACAGCCGAGGAAGACCAGCGCCGCGGTCGCGCCGGCGGCAAGTCCCGTCTCGTTGCCGGCAAACACGCGTGGAAGGAGAAAGGCCAGGCCGAGCGTCAGAACAAACGCGGCGAATCCCGAGAAGACTTTTGCAGGGGTGGACATGGGGCAAAAGGGGCGAGCGCAGTCGGCGGCCGCGCCCGTTCGCACTCTACCGGGCGCGGCTTCGCCGCAACCCTACATGAACTTCGATTGTTTGCCTAGAAGACAGTGAAGAGAATAAAGGGCGCAAGAATGCGCTTCGTCCTTTGTTCTCTTCATTCCCTTCTGTGCCGTGCGGTTCCCCTGAGCCCGCTTCGAAACGCGGCAATCGAGAGAAGGCTTTAAAAAATAAAGAGGGTTCGAGGAAAGGCGCCGCAAGACAACCTTGCCCGCCGGGCAGGACATCGCCGCTGTGCCGGTTCCATCAGCGCGCCGTTGGACGGCCATCAATCAGTCCGACCTTCGACACGCAGCCCCACCGCCGGCCCCTCGCTTCCCGCACTCGTCCTACTCGCTACTCACTTCTCGCTACTCGCTACTTCTCCTCCTCCACCACCCACTCGAGCCCGGCTCGCGCGCCGGGTTCTGCCGCGAGCGCCTGATGCAGCGCCGCGACGACCGGCTCGAGTTCCCGCTCGATCTGCCACGGCGGATTGACGACGAGCAGACCGCTGCCGTTGAGCCGGTCCGGCGCGTTGTCCTGCCGCACGGTGAGTTCGACTGAAAGCGTCGGCGGAAGCGGCAGTGTTTGCAGCACGGCCTTGAAGGCCTCGGTCGCCGAGCGAGCCTTGATCGGAAACCAGATCGCAAACGTGCCCGCCGGCAGCCGCCGCAAACCGATCTCGAGCCCCTCGTGCAATCGCGAGACCTCGTTCGCATCCTCGTAGGGCGGATCGATCAGCACCAGCGCGCGCCGCTCCGGCGGCGGCAGATGCGCGCGGATCGCCGAATAGGCATCGATCCGCTGCACGCTCACGCGCGGCGCCCCGCGAAACGCGGCGCGCAGCACCTCGAAGTCCTCCGGATGCAGCTCGCTCAACGCCAGCCGGTCCCGCGGCCGCAACAGCGCCTCGGCGATCCGCGGCGAGCCCGGATAAAAGCGCAGCTCGCCGGGCGCCGCGCCGCGCGCTTCGTTATAGTGGCGCACGATATCGAGAAACTCGCGCAACACCTCCGGCGTTTCCGCCGCCCGCCAGAGCCGGCCGATGCCGTTCTCGAACTCCAGCGTGCGCCCGGCCGGCGCCGCCGAGAGATCGTAATCGGCCACGCCCGCATGCGTGTCCACGAAGACGAACCCCTTCTCCTTGCGCTGCATCCCGCGCACGAGCGGCACGAGCAGCGCGTGTTTCAATACATCGCCGAAATTCCCCGCGTGAAAGCTGTGTCGGTAGTTCATTGTCGTGGTTCCGGCATGTCTGACGACGGTCGTTGAGCAAGAGAATGCAGAATTGCAGACGAACCTCGCTTCGTGACGATTTCTTCCGTGACACCCAAGCAGAAGGCGATGCTTGCGCTCGCGACTCTTCCGGAAGACGCCTCATATTACGATCTTCAAGAAGAGGTTCGGATTCTCGCTGCCCTCGAAGAGGCCGAAGAGGACATCCGAAACGACAGAGTGATGTCCCATGAAGATACCAAGACCCGGCTCGCCTCGTGGATTTCAAGCTGATCTGGACCGGCACGACTATTCACTTGGCGGCACGACACCGCGCAGCCCAATCCACGGGACAGCCATCCTTCATCCCGGCCCCTTGGGCCTCAAAGACAAAGTGAAACTCCGCCGACAGATCCCGAGCATCGAAGAAAACGTAGGAGCGGCCTCAGCCGCGATGGCGTCCTTCTGCGCGACGAAGCGAACGATCTTGCCGAGATCGAACCCGGCCTCATCGCTCAACGCGACTCTCCAGCCCTTCGCCGCGCCTTCTCGGATGGCGCTTCTCGCGTGGTGGGACGCGCGCCCTTCTGCTCGAGCGAACCCAGCCCGGCGTCGATGCCTTCGAGCAGCTCGGGCGATTCGTCATCCTGCTCGGATACATCATTCATCATTCTACATTCATCATTCTACATTCATCATTCTACATTCGTCCGTCCCCGCCCTTCACTCGCCTTCAGCTTGAAACTCACCCTCCGCTGCGCGCGCACGATCACGGGCCTGCCGTCCTTGCGCGGCGCCTCGAAACGCCAGCACGCCGCCATCATCGCCGCGAAGTGGCCAAACTCCTCGTGCGTGGCCGAGACGATGCGCGGCAACTGCACATCGCCGTGGCGATCGATGAAAAACTCGATCGCCGCCTCTCCCTCCACGCCTTGTGACTTCAACTCCGGCGGATAGAGCAGATCGCGAAACGAGAGATCCTTCGGCTCCGCATCGAGCGCCCCGAGGCCGGCGATCCGCGGCTCGGACCGGCCAAGCTCCCGCAGAATCTCCTTCGCGCTCTCGCTCACCGGCACGGTGCCGCGACCATCCGCGCGAAATTCGTGCTCGATGGCAATCAGCGCCGCGCAGGGTTGGCCGCCTTTCTTCTTCGCCGGCTCGAACTGCCACATCGCCGCCATCGCGCGAACAGCCCCGGCAAACTCCGGCGCCGGCTCGCCGGTGAGTTTCACGGCGGCCACTTTCCCGGCCGGGTCCACCAGCAGCGCGACCTTGAACCTGGCGTTCACCTTGTCGCGGAGCATCTCGAACGGATAGACGGGAAAAGCCGTGCTCACCGCCTCCGGTGGCTTGTCCCACTGCAACTCCGGCGGCAGCTTCTCGTGGTCCTTGCCTTTCTGCATCCGCCACAAGTCGCCTCCGCCACGGCGCGGAACAAACTGGATCGGGATCTGCATGCGGGTATTCACCTTCCGCCCGTCCACGACCGCCGGCTCGAACTTCCACTTCAGCAGCGCCTCGATCGCCGGCCGCTCGAACCACGGATTGTTCGACCGCACGATGCGCGTGTCCCGCACCCTGCCCTCGGTGTCCACGACAAACCCGATCGTCACGTTTCCGGCGAGCCCCGCAGCACTCATGTTATAGGGAAACACCGGCTCCACGCGCGACAGCACTTTCGGCGGCGTGCCGTCCTGCTTCAATTCGGGTTCAGCGCCGTCGACAAACGGGACAACAATAACGACAGCGAAAACAGCGGCGATCATCGCAGCCAAGAAGGCAGGCACGCGGGGTTTCATGCGGACGCGCATCGCACCAGCAGCCGGCCTCCGCGGCAAGAGCATTGCCGAGCCCGCACCGACGAAACACCGCTGACAATCCGGCCGTCGGACGGTCCGACAGTCCAGACCTCTTTGGAGCAGGAAGCCGCCTTTCGCTCTTCACCAGAAAGAGGCCGAACAAGGCGCCCGACCGAACGCCTCGGAGCCGCGGCCACCGTCGGGAACTCCACCGCAGGCTTGAGCCCTCCGGCGGCGGCGGTCAGCTTCGGCGTTGGCCAAGAAATGCACCGATCTCTAGCGGCACTCATCGTGTTCCTTTGCTGTCTTTGCGCAGCGCAGGCGTTTCAGATCGATCTCCCGAGAGGCTACATCGAGAAGCGCGACGCGAAGTGGAAGACCGAGGCAGAAACTATCTGGCGAGAGATTGATAGGACGGTACTGGAGTCGATCATCCGCGAGTTCGTCGGCCAGCATCCCAAGGTTGATGGTGTCGACCTTTCGGGAACGATTGCCGAGTTAGCGTGGAAGTTTGAGGTCCCACGCTCGATCTCATGCGGAGCTTGGTCCGTGAGTCTCCTTGCGTGGGAGGCGAGCTATCCGAAGCTAACGCGCATCAAGTGGGACGAATCGACGATCTTGATTAGCATCGCCTATGACTGGAAGCGGAAGGAGTTGGCGGGCGACGCTACAGGGGAGATTCGTTTGTTGCTCGATCTCACGAGAAGCGGACCGGTATTTGGGAAAAAGGTGATTCGACCCCACTACCGGGCGTCCGACTATGGTGAAGTCTGGATCGATCTGCCGTTTGGTGGAATAGAGTTAAGGAAAGACGGCCAATCGGGTAGCCGGGAGTGATTAGCAGGCTGCTGAAAAAGCCGTCTTTCGGGAAATTCACCAGAACTCAGGCATTGAGCTTCAACGATTTACATGTGGCATTATTGCGCTATATGTAGTTTTTCAGCAGCCTGTTAGTATAGCGCCACCGATTTCTTTGGACACGGGACAAGGCGATTCAAAACGAAAGGAT
>CAZFCY010000100.1:7465-18207 GCA_964517665.1 uncultured Opitutaceae bacterium | reverse complement strand
AGGCCCTCTCCGGCGGCCAGCGCCAGCGCGTCGCCGTCGGCCGCGCGATCGTGCGCAAGCCCAAGGTGTTTCTTTTTGACGAACCGCTCTCGAACCTCGACGCGAAGATGCGCGTCTCCATGCGCACCGAGATCGCGAAACTGCACGCCCGGCTCGGCGCGACCATGATCTACGTCACGCACGACCAGGTCGAGGCGATGACCATGGGCGACCGCATCTGCGTGATGAAGGACGGCGACATCATGCAGGTGGACGAGCCGCTCAAACTCTACAACGCGCCCACGAACCACTTCACCGCCGCCTTCATCGGTTCGCCGCCGATGAATTTCCTGCGCGGCACCCTCACCCGCGACAGCGGCCGGCTCAATTTCCACGAAGCCAACACCCGCCGGGCTCCGATCGTGATCGAACTCGACGAGCGCCTCTCGCGCGTCGGCGCGAGCTACGCCGAAAAGGACGTGCTCTTCGGCATCCGCCCCGAGGACGTGCAGGACGTGCTCCTCAACGAAGCCCCCGCCGGACGCCCGACGATCGAAGTGCCCGTCGAGGTCGCCGAGCCAATGGGCGCGGAGACGCTTCTCTACGTGGACACCGGCGCGCACTCGCTCATCGCCCGCGTGCGCCCGACCGTTCACTACGACGCCGGCGCCAAGGTCCGCCTCGCGCTCGACCTCGACAAGGTCCACCTCTTCGACGCGAAGACCGAGCACATCCTGAATTGAATCAGGAGACAGAAACCACGGCGTGATCCTGACACCTGTTCCCTGATTCCTGGCTCCTGGCTTTTGCTGGTCAGAAAAAAACGGAGACGGCGATCGAGCCGAAATCCTGCGGGTCGTCCTGCCCGTCGAACTCCGGCGAGCGCCGGGCCTGCGTGTAGGTGAGCTGGGCGCGGCGCATGCCGATGCCGAAGCCGCCCATGATGTCGTAAACGAACGCCTTCTTGTCGATCGACGGGCTGTCGCGAAAGGTGTTTCCATCGAGCGTGATGTCGCGCGCCACGGCGCGGCCGTCGGCGGAGAGGAAAAGGAAGAACGTGAAGCGCGGCCTCGACGAATTCGAGTCGCCGCTGGGCCGGATCAGGCTCGTCCCGAAATCCGCCGGCAACGCGTAGCCGGCGCGGATCTCGACCCCGGCGTTGGCATAGGTGAAGACGTTGCCGAGCGAGACGCCGGCGTGCGGCATCAAGTCGAGCCCCCAGGCCGTCCGCGCGTGCTCCGAGGAGAAACGCCACTTCCGCTCATAGATCAGGTTCAGGCCGGGCTCGTCGTGGATCTGGTTGTCCCAGCCCTCGGATCGATCGACGTCGATGAAGTCGTGGACGATGTCCTGAACCTCACGACCCAGCGCGGACGGGCCGACGACCCCGAGATTGATCTCGAAAACATCGAGCCGCGCGCCACTGCCGGATTCGCCCGCGGGCCGGTAGTTGTGAAACGCCGCGCCGAGATAGAGCCAGGCCGCGTAAGGCCGGTCGTCCGGGATGTAATCCGGCGTGAGGACATCGGTCGGCGTATACATGTTCTGGCCGATGGAGAGGCCGATCTTCGCCTCCGCTTTCTCGTCCAGCACGCGATCCGCCACCTCCCTCGCCCAACTCACGGGAAACGGCAGCCTGGTGTTCTCGAAACCGCGGATGTCGGTGCTGAGAAAGGAGAGCTTGAAACCGTTCGAGTAGTTTCGATCGGTGCCGGCGAAGTATTTGTCGTTTTCCGAGTAAAGGCTGACGGATCCGAAGCGCAGCGACTCCAGAGGATCGACATCGACCGCGGGCGACGACGAAGCTGAAGGCTGCGCCGGCGCGGCGGACAACGCGGGAAGCAGGCCCGCGACCGCCCACGAGGCGGCGAGGAGAATGGTTCGCATGCAGGCGACACATACCAGCCGGAGCCGCGCGCGACGAGGCGCAATTGAGGCAGGCCCTTCCATGCGCGCCCCGGCAACACGAGGCGGCGGGCCGCTGTCGCGCCCGGAAAGTTTGAAGGGAAAACGCAGCCGCCGGTGTCTTGCGCAGATAGGCCCCTTTAAAGATGAAATCCCTCGCCTTTCTCGCCCTCGCCATCGCGCTTCCCGCGAGCGGCGCCATCATTCAAGACACCAGCTTTCCGACGAGTGACCGGCAGTCGCTCCGGATCAACGTCACGGTCAAGCCCGTCTTCCCGCAAACCCTCGTCGCGCAAGGCGTGACCGAAGGACAGACACGCATCCTCATCAACGTCGACCACCGCGGCGTGCTCACGGACCAGCTCGTCGTCGCCTACACCAACAAAGCCTTCGCGAACGCCACGCTCGATGTGCTCGAACGCTGGAAGTTCGAACCCATGCTCCTGCGCGGCGAACCCACGCCGTGCCAGGTCGAGCTGCGCGTCCGTTTCGCGGCGACCGGTGTGGTCGTCAGCCTCGACAGCTCGAACACGATCAACCGGCTCCTCGATCGCCCCGACGAATTCGTTTACGAGCCATGCGCGTTGCGCGATCTCGATCGCATCCCGACGCCCGTGCTCGCGCCTGCGCCGGCCTTCCCGCAAACCCTGCTCGACGGTGGCGTGTACGGGAGCGTCGTGGTCGAGTTTTACATCGATGAGCTGGGCACCGTGCGCATGCCGGCCGTGATGGCGGCGGATCACGTCGAGCTGGGTTTCCTCGCGATCGAGGCGGTGCGCGACTGGCGCTTCGAGGCGCCGACCAGAAACGGCAGGCCCGTGCTGGCCAAGATCCGGCAGGCATTCAACTTCCGCCGCGATTCGGGCTCGCAGCTCACGCAGGCAGCGCCTCACCTTCCCTGGCGCTCGAGGTGAGAAACGACGGGGGTTCGGAAGAAAACTGAACCCTTGCCGCCTGCCGGGCGGGGGCCTGCGGGATGGCCACGGCGCGTTTTGCCCGCCCCGTCCGAGCGGGCGTGGCTCTGCCGCGTAATCCGACGCAAAAGCTCGTCATGGGATTCCTGCGCTGGATGAAAATGAATCCTTTTCAATCCCGCAAAGACCGGCTACAGATGCCGCCCCGCACCGCCCTTGGGAATCCCCCCCTCCAGCGTTGCGCCTCCCCATGGGCCATTCCTGGTCTCCACCCTACCCAAATACCCGGCCGCGGCATTGCCACGCCACCCCGACAGTTGCGAAAGCCTGCCCAGGCGCCGCCGCATCGATGACTCGTTCTCATGGATCAGGCCGCGCGTGACAACGGCGCGGACGGCGACGCCCTGAACGGGTTTCGCCGGGAGGAGTCCGTTCTGCTGCTGGCGCTCCGCGAAGGCATCCGCGGTCACAAGCTCGATCCGGCAGGGCATGCTTCCATTCTGGCCGGTGTGGACTGGGCAAAGCTGGTCGAACTGGCCTTCGAAAACCGGGTGGCCGCGCTGCTCCACTTCACCCTGACGCCCCTGGCGCGGGCGGGGCTGGCGCCGGCGCAGGAGACCAACACACTCCGGCATTTTTCCCATGAAACGGCCCAGAAGAATCTGCGCATCAAGCTTGGCCTGAAGGAGATCCTGGGGGAATTCGAGCGCCGGGGCATCGAGGCGCTGCTCCTGAAAGGAGCCGCGCTGGCCTATTCGATCTGGCCGAGCATGGCCCTGCGCCAGATGCAGGACGTGGACATCATGGTCCGCCGCGAGGACGTGGTGGCCGCGGCGAAAGCGATGGAGGACATGGGGTACCTCTCTGCCGGCGAGCATTCCGCCGAATGGCACGTGGCAAACCCGAGCCAGCATCACCTTCCTGAATACACCCGGCCATCCGGCGCAATGCCCGTGGAGATCCACCAGTTTTTTTCCCACGAACGTCATCTCGATCACGACCTCGACGGCATGTGGGACAACTCCACCGTCATCGACTTCGACGGCGTTCCCGCGCGGGTTTTGTCGCCGGACGATCAGTTGATCAATCTTTGCCTGCACGTCACCGCCTGCTCGCATTTCCTCCGGGGCAACATGCGCAGCCTGCTGGACATCACCGTCATGTCGCATTTCCACGGAAAATCCCTGAACCGGGCGCGATGGTCCGGATTGTTCCGTGACGCCCGTCTCGGGCTCCTGTTGAAATATCCCCTCTACCTCTCGATTCAGCACCTGGGCGCGCGATTCGATCCGGAGATCGAGGCCGGGGCGAGGGATCTGGCTCCGTTCACCGGCGCCCGACTGCGCCGGATGAAACGGGCGGGAACCAGGACGCTGGTGGCGGCGCACCGCCTCGGAGTCCGGGATCTGATTTTGCGCGCGACGGCCCGGAACATGTTGTTCCGACCCGAGGCCGGGCAACTCGCGATCCTCGCGACTTCGGTCTTTTCGTCCGACCGCGAGTTTCGACGGGACGGCTCCTCGACTTCCCGCTTCGATATTTTCCGGGTCATGTTCGTGCGGTTTCGCCGGCTTTCCCGCCGGGCCGGCCTGTCCCTGGCCGCGACCATGCGGGGCGCATGGCGAAACATCGCCGCTCTGTGTTTTCGAAGTGGCCTGTCCAAATGAACGCCCCTTTGCCGATTAATTGGAGAATCATGG
The DNA here is from genome assembly GCA_964517665.1 of uncultured Opitutaceae bacterium. Classification (GTDB taxonomy): domain Bacteria; phylum Verrucomicrobiota; class Verrucomicrobiia; order Opitutales; family Opitutaceae; genus Congregicoccus. Next base: position 13,709 of record CAZFCY010000100.1, on the reverse strand, counting down.
AAAACGCCCAAACCTCGTACCGCATCAACTCACCCTCCATCGTCTTCGAGGAGATCGACGGCGAAGCGGTGATCGTAAACATGCAGAATGGCAGTTACTACAGCCTGGAGAATTCCGGCGCGTTCATCTGGAGCTTGATTGGACAGGGGATGACCGCCGCCGAAGTGCTCGATGTCGTGACCGCGCGCTATGCCGGCCCGGCTGATGACATGAAGAGGGCCATTGACCGGTTGATCGAAAAACTGCTGGCCGAGGAGGTCGTCGTTCCCGATCGGAAACCGCGGGAGGGAGCCACGGCGAGTATTCCGGACGCCAACGGCGTGGAGAAAATTCCCTTCGAACGACCGCTCCTGCGCAAATACTCCGACATGGAGGAACTGCTTCTCCTGGACCCCGTGCATGATTTCGAAAGCGAAGACTCCCCGAGCGCCAGCGACTGAACCGGTTCCCTGTGGCCCGGCCGGCGATCCTCCCCGGATCAGCGTCGTCATTCCGCTTTTCAATCAGGCGGCCTTTGTCCGGGAGGCCGTCGCGAGCGTGCTGGGCCAGAACCATCCGAATCTGGAAATCATCGTGATCGACGACGGATCGACGGACGGATCGGTCGGGGTTCTCGGCGGTTTCGAAGGCGCCATCTCCATTCATCGCCAGGAAAACCAGGGGCCCGCGGCGGCGCGCAATCACGGTCTCGCGCGCGCCACCGGCGAGCTGATCGCGTTTCTGGATGCCGACGACCGGTGGCCCGAACGCAAGCTGCAGGATCAACTTCCCCCGCTGCTGAACGATTCCCGCGTGGATGTCTCGCTGGGGCGGATTCGACGCCTCGCGCCCACCGATGCCACCGGCGCGAATTTCGCGCTCGCTCACGCGGCCTGCCACGGGGTCCAGGTCGGAAGCGGGCTTTTTCGTCGCGGCGTTTTCTCGCGAGTCGGGGTTTTCGCGGCCCACCTGCGGTACAGCGAAGATCACGACTGGTTCCTCCGGGCGCGGGAAAAGGGGATCAACATCGTCCCGGTGGACGCGGATGGCCTGTACTATCGGGTGCACGCGGACAGCCTGACGCGGGGCGGAGCCCGGGATGCCGGATTCGACCTGCCCCGGGTGATCAAGATGTCCCTGGATCGGCGGCGTGGACGAAACGGCGGCACCGCGCCCTCCCTGGGTTCGTTTCCCGGAGTGCAAGGCGGGGAGTTTTCGGCATGAGCGATCCGGTTTGCCAGGCCGGCGGCGGCGAACTCGTCAGCGTCGTCATCCCGGTCTTCAATGGCGAGCGCCACCTCGGCGAGGCTCTGGAAAGCGTCCGCCGCCAGACCCACCCGGAAGTGGAAGTCATCGTCGTGGACGACGGTTCGACCGATCGCAGCGTGGAAATCGCGCGCGCGCACGGCGGCCGGATGCGACTCCTGCGCCAGGCCAACGAAGGGACGGCCAGCGCCAGAAACCGGGGCGTGCGCTCGTCGCGCGGCGCATTCCTGGCGTTTCTCGATCAGGATGACCGCTGGGAGCCGGATAAATTATCGCTCCAGGTGCGGGCGCTGCGCGAGTCCGCGGAGTCGCAGGTTGTTTTCGGGATGGTCCGGCAGTTCATCAGCCCGGAAATGCCGGAAGACTTCCGGAAGCGAATCCGTTGTCCCGCCCACCCCGTGGCCGGATATCTGCCATCCGTCGTGCTCCTTCGACGGGAGGCTTTTTTTCAGGTCGGTTTTTTCTCCGAGCAGTTCCGATTGGGCGAATGGGCGGACTGGTATGTCCGCCATGGCCGGGTCATGCCACCGCCGATCGTGCTGCCGCAGGTGGTGGCGTGGCGGCGCCTGCACGGAGAAAACAAGGGGTTGTCCCTCGCAAGCCACCGCGCCGAATACGCCGCCATCCTGCGGACGGCGCTGGCGCGCCGGCGGGCGAATCCGTCCGGCGACGCCGTCCGGCCGGCAATCATCGATTGAAAGGCGGCCCGGCCATGGACACCATCGACCTCGACCGAATCAAGTTCTTCGAAATCGCCCAGGAGGGCTTTGAGCGAGCCGAGCGGGCCGCGGGTGAAACCATCGTTCGCGACTACGGCATTGCCGGCCAGTCCGCGCAGTTGCGATTCGCCGGGCCGGCCCTCGTGCCGAAACTCACTTCGGCCCTGGCTCATCTGGAATCCAGCGAACGGAACGAGCCCGGGCTGACGATCCACCTGTGGGACAGCAAGTCCACCCACACGCCGCTTCCGCTCATGCTCGAAAGCCTGGTCGATCTCCTGCGGCTCCGATGGTTCGAGCGCCTCGACATCCGGAAGGAGATCAAGGGCTATCATGGCGGCCGGCTCCGGACGATCTTTCATCTCGGGCCGGACATCCTGAGCATTTTCGACGTCGAGCGCCGACGCGCCCTCTACTGGGTGGAGAGCGAGGAACAAGTGCCCTACTACGAAGCGGGCTATCCGTTGACCCCGTTGCTGGGCTGGTGGCTGGAGGAGCGGGGGTTTCAACTGCTGCACGCCGCGGCCGTGGGCGGGCCGGAGGGCGGAGTCATCATCTGCGGCAAGGGCGGCAGTGGAAAATCAACCACCGCCCTTTCGTGCATCGGCTCGGAACTGGGTTTCCTCGGGGACGACTATTGCGCGCTGGATGCGCGGGGGCGCCCGGAAATCTGGAGCCTGTATTGCACGTCGAAGCTCAAGGGCGAGGAGGACGTGGAGCGCTTTTCGCACCTGAAGCGATTGATCACCAACCCCGACCGGCTGGGCGACGAGAAGGCGCTGATCTTTTTGCAGGATCCGTTTCCGAGCAGTCTCATCCGGCGCTTTCCGTTGAAGGCCGTGTTCGTCCCCCGCATCACAGGAAGGCCCAACACGGAGATATCGGATATATCAATGGCGTCGGCATTGAAGGCGCTCGCGCCCAGCACCATGTTTCAATTGCCTGGCAACGGGCCCGCGTCGCTGAAGACGATGTCGCGGCTGGTCCGGAGCGTGCCCTGCCACCACCTCGACCTCGGAACCGACATCGCGGAAATTCCGCGCGTGATAGCCGGCTTTTTGGCGCAACACTGACGAACGATGCCGAATCGCATCAGCGTTGTCATCCCCTGCTACAACGACGCCCGTTTTCTGGAGCGCGCGCTGCGCAACGCCTGGGGTCAAACGCGGCCGCCAGACGAGGTCATCGTCGTCGACGACGGATCGACCGACGACACCGCCGCGATTGCGAAGCGGCATCCCGGAGTTCATTATATTCACCAGGCCAATCAAGGTTCGTTTGGCGCGAGAAACCGGGGAGTGGCGGACTCCACGGGCAGCGTAATCGCTTTCCTCGACGCCGACGACCTCTGGCCCGTCGACATGCTGGAGAAGTCGGTGGAAGTGATGGACCGCGACTCTTCGGTGGAGATCGTGCAGGGCCTGATCCAGGATGTGGAGGAGGTCGAGGCGCCACCCGATCCGTCCGTGGCCACCTTGCGAGTGATATCGCCTCCTTATCAATTCGTGAACCTGGGCAGCATGCTTTTCGCCAGGTCGGTTTTTGCCCGGCTCGGGGCGTTCGACACCGTTATGACGGCCAACGGAGACACGGACTGGTTCCTGCGGGCGTGGGAAAACAACTGTCGGAAGGTCCTGCTGAACCAGGTGTTTCTCTATTATCTGATCCGGCCGGGCAGCGTGACGACGAGTCAACCCCCCCCTCTCTCTCTCCTGCCGGGTCTGCTGAAAAAACACCTGGACCGCCGGCGCGCGAACACCTCGCAATCGTCGGCGTTGCCCGGGCTGGCCGGGTATTTTGGCGGCTTTCCAGACCGTTCGCAGCGTTTCCCGAGAAACGAATTCATCACCGTGTCCCTGCCGCGCGCGGGACCGGCGGTCGTGCCGCGAATCGCGATCGCGGCGACGGACGATCCGGCCGTGGCCGACCACCAGTTCCGGCTCGCCAGTGTCTGGCGCCAGCGGGGACGCCTCGAGCAGGCCCGGCGCAGTTACCTTAAAGTCCTCGAACTCGATCCCGGACACGCCCGCGCCCGCTTGGGACTCGCCCAGGCACTCGAAGCGATGGGCAAGGCTCCCGAAGCGATCGCGCTTTTGCGAGAGTCTCTCGATCGATTGCCCAACGAAGCGGAACTGCACAAGGCATTCGTGGAGGCCCAGGACCGCTCCGGAGGTCTCTCTGCCGCGTTCGATTTTTATCGATTGCAACAGATCGGCGCCGCAGCCGGCGAGCTGGCCGCGGACGCGGTGATTTGTTGCTTCGTTTGCCGCAATGAACGGTCCCGGCTGCCTTACTTCCTGCGCTACTACCGCGAGAAGGGCGTGGCGCGATTCCTCGCGGTCGACAACGACTCGCGCGACGGATCAACGGCCTGGTTGTTGGAGCAGCCGGACGTGGATCTGTGGCAGTCGTCCCTGTCCTTCAATCGCGCCAACTTCGGGTCGGCCTGGTTCGAGCTGTTGCTGCGCCGGCACGGCCGCGGACGCTGGTGCGTTGTCGTGGATGTCGATGAGCTGCTCTACTACGAGGATTGCGAAACCGTCGGTCTGCCGGAGTTCTGCCGCCTGCTGGCCGGCGAGCAGAAGCGGGCGCTCGGCGCCGTCCTGCTGGAAATGTATTCCGGCGGCACGGTTGCGAATACGGAATGCGTTCCGGGAACAGACTTCCGCGCGGCATGCCCCTGGTTCGACCGCGATTTCTTCCATGGCCGCCATGAAAACGCCGGCCCGCACCGCAATCAGGCCTTTCTGTTCGGCGGCGCGCGACAACGGGTCTTCGGCCCCAGCGACGCGTTCTGTCTGAACAAGGTTCCGCTTCTCCGCTACGACACGGACTGCATCCTGGCCGGCGGACAACACTGGACCAACCTTCCGGCCGAACAGATCGCGGCCGAACGGGGCTGCCTGCTGCACTTCAAGTTTTTCTCCGATTTCAAGCGCAAGGTCGGGGAGGAGGTCAGTCGCAAGGAGCATTACGCGGAAGCGCTCCAGTATCGTCGCTACGAGGAGGCCTTGCAGGACTGGGAAGAACTGTCCCTGTTCGATCCCAAACAGTCGATTGCGCTGCGGAACAGCAGGCAATTGATCGAGCTCGGCATCATCCGGGGCCGGCATGGCGGATCAACGGCGCTCGCATCCAGGGAGCTTTTTGTTCCCCGGATCGATCCCGTCCGCACGAGCGAACGGCGCCCCGATTGGTCGGTGATGATCACGGTCTATGACCGCACGGAACACCTGGAGCGTTGCCTGCGCAGCGTCTTGCAGCAGGCCCGCGAACCCGCGGACATGCAGATCGAGGTGGTCAACGACGCCGGCCCGCCGGAAAAGAGCCGCGCGATCGAGGAGATCGTCCGTCGCGCCGCCGGAGATCGCGTCGCGTTTTTCCGCGTGGCCGAACGCCGGGGGCATCCGTTCATTTTCAACCTGTGCATCGAAAGGGCGTTGGGGCGATGGGTGCACATTCTGCACGACGACGACTGGCTCGCGCCCGGGTTCTACGCAGCCATCGAGGACGGCATTCGCACGGCGCCGGAACTCGGGGCGGCGTTTTGCCGCCATGTGCTGCTCGATCGAAATGGGGAACAGAAATGGATTTCCGACCTGGAGCGAAAGAGCCCGGGTCTGTTGGATGACTGGCTGGAACGAATCGGCGTGCGCTGCCGTCTCGCGTTCTCGTCGATGGTGGTCAAACGTGAAGCATTCGAAACGCTTGGAGGTTTTTCGCCGAGCGCGGGGTCGGCCTTCGATTGGGACATGTGGAAGCGAATCGCGGTTTCCCACCCCGTCTGGTTCGAGCCGCGCGCCCTGGCGTGCTGCGGTCGTGAAGGCGATTCCCTCACCGATCAGTTCATGCTCTCGGGGAAACAGATCGCCGACAGCCTGAGGTCGATCGCCTTGTCCGAGGAATACCTGCCCGCCTCGCTCGCCCGCGACATCTCGGCGCGAGCCCGGGAACACTACGCGGGCTACGCGATCGCCCTGGCGGAGCAGCAACTGCGCGATCGGAATCATCAAGCGGCGTTCGAAAACCTTCGCCAGGGTCTGGCGGCCAGTTGTTCCCCCTCCGTTCAGCGCAGGCTCGTCGAAGCGCTGACCCGGACGAAGCCATGAGCAACGACGCCTCCACTCGCGCGGCCCGGACGAAGTTTCATCTCGGCAAGGCCTGGAAGTTGAAAGGCGCTCGCGAGCCCGCCTTGCGCGCGTTTCGCGAAGCGGTGGAACTCGATCCGCGGCTGGCCGAGGCGCGCGTCGGCCTGGCGGACCTCCTGCTGGAACTGGGAG
>CAZFCY010000100.1:0-7455 GCA_964517665.1 uncultured Opitutaceae bacterium | reverse complement strand
GCCCTCAGCCACTACGATCGAGCCCTCGCGATTGAACCCGACAACGCCGGGCTGGACTTCCGTCGCCGCTACTTGCGGCAGTTGCTTGCCCGCCGGAATACAGAGGCGGAACCGGACCGGTTGGACGGCCCGCTGCCGGACAATCCGCGCGGAAGGATCCGGCTGCAGCCGCGGAAGAAATTCTCGTGCCATCGCGGCGGCTGGGACTCCGGAGTGCGGGCCTTGGAATCGCTCCACAATCGCCGGGGAGTGATGCTGGATTCGTTCATCGAGGACAATTTCGCATGGCAGCACGGGCGGGAGGGCGTGCGCGAACCCCAGGTGTTGAAACGATTGATGCACGAGGGAACCTTCGACGAGCTGGCGACCTCCGAGGAAAAGGGCGTCACGCCGTACACCGAACCCTGGGTCGGCTTCATCCACAACCCGCACCGGATGCCACACTGGTTCCACCGGGCGGAGTCTCCTCAATCCATCTTTGCCAAGCGGATCTGGCGGGAAAGCCTGCCTCACTGCCGGGGTTTGTTTTGCCTCTCCGAGTATCAGGCCGGCTGGTTGCGAAAGGAAACCGGGCGCCCGGTTTCGGCGCTGACGCATCCGGCGGAGATTCCGGAAGCGCGGTTCTCGATGGACCGCTTTCTCGCGAATCCCGACCGGAAGATCGTGCAGGTCGGGTGGTGGCTGCGCCGTTTGAATTCGATCCACCGCCTGCCGGTGGCGGCGGAGAATCCGCTGGGTTACCGCAAGGTCAGGCTGGTTCCCCGTTTTTTCGCGGACGCCGATCGCTACCTGAAGGAACTGATGCAACGGGAGCGCGAGGAAACCGGAGAGAGTCCGCTGGCGGACCCCGAGAACAACACCGTGGCGCTGTCGCACCTGCCGGATGCGGAGTACGACCGGCTCCTGGCCGAGAACATCGCGTTCGTGGATTTGCACGATTCCGGGGCGAACAACACCGTGGTCGAGTGCATCGCGCGCGCGACGCCGCTGCTGGTCAATCCCTTGCCCGCCGTCGTGGAATACCTCGGGGAGGATTATCCGTTGTACTTCGACGATCTGCGCCAGGCGGCAAACAAGGCATCGGACCTGGTGTTGCTGCGGGAAACCCACCACTGCCTCCTGGAATGCGCGACCCGGAAGCGGCTCGCGCCGGAGCACTTCCGCAAGAGCTTCGAAGAAAGCGAAGTTTACTCCGCGCTTCCGCTCGTGGAGTGACGACCATGGCCAGGCCGGTTCCCGCACCCTCCGCCGCCGAAGCCCGCTATCGCCTGGCGAACGCCTGGCAGATCAAGCGCCGCGCCGATCTGGCCGCCGTGAGTTACCAGGAGGCCTTGCGCCTGCAGCCGGACCACCTGCCGGCTTGTCTGGAATTGGCCGCCCTCTGGCTGGCGGAGGGACGCTTCGATGAAGCGCTGGCGTTGTGCCACGCGACTCTGACGCATCTTCCGGAAAGCACGCTGCTACGGGAGCGCATCGCGGAAATCATCGCCGGGAACCGCGCCGGCGGGTCGCGAGGCGAGCTTGGCATCCGCTTGGTGAATACAAACCGGTCCGCCTCGCCCCCCGACGCGGCGGCCGGGACCGGCCGGGGAGGAATTCTCTTCTACATGGACTGCGGCGGCGCGAACGGCGCCGGGCAAAGCGCGCACCTCGTGATGAGCGATCTGGCCCGCGCGGGTTATCGCGTCGTATGCGCCCAGCCGCGAGCCGCGCACTGGTTGATCGACGAAAGGGAACGCCTGGGGATCCGCCACGTCTGGCTGCGCGACGACGACTTGTACGACCGGCGCCAAATCCCGCTCGCTCTCACCGACGGCGCGGAGGCGGCGATGGTTTTCGATCGGGTGGAGCCGGATCTCGTCTTCTTCAACGACGGAGCGCCGGTCTCGAGTTTGATGGCCAAAAAGGAGGCGGCCCGTCGCGGTTTCGGGTATCTGATCCTCAATCACTGCGTCGATCCAAAGTGGCAGAGCCGCTTCGCTCCTTACGTTGAGGCGCTCTCCGGAATCTACGCCAGGGCCGAAGCGGTCGTGGCTGTGTCAAATGAGAATCTCACGCTCCTGCGCCGGCTTTTTCGTCTGCCGGCGGACAAGGGCACGGTCGTTTACAACGGCGTCCACGATGATTTTTTCGCGCCGGCCGATCCGTCCGTCCGGACGAGGATTCGCGGCGAGTTGGGCATTCCGGACGACGCGGTGGTTTGCCTGACCACGGCCCGCATGGAGGTGATGAAGGGCTACCAGTATCTGCTCCAGGCCATGGAAATCCTCCGGTCGGCTCCGATCTGGCCGCAACTTTGCTTTGTCTGGGCGGGCTCCGGAACGCTGGAGGGCCGGTTGAAATCCCGGGCGGCGGAACTCGGGCTGGATGGCAGGGTAAGGTTCCTCGGCCAGCGGCCGGACGTGCCGCGATTGCTCGACGCGGCGGATATGTTCGTGCTGCCCTCGCAGTTCGAAGGCATGCCCTTGTCCGTGATTGAAGCCATGGCCAAGGGGCTGCCGGTCGCCGCCAGCAGCGTGAGCGGAACGCCCGAGGCCCTCGCGGGGGCGGGTGAACTGCTTCCCGATCCGCGCGTCGATCCGGAAGGCATCGTCGACCGGCTGGTTTCGACGATAAGCCTCTGGGCGGCGGAGCCGGCGACGCGAAAGCGCATTGGCGCGGATTGCCACGCCCAGGCCCGCAGGCTCTTCTCCGTTTCCGACATGCTGTCCGCCTACCGCGCGCTCGTGGGAAGAGCGCTCGAAACCGTCCGATCATGAACGCGGTTTCTTGACCCGAGCCTGAATTGGAAAGCATGCATCGCGAGGCCTGGAAGTATTACGCCGGTTTTTACCGCGGGAGGGGCGGAACCATTCTGTTTGCCTTCGTCCTTTCCGTCGCCCGGTCCGTGGTGGTTCTGCCGATCTTCGCCCTGGTCAAGTGGCTGATCGACGTCGCCATCCCGAAGGGCGACGTGCGGTCGCTTCTTCTGGTCGGCGGCGCGTTGATCGGCCTTCTGGCGTTGAGCGGCGCGCTGAGTCTCCTGACGCGCCGGATCACGCTCCTGCTCAATGCTTCGATCACCGAGCGGCTGCGCGAGGATTTGGTCCAAAAGCACTACGCGTTGTCGCTCGCGTTCATGAGCAAGTCCGACCGGAGCCGGCTGCACACGGTGTTTCTGCAGGATGTCGGCCGCATCGAAGTCATGGGAGACGCGCTCGTGGCGTCCATCCTCCCGTCGATCTTTCTCTGCCTCGTTCTGGTTGGTGTGTTGTTCCACCTGAACTGGTTGTTGTTCCTGGTGCTGCTGGTGCTCTTCCCGGCGCTGTTTTTCGTCACGCAAAGAATGGGGCTCAAACTCAAACATGGCGTGGATGCCTTCCGCCGGTCCTTCCAGGACTTGAGCAAGCGCATGTGGTTCGTCCTTTGGATGGGGGAGCTGACGCGCTATCAGGCGGCGGAGGAGTTCGAGCTGGCCCGGCAGCGCGAGGGCTTGCGGGAATTTCGCGATCGCAGCGTCGACATGGCGTGGCTGAAGGCGACTTTGACCGCCATGCAGCGCACGATGACCGGCCTTTTCGGGATCATCACGCTGGTGGCGGGCGGAATGGCGATCGCCGCCGGGACGATGAGCTTGGGAGCGCTCATTTCCTTCTATGTCGCCGCCCGGCTTTTGCAGACCTGCGCGAACCCGCTGCTGGCGGCCATCCCGACGGTCATCACGGGCAACGAGTCCCTGGGCGAGGTTTACGAGCTGGCCCATTCCGCGGAGCGGGCGCCGTATGCGGGCACGCGAAAGATCGATTTTCGCGGGGAGGTTTCGCTTCGGAACGTTTCATTCGGCTACGACGAGAACCTTGTCCTCGTGGAGGCGAACCTGAGCCTGAAACCCGGAAGGATCGTGGTCGTCCTGGGCCCGAACGGCGTGGGGAAGAGCACGATCGCGCATCTCGTGCTCGGCCACTACCGGCCCGCGGCGGGAGAGCTGCTGGCGGACAATGTCCCCTACGACGAAGTCGACCTGCGCGAACTGCGCGGGCAGGTCGGCGTCGTGCCACAAAACCCCGGCACATTCTCCGGCACGATCCTGGAAAACGTCACCTACGGCTGTCCCGACATCGGTTTCGAACGGGTGCTGGACGCTTCCCGCCGGGCGGGTTCGCACGCGTTCATCAGTGAGTTTCCCGCGCGGTACGATTCGCTCATCGGAGACAACGGCGTCCTCATTTCGGGAGGCGAACGCCAGCTCATCGCGATCTGCCGCGCCCTGCTGCGCAATCCCCGGCTGTTGATCCTGGACGAGCCGACAAATCATCTCGGAAAGGAGGCCGTGGCCCGCTTGATGAAAACGCTCAGGGCCGAGAAGGAGTCGCGAACCACCCTGATCATCAGCCACCACTGGGAAATCGCCCGGGAGGCCGACCACGTCTACTACCTCGACAAGGGACTTCTGCGGGAAATCGACGCCTCCGAACTGGCCCGGCTGGCGGACGTGCTCGCTCCGACCGCCTGAGGCGCGCGCTACCCATTCGATCGCAACCGCCTCAGCCGGCCGGCGATTCGCTTCAGGCGCCTCCGCACCCGGATCCAAAACGCTGCCCGGGGCAGCGGCACGCGACCCCGGCGGGGCGTCGTGAGGCCCATGGAAACGTGAACGCCGGACGCTTGCCACGTCCGCCGGTTCAAAATTCCGAGGTTTCCCTTCCAGTCCCAGCAGGTCCAGGGCACGCCCTGTTCCTCAAACAGCTCGACCACATCCCGATACCAGCGATCCCGCGCTGCCAATGGCAGCGTGTCCATGCAACCAAACTCACCACAATGCACGACGTGCCCGCTCGCCCGGCCCGCCTTCACTGCGTCGATGACGATGGCCCGCAGGAGCTGGCGGGTCATCGGCTGGTTGTTCTCCTCGACGTAATGCCGCAACGGTCCGTCCAGTTTGTCGCATTCGTCGAGCGGCACCGGACGCCCGGGGTATTGCACCGCCCCTTGATAAGATCTGCCGGGCAGCCAATCCGCGCGGTAGTGAGTGAAGAGTATCGGATAGTAGAGGTGGAAAGTCGGCAGGATGTTGTGGTCGTGGGCGGAAAGGCCGAGGCGTTTGACCTTCCCTGGAATCTGAAAGTGGTTCGATCCTACGAGGAGCATTCTCTCCGGCTCGAGCTCCCGAATCGCCGCGCAGGCAAGACGCCAGACCCGGTTCCACGCCTCGTCCGTGGGAGCAACAGCCTCGTTCAGGAGCTCGTAGGCGAGGTGGCGACGGGAATGCCCGCCGAAATGTCGCGCCAGATCGCGCCAATAGCGACAGAAGCGCTCGACATCCTTTTCCTCCCGGAACAAAGAGAGCGATCCCTCCGCAGTCGGGCCGCTGGGATGCGAGCGCAAAGAGTGCAGGCAAAGGATGACGCGAAGCCCTGCCCTGATCGCCGCTGTGATTTTCGCATCCAACAGCGCAAACATTTCGCGATCGATCTCCCCGGCCGCGCTCCACAGGCGCTCCTCGGCGACCGGCAGCCGAACATGGTCCAGCCCCATCTCGACGATTTGCCGGATGTCGTCGGACTTAAAATAATCGCCGCGAGCCCGAACCCGAATGGGAAGGACGCGATCGATGAAAAGATGGGAAATGTTCGTGCCGCGTCCGAGCTGGAAGCCGGAGCTGCCGCCCGGCGCATGCGAGTCCTTCGTTTCCGTCGCGTCGTGGATTGTGTCAGTCGGTGGCAAAATCTGCGCGCGATCCTGAACAGCCCGAGGCAAAAATGCAATCGAAGGTCGGTCGCCGTGTTCAAATCCGGAAACGAATCATAACCCGGCATCAGGGACCACGGACCACCAATCCCGCGACGACTCCGGCTGCGAAACCGGTCGCATGGGCCACGACATCCGTCTGCCAGTCCCCGGCGCCGAGCCAGCCGAGCAGGATCAACCCCGCCATCACGGGCGCGAAGAGCCGGCGGCCCCACGAGCCCGCCGCCTGGCCGGCCAAGGCCGAGCGCGCGGCGTGACCCGTCAGCACGCCGATGCCGGCAAACACCGCCGTCGAGGCGCCGATCGAGCGGTAGCCACCGCCCGCGTGTATCGCCGCGGACAACACATTTCCCGCCACGGACGCAGCCAGCACCATCAGCCATCCGCGCGCGAGCCGCAGCGTGTTCAGGACACTGGTGAAAACCAAAAGACCGCCGGCGAGATTCGAGACGAGATGGCCGAGGTTCGCGTGCAGGAACAGCGCCGTCACCGGCCGCCACCACTCCCCGCGCGCGAAGAGCGCCTCCGGATCCAGCGCCCCGATCTCTTCCAGCGCGCCGGGCGCGCGGTGTTGTTTCCAAAAAACGACTCCCGTGGCCAGCGCCCACAGGCACGGGGTGACCACCGCGCCGCTCACGCGCGCCGGCCGCTTCGCCGGCCGCGGCGGCCAGCCCGCGCTCTCGCGGTCGAACATCCGCAGTTGATCCCGCACATCCTCGAGATGCGCCGCCTCGACCATGAGCGCATAGCCGCGCTCGTCCTCGATCAGCCAATAGGAAAGCCCCATCGCGAGAACGACGAGGCCATGGTCGCAGGCGGATCCAAAATCTGGATACACGCCCGCCTCCCCGCCCTCGTCGGGCGCGGCGGATGAGTTTTCTTCGAATGACACAACCGGGCCGGGCATGAAAAGCGGCCAACCAAACACCGCATCCCGCCGCGTGTCGAGCGGACCGCCGAGGCGTCGAAGCCGGTTGCAACTCCGCCGGAACCACGCAATCTGCCCGTGATGAAACGCACTGCCACCGCCGTCTGGAACGGCTCGCTCAAAGAGGGCAAGGGCGCCCTCACCTCCCCCAGCGGTGTCCTCGATGACACGCCTTACACGTTCGCCTCCCGCTTCGAATCGGACAGGGAAACCAATCCCGAGGAACTGATCGCCGCCGCGCATTCCGGCTGTTTCGCCATGGCGCTCTCGCTCGTCCTGGGCGAGGCCGGCTTCAAGCCCGAACGCCTCGAAGCCACGGCCGAAGTCAGCCTCGAGAACGTCCCAGCCAAAGGCGGCTGGACGGTGACCAAGTCGCACCTCGTCCTGAAGGCCACGATTCCGGACATCGACAACGAAAAGTTCCAGGAACTCGCCGGCAAGGCCAAGGCCAACTGTCCCATCTCGCGCCTGCTCACCGCCGAGGTGACGCTCGCCGCGACGCTCGCCTAGGCGCCGCCCTCCAGTGAGCCAGCCGCGCATCACCATCTCCCGCGCGGGCGGCGAATCCTGGCAGGTCGAGGTCAGCAGTGGAAAAACAACGGCACACACGGTGACCATCCCCGGTGGTTTCCGCGAACGGCTCGGGCTCGGCGGCGTCGCGCCCGAGCGCCTGCTCGAGGAGAGCTTTCGATTCCTCCTCGAGCGCGAGCCGAACACCTCGATCCTCTCCACCTTCGGCCTGCCGCTCATCGGCAGTTACTTCCCGGAATACGAAGCCGAGATCGCGCGGCGTTTGCGGT
>CAZFCY010000099.1:3091-18268 GCA_964517665.1 uncultured Opitutaceae bacterium | reverse complement strand
CTCCACCATACAAGCCGAAGCAAGCTTCGGGGTTTCCGACCCAAAGGGAATGAACTGAACCTTTTCTGTTTCTCCTACGCTTTTAATATAAAAGATCGTTGCTCATTCGACGCCGGCAAGCTGCCCAACCGCTTGCCATTCTCTCTTCGCCTCTTTCAGCACGACGGGCAGATCCTCCGCGAGCAGCCAACGCTCTCGAACCGCCCGCTCGGCTGCGAGCCGGAATGCGTGAAGATAATCGTCTTCGCTCTCGTACCGCTCCTCAATGGAAAGCCTGGGATCGCCGGCATCCCGCCGCGCTGCCTTCGTCAGTGCAAAAGGAAAATAGGAACCAACAAACGATGCGAGCTGATCGGGAAACCCGATCACCGGATGACGCAGGTTCCAACCCGTGGCTGTCGCGAGGGGCGCCGCCAGTTCCGGGATCTGCACGCCGGCAATCTCGTTACCGTCCGCATTTACTTGGGGAAATAGGACAGGCCACTCCTTTCCCAGTAGTGGCGGATGTTGCGTGATGACACCACGCTTCCAATCAGGACCGAAATCGAGCCGCCACGCTCGATGGAAATCGTTGGGGAAGTCGACTCCAGCAATCCTGGGAAAGGCCACTCGATCGAGCGGCACCAGCGTTCCGTCACTTATCTTTGGATACTCACTGACTGGTGGTTCGATTCCGTCGCGCACCCAAGCATCCATTGCCACAATCATCGCGCGCTGCGCGAACCGAATCGGATTCGGATTGGTTAGATTTCTCCCCTTCAAGTCACCCGTGCCATGAGCCGGAGGAAATGGGGGTGAGAAATGCTGCAATCCGGCAAACGTGTAGATGCGGGTGCCTGGCGCGGGCGGCACGTCGGCCAAGCCATCCGGCGTCGTATGGATCAATGATGCCGCCCGCCCCCAGTACTCGTAGGATGTGTTCGAGTAGAATATTTTCGGCGCCACTCTGGCTAGACGCGCCGCATCAAGCAATCCAGCCGTCGCGCCGGTCAACGGATCGCGCGTGGGAAGATCGGTAAACGGGAAAAGGTCGGTTGGGAAAAAGAACGCGTCCATCGAACCTGCCGAACGCGACGGCTGAGCGAAGCGGTGATTGAAGCTGCCACGGCCTGCGCCAGCCACATGGACAAGCAATCCGTCAAACACTTGTCGGCCACTCTCGTCCGCATTGAAATTCTGCCAGAGAAAATGCCGCAAAAATCGCCCACTCTGCGATCCACCTTGCGCATACGCCCGCGCAATTGCGGCAAGCTCATTCGCATCGTGCTTCAGGTGCGAGACAAAATCCCTTACAGCTGCCAGCCCAACGCCGGCGACTACGGGATCCTGCACGGCATAGATCAGTTCGTAGATTCTGCCGGGTTCGAACCCGCCATCGAGATGGATTCCATCCGTGGTGAAATTCCAGGAGGATCGTGGCGCCAGCCGTCGGTCGCCCGTAGGCGCATCGCGGACCGTAAGAATGTTTCGCGGGTCGTCACGATCTGCGACAGGATATTCGCGACCGCCGACCTGACCGGCGAGGAAATGACCGAGCGGCATGTCGGCCCGCCTCTCCGTCACGGTGAAATCGTCGCGCAACAAGCCTCGAATCGATCTTCCATCCGGTTCCCGCGCGATCGGGGGATAGAGCCGCAATCTTTCCGATCCACCGGCAACGTCCCACTGCCACCCAATCCAAGCAAGGGTGTACCCTTGCCGTAGCATCCAAGCATCGCCGTAAGGACCCACCTCGGCTGGGTCGGCCGGAGCCGGCAAGCGAGGAATGCCGCGATTCGGGATCTCGAGCCACAGGGAACCATTGCCCTTTTTCGGATCAGATGGTCGGAGAAGGAGCAAATCGGCCGAAAACCCAACCGTTCCTGATTCCTCCCGTGGCGCCTTCTCGATATCTACGATTGCCTGGTTATGCTGAAGATCCGGGTTAACCCTGAAGAAGACCCGGGCGGAGATTCGCTCGTAACTGCCGGCATCTCCAAATTGCTTCCCTCCATCGACCATTGAGCGCGTTCGAACCTCGACGCGTTCGACAGCAGCGCGAGCGACAGTCGTCGCTACAAGTATCATTGTTCCGAGCAGACAGTGTATTAGTCGCATAACCCGTTTTTGTCACTTCAAGGACACTTTGAACAATGGCGTTTTTGCGAACTGGAATGCGCACGCAGCGACAGTCTGGCCTTGGAAGTGGAGCGGCGCAGCCGCTTCGCCTCAGAATTACGCTGGCAAAACGGCTGAAAATCAGCCGCTCTGCGCGGCGATCGAGCCGAAGCAGTTGCGCGTAGCGTTTGAGATTGTAGGCGAGGCTGCTCAGGCCAATGCCGGCGCTGATTGCGGGCCAGTCCCATATATTCGAGATCGGAGGCCACCCCAAGCCATTCTCCAGCTTCAGCGGCATCGGCCCGGCCCGCCCGTTGCCGGCCGATTTATCGGACGCCGGAGGCGCCTCAAAGGCCGTGGGTGTGCCTTTGCTTGCGAAACTCCATCGGCGTGACGCCGGTCGCCCTGCCGAAGACACTGATGAAATGCTTGGCGTCGGTTTGAAAGGTCTGCCGGGCGACGTCTTCGATCGAGCGGGTGGAATTGACCAGCAAGGCCTTGGCCCGCTCGATGCGCACGCGGGACAACTCCTTCTTCGGGGAGCGCCGGAGATGCTTCTTGAATCTCCGGAAGAGCGAGCTTCGCGAGATCGGAATCTTCGCGAGCAGCTCCTCCACGCTGACCGGCTTGTCCGCCTGATTGCGGATCAGGCGGCAGGCTTCGGCGACATGAGGGTCGGAGACGGCCGTCACATCCGTGGACTGGCGGATGACCAGCCCCCGGGGCTCAAAGAAGATGGGCTTTGCCGGCCTGCGCCTGCCCTTGCCCTTGATCAGGCGATCCAGCAGAGCCGCGGCTTCGTAGCCGATACGCTCGGGAAAGACGTCGATGCTCGAGAGCTGCGGCGTCGATAGATTGCACAGAAACGGATCGTTATCGATGCCCAGAATGGCGACATCGTCCGGCACGGCGAGGGACGAGCGCCGGCAGGCGTCGATCACCTGCAGGCCGCGATCATCGTGGCAGGTCAGGAGCGCGATCGGCGTGGGCAGCGACATCAGCCAGCGGGCGATCAGCGTCTGCTCCTCGTCCCACGAGCGGGGCGGGCGCCGGGGATGGGGATACAAATGACAGGGATATCCCCGGCGCTCCAGCAACTGGGCATATTTATCCGCGCGCTCGTCCTGATTTCGATTTTCGCCCCGACGGGTGCCGCAGAAGGCGAAATGACGAAACCCCTGCTCGATAAAGTGATCAACCGCCAGGCGCACGACCGACTCGTTCTGTATCGCCACGGTCGGGAGCTTCAAGTTGAGCGCGTTGCGCAGGTCCACGACCGGGACGGCGATTTGCGAGAGGGCCCTGGCCATGCGCGAGGTGTCGATGCGGGCGAGGATGCCGTCGCCCCGCCATGAGCCGAGCCACGGAGGCGGAGGAGCCGCGAGCCCCTGCGGCTTGAAGTAGATGGACCAGGGCCCGTGCTCCTGCTGGTAGCGGATGACTCCGCGCAGAAGGCCGCGGCCATACTCGCGGGACGTTTCGACAAGAAGGGCGATATGGGGGGGGCGCATGAAACAGATATGACCAAAAAACGGAATAAAGATACATAAAAGATTCATTGAGTCAGGCGCGGGTTCGCGCACGGTCCTGATCCGGCGCCACTCGGAAATGGTTTCCGCGGGCGCCGCCAGCCCCGTCCCTCGAGCGACCGGCGGCTGGCACGCCACTCCAAACCCCCAAGAACATGAAACGAAACAACCTCCCCTTCTTCGTCGTGTGCTGGTTCGCGCTTGCTCTGTCTCCGATCGATGCCCAGGACAGGTCCGAAGCAGGCCCGCGCGCGTCTGGCACGGTTGCCGGCGTCGTCATCGACGAATCCACCGGCGAGTATCTCGAAAACGTCCGCATCGAAGTCGAGGGCAGCGGCCTCACAGCCGCTTCCGCGCGAGATGGAACCTACCGCGTGAGCCTGCCGCCGGGTGATCACGTGATCGTCGCAAAGTACTCGGGGCTCCCCAGCCTCACGCGTTCCGTCACGGTCCGCGAGGGCGAGCGGGCCGTCGTGGATTTCAGCTTCGTCTCGGGAACGGTTTTGATGGACGCCTATGAGGTGAGCTTCCGCCGTGGCGCCGCCGAGGAGGTCATGTTGCGGCGGCAGGCAACGAATGTCGTGGATGTGATGTCGTCGAAGACGTTCGGAGAGATGGCCGATGGCAGCCTGAATATCAGCCGCCTCGCCGGCATGACCGGCGGCACGGGCGTCCGCGGCATCGCGGGCGAGTCGAACCTCGTGCGGGTCGATGGCGGAGCCCTCGCGACCCCGAGCGACGCGACCGCTTCCGGCACCTCGCGAAGCGTCGACATCAATCAAATCCCGGGCGACATGATCGAACGGATCGAAGTCACAAAAACACCGCGGCCCGACATGGACGCGGACGCGGTCGGCGGCACGATCAACCTGATCACCAAGAGCGCGCTGGACCGGGCCGGGAGGCGCACCACCTACTCGATAGGCGGAATCTCGAGCCCGAGCTACGAGGTGCAGAAAATGGGCTATCTTGCGAGCTTCGAGCACAGCGACATCATCGGCGATTCCCGGCGGCTGGGTTATTCCCTGACCTTGAACCACAACCGGCGCTATTCGAACGTGGAGCGGATCACGACCGACTATTTCACCGACCTGGTGCCCGGAGTTCCGCTGGGCGGGCCGGCGCCCGTGAGCAGCTTCCGGGCGACCCAGGAGCTGAAATACGAGGATCGCACCGGCGTCGGGCTCAAGTTCGACTTCAAGCCGCTCGACACCCTCATCATGCAATTCGGAGCGTTGTATCAACATCGCTTCTCGCACGGGGACTCGGCGGACTGGCGCCTGACCAACCGCAACCACCTTTTGAAATACGACACCGACGGCGGTTTCTGGTACGCGCCCGACCGGGTGCGGGCCGGCCGGGACAACACCGATGGCGCCGTCCCACTGCGCGATGCGGGCGGAAATATCATCGCCTACCCGAGCGGCCGCGGCGAGGGCGGCGTCCTGGACACGTTTACCGAGAATGTCACGGACTTCCTCACCGCGCGGCAGTACCGGCACGCGAATCGCGCGCAGGAGCAATATCGGGACACCTACTCCTTTGTCTATAGCGGCCGCTACACCGGGTGGGACGACACTCGCATCGAGGCCAACCTGTCCTATTCCTGGGGACAGGCCAAACGCCGGGAATGGCCGGATGGGCTGGGCACGTTTCAATACGACATCACCGGCTCGCACGTGAGAATCGACCGGACAAACGACTTCCTCCATCCCGAGGTCACCTTCACCGGAGGCACTTCGCCGACCAACGTCGACGCGGTCGGCGTGGTGAACCTGCTGCAATTGCTCGATGCCACCCAGACCGAGGAGCAGGTGGGACTCACCCTCAACTACGAGCGGAGGCTCCGCACGAGGATTCCGATCGCGCTCAAGACCGGCCTGCGGTATCGCGGCGTCGACCTCGACATCGACCGCGGGGAACACCAGTATCGCTTCCTCGGCAGCATCAACGATCTCATCGGCGACACGATCAACCCGTTCGGGCTTTATCCCTCGTCGATGGTGCCCAACATCCGCCGCGTGCGCGACAACCTGACGGCCAATCCCGAGCTGTGGGACGAGGACGAGATGCTCTACATCCAGAAACAGCACGAGCACAACGGCAACGCCTCCGAGAGGATACAGGGGACGTTTCTGATGGCGGAAATGCAGTTGGGCAGCCTGACGCTGCTCCCCGGAGTGCGGCATGAATGGACGCAGACCAAAGCCACCGCGACCGTGCGCAACGAGGGCCTTGAAGACACGCCGGAGGAATGGACCGGCAAGGCGACGGGGAAGGGACGCTACAGCAACACCTTCCCCCATCTTCACATGAAGTACGAGTTTCGCGACGACCTCATCTTCCGCGCGGCGGTCTCGAGCGGAATCGGGCGCCCGCAATGGAAGAACCTCATGCCGGAAGGGACGATCAATCCCGACGACATGGAGATCGAGGCGAACAATCCCGACCTCGGCCCGCAATACACATACAACTTCGATTTCGGGGCCGAATATTACTTCAAGTCCGGCGGCCTCTTCGGAATCAATCTCTTCCGGAAGGAAATCGACGACCTGATATTCCACGAGACCCGCATCATCGGCCCGGAGGACGGATACGGCCCGGAATATGACGGATGGGAGCTGCGCACCTACAGCAACGCGGCATGGGCCTGGGTCCAGGGCGTGGAGTTCGACTATCGCCAGAAACTGTCGTTCCTGCCGGGATGGATGAGCCGCCTGGACGTGTTTGCCAACCTGACCCTGCTGGAGACGGAAGGGAATTATTCCACTCCGGACGGCTCGACCACGAGCGACATCCCGGGATTCGTGCCGAGAATGACCAACGCGGGGGTCGCGTATTCAGGCGAGCGGCTGTCCGCCCGCATCCTCGCGCAGTTTCAGGCCGGACATCTGACCGACTGGGACGAGCGCTCCACCGAATACTGGCTGTTCGAAGAGGACAGCACATCGGTGGATGTCCTCTTCAGCTATAGCATCAACAAGCGTTTTCGCCTGTTCCTGAACATCACGAATCTCTTCGAGAACTCCCCGCTCGTCTATCAGGCGCGCCCCAACCAGCCGCAGGAAGTGAGCGTGACGAGCAGGCGGTTCGACTTCGGCATTCGCGGCTCGCTATGAAGAGGCGCGCGCCGACACAGGACGACCATCTTCCCGAGATCGCCTCGATTCGTCCGGCCCGGCGGCGCTTCGGCAAGCCGGGCCGGCTGCTCCAGCGCGCGGGCCGGCGCATGGCTGTTCTGGCCGGCATCGCCGCGCTCCCGGGAACCGGGCTGGCCTTCGATCACGCCGCGGCCATCGCCTCCCTCGACGAGGTCGATCTCGCCGCCGGTCAAAAGATCTACGTGGAGAACTGCGCGACCTGCCATGGCATCGACGGCGACTCCCCGGCCAATCCTCTCGCGCGGAGCTTCGCCACCGATTCGCTGAAGTACGGAGCCGACCCCTACTCGCTCTGGAAAACCGTCAGCTACGGAAACGGCATGATGTTTCCCTGGGACGCCGTCCTGTCCGAGCGCGAGCGGTATCAAGTGGTCCACTACATTCGCGAGGCCTTCCTGCGCAAGAACGGGGATCAGTATACGGCGCCCGACGCCGCCTATCTCGCCGGCCTCGCTCCGAGGGCCGAAGCCGACGCCCGCGCCCATGCCGGGACGGTCGAGCAGGTGGAGATCGCCGCCGGCATGCTCGACGGAAGGATGGGCGCGCAGATGCGCTATGGTCCGGCGCAGAGTTACAGCGTGATCCTGCAGGCGGACTCGCCCATTTCTTCGGGCGCGATTCGCTACGAAGGCACGACCGAGCGCGCGCTGGTGGTGGCGCTGCCCGGCGAGGCGGTGGCGTGTTACGATCAGGCCCGCCTGTCGGTCTCCGGTTTGTGGGCGCACCGGCTGGTCAATGCCGACCAGACGCACCACACCAGCTACAAGGGCAAACACGCGTTCACTCCGGGGGAGGCGCCGGGCTATATCAATGTCGACGACGACGGCTGGCAGGCCGGCGACGCGCCCGTGGCGGGAACGGTGAAGTTCAAGGGGCGTTATCTGCGCGAAGACCAGGTCGTATTGACCTACGCCGTGAACGGCCGCGACATCCTGGAGCTTCCGGGGGCGCTGGAGGATCGGCCGGTATATACAAGAACCTTTAGCGTGGAGCCGGGCGGGCAACCCCTTCTCTGCCTCGTTGGCCGCCTTGCGGGGGCGGGGTTCGCCATGGAAAACGGCATGGCCACCCTGGCCGCGGACTCGCGCAAACTGTGGGCGGCCTCGAGTGGCGACGCGGCCGGACTGGAGTTCCGCCCGGATGCGCGCGGCGGATTGTGGCTCGCCATTCCCGCCTCGGCGACCTCGCGATGCTTCACCTTGTGGTATGGGTTCGACCAGCCGATCGATCCGCTGGCGCACCCGGCGCCTCCGAATCCGAGGACATTGACAGAGGGAGGCGCGCGCCGGTGGCCGCAGCCGTTGAAAACCCCGGTCGTGACGCGCGAGGCCATCGATGGATACGCGGTGGATGAACTGAGGACGCCGCTGGCCAATCCATGGGGAAGCTGGATGCGCCTGACGGCCCTGGATTTCTTTGCCGATGGCCGGATCGCGGTGTCGACGTTGAGCGGCGACGTCTGGATCGTGACCATGGATCCGTCCGAGCCCGATGGCGTTTCATGGTCGCGATTCGCCAACGGCCTCTACGAACCCCTGGGCCTCCGTATCGTCGACGACATCGTTTATGTGCGCTGCCGGGACGCCATCGTTCGCCTTCAAGACCTGAACGACGATGGCGAGGCCGACTACTACGAAAACTTCTTCAACGAACCCGGAGAACTCGGCGCCGGTTACCACGCCTTCATCTTCGAACTCCAGACCGACCGGGCGGGAAACTTCTATTATGCGAAGTCCAGCCGCAAATCCCCCCACAAGGGCGGCGTGGCGCGCGTCAGTCCCGACGGAAGCCGCTACGATATCATAGCCGGGGATCTGCGGTCGCCCAATGGCATGGGAGCGGGCGGTCCTGACGACTGGGTGACGATTGCCGACAATCCCCACGGGAAGGCTGTCTATAACGGATTCACCCTGGTGAGGGAAGGCGCGTCCTATGGCTACCAGCATCCCCGCAACATACCGATGCTCGTCACGCTGCCTCCGACCGTCGATTCCTCCAGCACGGGCCAGTGCTGGTCCGATCCGGATCGGTGGGGGCCGCTCAGTGGATCGATCGTGCACACCTCCTACAGCGGTTGCTCCGCGTTCTATGTCATGGTGCAGAACGTGAAACCGTTCCCCAATGGATTCGCCGTCCGCCTGCCATTCGCTTTTCCGACCGGGCTGATGCGCAGCCGGGCAAATCCGATCGATGGCCAGGTTTACACGGTCGGCCTGAAGGGCTGGGACACCCCCGCCACGGCCGACGGCGGTCTATATCGCATACGCTACACCGGCGAGAGCGCCCGTCTGATCAAACAGGTCCGCGCGACGAGCACAGGCCTGGAGGTCACCTTCACCTGCGACCTCGATCCGGCCTCGGTAAAACTCGAAAGTGTCAAGGCGCTGCACGAGGAGGAGGATCCAGCGGCCTCCCGGCCGGCGAAGTTTGACCGGGTCTCGCTGGTTTCGCCACGCGTGATCGAGCTGGCCTGGCCGCAGATCACGGGCGAGCTGCTCGAGCACCGCGTCACGCGCGACGCCCGGACCGGAGCCGTTTCAGTGGGCATCCGACCGCCGCTCGTCATCGATATCGCCGTCGAGAGCGCGGATGGCGCGCCGATTCGCCAGACGGTCTATGCCACGATCAACGCCCTGCCGTGAATCCCGGCGGGCGGGCGCCGGCGGCCCGCCGCGCATCATCGAACACAATTTCTCATGAAAATAATCAGCCTGCTTCTTGTCCATATCATCCTGCTCCCGGCCGTTCACGCGGCGGTTTCGCCCCCGCTGAGGATCCATTTCATCTCGGGGTCGAAGGAGTATCACTCCGAGGACTCGCTCCGGGAGTTCAGCGCCAGCCTGGAGACGCGCGGATTCGTCTGCACCGCATCGTGGGGACAGGACAAAGGCAAAACCCTGCCGAATCTCGCGGCGCTGGCGGACGCCGACCTGATGATCGTGTTCACGCGGAGAATGGATTTGCCGGAGGAGCAAATGGAGCTGATCCGCGCGCACTGGGAGAAGGGCAAGGCGATCATCGGCATCCGCACGGCCAGCCACGCCTGGGGAGAAAAGGGCGATCCGGACGGCGCCTATTTCGACCACGAGATCCTGGGCAATCACTACTCCGGCCACTATGGCGACGAGCCGGTGCAGGTGTCGGCCGTGCCCGGGCAGGAGAACCATCCCGTGCTGAAGGGCGTGGAGCCGTTCGTCTCGCGCAAGCTATATAAAAACAAGGGGCCCGCGCCGGACGCCATCGCGCTGCAGACGGGCGACAATGGGCGGGGGCGGGAGGTCGTGACCCTGGTCCATGAATACAACGGAGGGCGTGCCTTCTATACATCGCTGGGCGTGCCCGAGGACTTCAAGGACAGGAACTTTCGTCGTTTGTTGATGAACGCCATTTATTGGACCACGCGCAGGAGCCCGGATCACGAGCCATAACGCCGATCCGTCGCCTCTCTCCCCGTCCGACCCCGTCCGGCTCATCCCTGCCGAAGCGATCATTTCATTCATGCGCCACGCCACCGACATCCGCCCTCTTGCCGCCTCGCTCCACTTTCTCCCGGTCACGACCCGCGTGCCGCTGAAATTCGGAAGCGAGACACTGGATCGCGTGTCGTGCGCGCGGGTTTACCTGCGGGTGTCCAACCGGGGCGGAGAGGAGGCGGTGGGTTGCGGTGAAACTCCGTTGTCAGTCGCGTGGATGTGGCCGGGCCCGCTCTCCTTCGAAAGCCGCGAGCGCGTGCTGAAGGCCTTTTGCCGGAAACTCGCGGACGCGTGGTCCAGCTTCGACGTGATGGGAGACGCGATCGAGGTGGGGCACGCGTTTCTGCGCGAGCGACTGCCGATTCTGGTCGACGAGATCAACGCCGCGCGGCCGGGCGAGGAGCCGATGCCGTGGCTGGCGGCGCTGGTGTGCTGCTCGGCCTTCGACCTTGCCCTGCACGACGCGTTCGGGATGTGCGCGGGATTGCCGGTGTATTCCATGTACGGGCCCGAGCATTTGAATCGTGATCTCGCCAGCTATATCACTCCAGCCGGGGGAGCGCGGATTTCCTTCAACAACAAGTTTCCCCGGCACTACTTCGCGTCATCCGTGCCGTCGCGCCTCCCCGTCTGGCATATGGTGGGCGGACTGGATGCGGTCGACCCGGCCGAGCTGAACGGAGGCGAGCCCGGAGACGGCTATCCCGTGTTGCTGCGCGACTGGATTGCTTCCGACGGCCTGCGCTACCTGAAGTTCAAGCTGCGCGGAGACGACGAGGCATGGGACTATGCCCGCACCGTGCAGATCGGGCAACTGGCATTGGGGCTGGGCGTGGAGTGGCTGACGGCTGATTTCAACTGCACGGTGACCGACCCGTCCTATGTCGTTTCCTATCTTGACCGCCTGCTCGTCGAGCAGCCCGCGATCTATGCGCGCCTGCTCTATGTCGAACAGCCGTTTCCCTACGATTTGCGGCAGAATCCGATCGACGTTCACGCCATCTCCGCGCGCAAGCCGCTCTTCATGGATGAGAGCGCGCACGATTGGACATATATCGCCGAAGGCCGCGCGCTGGGCTGGACCGGCGTGGCGTTGAAGACCTGCAAAACACAAACCGGCGCCCTGCTCAGCGGGTGTTGGGCGCGGGCGCACGGGATGACGCTGATGGTACAGGATCTCACCAATCCGATGCTCGCCATGATCCCCCACGCGCTGCTGGCGGCAAACTTCGGCACGATCATGGGCATCGAGAGCAACGCCGTGCAGTTTTACCCTGACGCCTCCCTGCCGGAGGCCGCCATCCATCCCGGGCTGTATCGACGACGCGACGGCATGATCAGCCTCGAAAGCATTCACGGCCCCGGATTCGGCTATCGTTTGGACGAGATCGTGCGATCCCTGCCGGACGAGTGCGGAACCGCTTCCCGGACCTCTTCGCCCCTCCACCCATGAACGACTTCCCTTCCACGCCTTCCCCTCTCGACGCCGTGGCCGGCCTTTCACTGCCCGCGCGGCTGGCCGTCTATGCCCGCATGTCCGGGCCGGGCTGGTTGCAGGGCGCCATCACGCTCGGCGCGGGCAGCCTCGCGGGATCGTTGTTCATCGGCATCCTCGCCGGTCCGCATTTTCTGTGGATCCAGCCGTTCGCGATGATTTGCGGCGTCATCATGCTCTCGGCCATCGCCTACGTCACCCTCTCGACCGGGGAGCAGCCGATGAAAACGATCAGCCTCCACCTCAGCCCCCTGCTGGCGATCGCCTGGGCTGTCGCGACCATCGTGGCCAACGTCGTGTTTGCCCTGCCGCAGTTTTCGTTGTCGACCTCCACGATCATGCAGAACCTCGCGCCCGCGTTGAGCGACAGCGCGGCGGCGCCCTGGTGGATCGGCGGCCTGCTCGCCCTGACATCGCTCGGCATGGTCTGGGCGTATGAATCCGGCCACCGCGGCCTTTGGATTTTCGAGATGACGCTCAAGGTCCTGGTCGCGATCGTGGTGCTCTCGTTTTTTGCCGTCGTCGCCATGCTCATCGTGCGCGGGCAGGTCGATCTCGGCGCGATGCTCGCGGGGCTTGTTCCCCACCCCGGCCAGATGAGCGAGCCGACCGCCGAGCTGGCCGCGTTTGCCGCCGCGACCGGCCCGCATGAGAAGCTCTGGAGCGGGATCATCGCGGGCCAGCAGCGCGCCATGATCATCGCGGCCGGCGGGAGCGCCGTGGGGATCAACATGACTTTCCTGCTTCCCTACTCGCTGCTCCGGCGCGGCTGGGGCAGGCGGCACCGTGAACTCTCCGTCTTCGACCTCCTGCTCGGTTTGTTCATTCCGTTCTCCATCGCCACGAGTTGCCTCGTGATCGCCGCCGGCAGTCAATTCTACACGCGCACCCACGATGTGCTCGCCGGGGATGGAAGCGTGCGCCCTTCGATGCAGCGCGCCTATGCCGCGTCGGTCGACGCGTTTCTGCTCGCGCGGGATGGCGATGATTTCACGCAGGCGTCGGACGAGGCGAAGGAGGCCGCCCGCGCGGCGCTGCCGGAGGCGGATCGGATCATGGCGGCGATGCTGGCCCCGCGTGATGCCGGCCAGTTGTCGGCCACGCTCGAACCCATCCTGGGGCGGGTGGGAGCCAACCTGGTCTTCGGCGCGGGCGTGGTCGCGATGGGATGGTCGAGCATCATCATGATGATCCTGATGAACGGCCTCGCCGTCGGGGCGCTGCTGAAGCGCATCACGGATCGCCGGGTGTTTCTGATTGGCGCGATCATGCCGGCGATCAGTGGATTTCTCGCCCCGGTGATCTGGACCGGCGCGTCGCGGGCGGCGCTGGCCATCCCGGCTGCCGTGGTCGCAACGGTGTTTTTGCCCGTCGCCTACTTCACCTTCCTGCTGCTGATGAACAGCCGGGGGGCGCTCGGCGAGCATCGTCCGCGCGGCGCGGCGCGGTGGATCGTCAATCTGCTCATGATCGTCGCGACCGTGGCGTCGTTTGTGGCCAGCGCCTGGGGCCTTCAAGACAAGGGATGGATCGGCGCCCTCGGCATGCTGGGGTTGATCGTGCTGTTTCTGTTCGGCCTGAGCTGCTTCATCCGGCCCCGGCAGGATCGGCGCGGGGCGTGATCGGAAGTGGCGGGCGATCCGTCGTCCACAGGCCATTGGCGCGGCAGGCGCGCGCCGAAAGACGAAACGATCAGCCTCCTCGCGCCGGCTGTTGCAGGGAGGCGATGGGCCTGCCGGGGATCTTCCGCTTCGCGCTTTCCTCGAGGATCGCGCGCATCGCGTCCACGCGGGTCGGCTTGCTCAGGTAGTCGTCCATGCCGGCTTCGAGGCATTTCTGGCGGTCGCCTTGCATCGCGTTCGCCGTCATCGCCACGATGAAAAGGTCGCCGTGCCTTTCGTGTTTGCGCAATCGCCGCGTCGCCTCGTAGCCGTCCATCTCGGGCATCTGGCAGTCCATGAAAACGACGTCGTATTCCACGCGCTCGACCGCCTCGAGCGCCTCGATGCCGTTCGAGGCGGTGTCGGAGACGCAGCCGAGTTTCTTGAGCTGGAGCTGGGTGAGGCGCTGGTTGACGGGATTGTCCTCGACCACGAGCACGCGGAGGTCGAGCGGCGGCATTTCGTCCGCGCCGGGGATGGGGAGGAGCGAGGCCGATCCCGCCCGCGGCGCGACCGCCGAGAGATCGAGGCCGCCGAGCCGGACGATGGCGCGCCGCAACTCCCCCTGGCGTATGGGCTTTGTCAATACCTGCTCGATGCCGATCGCCCTCAACTCGTCGCGCTCGTAACGCCGGTCGAGCGAGGTGAGGAGCACGAGCGGCGGGCGCCTGTCGTTGAAATTTGAATACAGCGCGCGGGCGAGCATGACGCCGTCCATCTCGGGCATGTGCAGGTCGAGGAGGATGAGGCGGTAGGGATCGCCGTCGTCCTCCGCCTGCCGGGCGGCCGCGAGCGCGGCGTCGCCCGAGGAGGCGGTGTCGCAGCGCATGTCCCACGCGGCGGTGTAGTAATGGATCAATCGCAGGTTCGTCCCATGGTCGTCCACCGCGAGCACGCGCAGGCCCGCGAGTTTTTCCATCGCGATCGGTTCCGGCCCGGCCGCGCCCGCGGGTTGTTTCTCGAGGCAGACTTCGAACCAGAAGACGGAGCCGCCGCCTTCGCGCGCGTCCACGCCGATGCGGCCGCGCATCAGCTCGACGATCTGCTTGCTGATGGCGAGCCCGAGGCCGGTGCCGCCGAAGCGGCGCGTGGTCGATGCGTCGGCCTGGGTGAACGGCTGGAAGAGGAGCGCGCGCTGCTCGCCGGTCATGCCGATGCCGGTGTCGCGCACCTCGAAGCGCAGGCGCGCGTGCGCGGCGGTCTCCTCGAGGATCGACGCCTCGACCACGATCTCCCCTTCCTCGGTGAACTTGACGGCGTTGCCGAGCAGGTTGAGCAAGACCTGGCGCAGCCGGCCGGGATCGCCGCGCAGCCTGCGCGGCAGGCGCGACGGCAGGAAGGCCGCGAGTTCGAGCCGCTTCGCGGCGGCGCGCGCGGCGAGCAGGTCGAGCGAATCGTCCACGCACTCGATCAGGTCGAAGTCGAGGGTCTCGAAATGGAGTTTGCCCGCCTCGATCTTGGAGAAGTCGAGGATGTCGTTGAGCACCGCGAGGAGGGCTTCGGCGCTGTTGCGGATCGTCTCGGCAAACTCGCGCTGGTCCTCCTCGAGCGCGGTGTCGAGGAGGAGGTTGCTCATGCCGATCACGCCGTTCATCGGCGTGCGGATCTCGTGGCTCATGTTGGCGAGAAACTCGCTCTTGGTCCGGTTGGCGGCCTCGGCCTCGGCCCGGGCCGCATCGACGTCGGCGGTGAAGCGTTCGAGGCGCGCGGCCATGACGTTGAAGGACGAGGCGAGGTCGCTCAGTTCGTCGCGGCCGGCGG
>CAZFCY010000099.1:0-3081 GCA_964517665.1 uncultured Opitutaceae bacterium | reverse complement strand
GGCGTTCAGCGGCGTCCGCAGCTCGTGGCTCATGTTGGCGAGAAACGCGCTCTTGGCCTTCGTGTTCTGCTCCGCGGCGTCTCGCGCGCGCTTGAGTTCCTCCTCGATTTCCTTGCGCTCGCTCATGTCGCGGACGACGCCGAAGAGATACGCGGGCCTTCCGTTTTCCGCGAGCAATCGCGCGCTGACGTCCACCCAGACCGCGCGCCCGTCGCGGGTGAGCATTTGCGTTTCGAAACGCCGGCCGCCGAAATGGCCCGCCGCGAAATCGACGGGCAGCCGGTCGATCTCGGCGAGCGCGCCGGCCGAGGCGAACAGCTCGCGCAAGCGCAACGCGCGCGCCTCCTGCCCCGTGTATCCGGAGATCCGTTCGCCGGCCGGGTTGACGGCGAGCAACCGGCCGTCGAGGTCCGCGGTGAAGATGAAGTCGCTCGCGTTGGAGACGATCGCGCTGTTGTGCGCCTCGAGGCTGGCCTCCTTCACGAGTTGCGCGCGGATTTGCTGCGTCTGCCGTTTCACGCGCTGGCGCAAGGCGCCGACCCAGAGCAGGCCGGCGAGGATGCCGCCGCCGAGAATCGCGGTGACGGCGAAGGCGCGGCCCGGCGTCCACCACGAGGCTTCGCGCGTCACGGCGATGTCGGAGGCGTCGCGCAACAGGATGCGGAAGCTTTGCGCGCGCCGGCGTTCGTCGCGCAGCACTTCGTAGACGCCCGCGACTTCGAGTTCCGAACCCGGCTTCAGCTTCGCGTCGGGCAGCGGCGCGCCATCGGTCGCGAGCAACGCGGAAAAAATCGCGTCCTCGCCCTGGAGCGTGAGCGTGCAATTGCCCGGGCGCGCCGCGACGTCGATCAACTTTCCGCGCGTCGTCACCAGCCGGCTGTCGAACTCGTCGGCCGCCGTCGAATGGGACGGCAGCGGCACGGGCGCGAGCTGGTTGCGCGTGTCTGTCGCGCGGATCTGCGATTCGCGCAGGACGAGCCGGTTGTCGCTCCAGCCGGGAAGTCCCGCCGCCTCGATCACCTGGCCGGGCGCGAGCGGTTTGTCGTATTCGCTGAGAATCATCACGCCCGCGCCCTCGTCCTCGAGGAAGGCGTAGCGGCCGGGCGCGTGATACGTGACCACGCCGCGCACGCGCGCCCAATATTCGGACTCGGATCTTCCGCTGAATTCGCGCAACGCCGCCACGCTCCGGAGTGGAAACGCGAACGGATCCGCCGGCGCCGCCTGATCGACGCGGATGTCCTCGCTGTTGCCCACCCACAATTCCACGCCGATGAGCTGCCGCCGGTCGTTCGCCAGCGCGTGGCAGATGCCGTCGACCGCGACGATCGCCCCGTCCAGCGCGCTCAGATCGTCTCCCGTCGGCACCCGCGCCGAGAATTCCCCGCTCGTGGCGCTGAGCCGCAGGTGAACGAACTCCTCCTTCCGCTCGACGCTGCGCACGTGCCCCCGCAAAGTGATGCGTTTGCCCTCCTCCCGGCCCGTCATCGCCTGCTCGAGCGAGACCTCGCCGGGCTCCGGCAGAAGCGCCGCGCCCCACGTCTCGAAACGCGTGGCCTGCGCCTCCGGCGCGAAGGGCCCCTGCAGGGTCGTGCCGCTGATGCGAAGGCCCGAACCGATCTTCAAAAGAACCGAATCGGCCACGCCGCCCATGTGCACGAGGATGCTTCCGCTCGTGTCGTGCAGCCAGAGCATGCGCGCCGTCGGGTGCGACCATGTGACCACGCCCGTCAACTCCACGGGAAGCCCGCGCGCCGCCTCCCGCGGGGAAAGCCTCAGCGCCTGCGCCGCGATGCGCAAACGACGATCCGGCGCGGACAACGCCTCGTCGATCTGCGCGGCCACATCGGGTTTCGCGCGACGGACGACCGCGTCCTTCAGCAGCCACTCCGCGCCTCCCGCAAACGGCACGCCCACCGCCTCGACAAAATCGCCGTTGCCGATCGCAAGGTGCTGGAGCGCCCGCACGATGACCTGCCCCGTGGCGTCCTCGAGCACGAGCTGCCTGCCCGGAGTGAAGCGCCTGACCACCCCGGCGATGCGCGTGGAGCGGCGCGACTCCAGGTGCTGTTGCAACAGATCGCCGATGGGCGTGAGTGGAAGCGCGAAGCGCGGGTCGTCCGCGAGCCGGCCGACGACCCGCGCGCGGCTCCGGTCGGAAACCCACAAGTCGATCTCGACCGCCTCGGTGAGCGGATCGAGCCGCGCGTTGTAAACACCCGTCAGGCGCAGGATCGCGCCATCGGGAAAGTCGAACATCCGGGGCGACGATTCATGAAGGTAAACATGGACGCGATGGCCCCCGGCCACGACGTCGAGCAGCACGTGATTGTCCTCGATGCGCTGTCGATCGAAGAGACCCTCGATCTCAACCAGCCGCGCCTTGAAGCGATCCGCGTCGCCCAGGTTTCCGGTCGCGGCGAGAGGCTCGATGTCGAGCCCGCGATCCAGAATCTGGATGCGGAGATCCTCCGCGCGCAGCCCCCGCGCGGGCGTGACCTTCCCCTCGATGCGGACACGGTCGAAGGCCTGAAACGGCATCGGCGTGGCGCAAGGCAGGTAGCCGGGCTCGCCGTTGAATTCGATCCACAGATTGCCCCACGATGGATCGTGATAGAGCACGATGAACTCGAGATCGATCGGCCGCTCCGTCTCCCTCAACCCCTCGGTCCAAAAGGTCGGGAGATCGACGATCGGCGGCGCAGCCCGCGCGACGGAAGGCGCCGGGCCGCCTTCGGAATCCGCGACCGCACGCGGGCACAAAAGCGCGAGCGAGGCGGCGCAGAAAAGTGCGGCGCTCCGGCGCGCGCGCGCGCAAGGTCCGGGTGATTTCATCGACATGAAGAGGGGAGATCCTGCTCGGAAGCTTCATGGCCTCTATCGTCGCGTCCCCCCAGGTGGTTAACCGCAAAACCCCCAACCGCGTGAGCATTGTCCCGCCGTCCCGGATGAAAAAACGGTCAATCCCCGACTCGAGATCGCCCGAAGCGCGGACGCGCAAGCCACGACCTGCCAGCCGGAGGCGCGACAACCTGCAACTCCGCAAAAACGCCACGACGCCAGAAGCGCCAAAGCCAAACC
>CAZFCY010000098.1:17593-18438 GCA_964517665.1 uncultured Opitutaceae bacterium | reverse complement strand
GATCGAGATGAACCCGCGCGTCTCGCGCAGCTCGGCGCTCGCGTCGAAGGCGACAGGTTTCCCCATCGCGAAAATCGCGGCGAAGCTCGCGGTCGGTTACAGCCTCGACGAGATCCAGAACGACATCACCCGGGAAACGCCGGCCAGCTTCGAGCCGACGATCGATTACGTCGTGACGAAGATCCCGCGCTTCACCTTCGAAAAGTTTCCCGGCGCGGATCCGACGCTCACCTCCTCCATGAAATCGGTCGGCGAGGCCATGGCCATCGGACGCACCTTCAAGGAATCGATCCAGAAGGCGCTGCGCTCGCTGGAGATCGGCGCGCAGGGTTTCGGCGGCGGCAAGCACGGCGAGGACACGCCGCCGGAGCTGTCGGTCATCAAGGCCCGGCTCGCGCGGCCGAACGCCGAGCGCATTTTCCACATCCGCCACGCCTTCCGGGCCGGCCTCACGCCGGCGCAGGTGAACGAAATCACCGCGATCGACCCCTGGTTCCTGCAACAGCTCTTCGAGATCCACGAGATGGAAGAGGAGCTGCGCAAGCTCGACCTCGCCACCATCGGCGCGCCCGCCATGCGCCGGGCCAAGCAATTCGGATTCAGCGATCCGCAACTCGCGCATCTCTTGAAGGCGACCATCGCGGATGTGCGCAAGAAACGCCGCTCGCTCGGCGTGAAGACCGTTTTCCGCCTCGTCGACACCTGCGCCGCGGAATTCGAGGCGAAGACGCCTTACTACTATTCGAGCTACGGCGACGAAAACGAGGTCATCCCCAGCGACCGCCGCAAGATCATGATCCTCGGCGGCGGCCCGAACCGTATCGGCCAGGGAATCGAGTTTGACT
>CAZFCY010000098.1:0-17583 GCA_964517665.1 uncultured Opitutaceae bacterium | reverse complement strand
CCCGAGACCGTCTCGACCGATTACGACACCAGCGACCGGCTCTACTTCGAGCCGCTCACGCTCGAGGATGTGATCGAGATCTACGAACAGGAACGCTGCTCCGGCGCGATCGTGCAGTTCGGCGGACAGACGCCGCTCAATCTCGCCACCGCGTTGAAGGCCCATGGGGTCAACATCATCGGCACCTCGCCCGAAAGCATCGACACGGCCGAGGACCGGAAGCTCTTCGCCGCCATCCTGAACAAACTCGGCCTCAAACAGCCCGCGAACCGCACCGCGCTCAACGAGGCGGACGCCCTGCGCTTCGCCCACGAGATCGGCTTTCCGGTGCTCCTGCGCCCCTCCTTCGTGCTGGGCGGGCGCGGCATGTTCATCGTTTACAGCGAAGAGGAGTTCAAGGGCGTCGTCCGCCAGGCCTTCGATGTCGTCCCGGACAAGCCCGTTCTGATCGACGACTTCCTCGAGGACGCGATCGAGCTCGATGTCGATTGCATCAGCGATGGAAAAACCACCGTGATCGGCGGCATGCTCGAGCACATCGAGTTCGCCGGCGTGCACAGCGGCGACGCCGCGATGGTGATGCCGCCGCACACGCTCGGCCCGGCGATCCTGCAAACGGTCCGCGAGGCCACCCACGCGCTCGCCCGCGAGTTGAAGGTGGTCGGGCTGATGAACATCCAGTTCGCGATCAAGGACGACGAGCTTTACGTCCTCGAGGTCAACCCGCGCGCCTCGCGCACGGTGCCGTTTGTCAGCAAGGCGATCGGCGTCCCGCTCGCGAAGTACGCGGCCAAGATCATGGCCGGCGCGACGCTCCAGGAGATCGGTTTCACCCAGGAGATTCGTCCGCGGCACTGGTGCGTGAAGGAGGCGGTCTTCCCGTTCGTGCGTTTCCCGGGAGCCTCGATCGCCCTCGGACCAGAGATGCGCTCCACCGGCGAAGTCATGGGCCTCGACGACGACCTCGGCATCGCCTACGCAAAGAGCCAGATGGCGGCCCGCCCGGCCCTGCCGACGACGGGCAACGTCTTCCTCAGCGTGAAGGACGCCGACAAGCCCCGCGCGGTCGATCTCGCCCGGCAGCTCGAGAGCCTTGGCTTCGCGATCTACTCGACCAGCGGCACGGCCCAGAGCCTGGCCGAAAACGGCGTCCGCGTGAACCGGCTCTTCAAGATCGACGAAGGCCGCCCAACGGTCGTCGACATGATCAAGAACGGGAAAATCCAGATGATCATCAACACGCCCTCGGGCATGGTCCCGCGGCGCGACGAAAACGTCATCCGCTCCGCCGCCTACGCGCACAACGTCTGCATCATGACGACGATCACCGGCGCCTACGCCGCGCTCAACGGCATCAAGGCGATCCGCCAGAAGCGGCTCACCGCGCGCTCGCTCCAGTCGTTCGCCGGCAACACGGTGAAGAGTGAATCCTGAAGGGAGAAGCGTGATCCTTTGATCTCACTCCTCGCCGTTCACCCTTCATCCTTCCATCGGAGATTCCTCCGATGAGTCTCGTCGCCCTCCTGCACGGTCCCGATCAGCCGGGGCTGGTGGCGCGCGTGGCCGGATGGATCTTCGAGCGCGGGGGAAACATCATCCACGCCGACCAGCATCGCGACCAGGAGGTGGGCGTGTTTTTCCAACGCGTCGAATGGGCTCCCGCCCCCGGAGCCGGCGCGCGCGGGGAAGCGGCCGCGTTCGAGAGCTTTGCCCTCACCCTGGGGATGCAGGCGCGCGTCGCGTCCTCCGCGGACCGCGCGCGCGTGCTGCTCATGGTTTCGAAGGCCAGCCACTGTTTTCACGACCTCGTCCTGCGTTTCAAGGCGGGCGAGTTTCCGGGCGAGATCGTCGGTGTCGTTTCCAACCACCGCGACCTCGAGGAAGTCTCGAGAAACTACGGGCTGCCGTTTTATCACACCGCGGTGCGGGCGGAGACGAAGGACATCTCCGAGCAAAAGCAGCTCGCGATCGCGCGCGCCGCCAGGACGCAGCTCGTGGTCCTCGCCCGCTACATGCAGGTGTTGTCCGACGCGTTTCTCGAGAAGGTCGGAGTCCCGGTGATCAACATCCACCATTCCTTCCTCCCCGCCTTCGCGGGCGGGCGGCCCTACCATCAGGCGCACGCGCGCGGGGTGAAACTCATCGGCGCGACCGCGCACTACGCCACGGCCGTGCTCGATGACGGGCCGATCATCGCCCAGGACGTGACGCGCGTGACGCACCGGCATGGCGCCGAGGACATGATCCGCAAAGGGCGCGATCTCGAGAAACTCGTCCTCGCCCAGGCCGTGCGCTGGCATCTGGAAAACCGGATCCTTGTCTATAACAACAAGACCGTCGTCTTCGACTGATCCGGCCGCGGCGCGGCGAAATGCGCTTTTTTTCGCCTTTAAACCCCTCCGGGGGCTGCTAAGCGTCTTCCTCTCCCATGCCGGCGCGCGCAACCCCGCGGCGTCGAGCGGACTTATCACATGACCGACAAGACTTCACCCGCCAAAAAAACCGCGAAATCCGACGACCGGAATCTGGTCGCCTCGGAGGATTCGCAGACCGGGCCCACGATCGAAGATCGCCTCTTCGCCTACTGGCAGCAGAACCGCGCGGTCGTCCTCGGCCTCATCATTGTCGTCCTGCTCGTGATCGTCGGGCGCGAAGTGTGGAAATACGCGCAGGCGAGCCGGGAATCGAACACCCGCGAGGCCTATGGCCAGGCAACGACCACGGAAGAGCGCCTCGCATTTGCGAGCGAGCATCCGGGCCATCCGCTCGCCGGAGCCGCCCTCCTCGCTGTGGCCGACGAGTCTTACACCCATCGCGAGTATGCGCAGGCCGCCCGGCAATACGCGGAGGCGACCCGGTCGCTGACCGAGCCCGCCCTCGCCGCCCGCGCGCGACTCGGGCAGGGCATTGCGGCGCTCCAGTCGGACAACGCCGCCGAGGGCGCAAGCGCGCTCGAAGCGCTTGCCGACGACGCCCGCGCGCCGGAGAGCCTGAGGCTGGAGGCATTGTTTCACCTCGCGGCCGGCGCCGACGCTTCCGGCGACCACGAAAAAGCGCGTGGCTATCTCGACAAGCTCGACGCCTTGAACCCGGCGGGCATCTGGGCCGGCCGCGCCGCCTCGTTGCGCGCCCGGCTTCCACTCCCGGAGGAAGCGGTCGAGGAGGCTCCGTCGGTTTCGTTTCCGGGCGTCAACTGACCGTCCGCAGGGGCGCCGGCGAGCATCGACCGGCGGCCATTCGAGAGCGCAGGCGGCGCCGCCCATCCCGCTGCTCTCCGCGCGTCCTCGGTGTCCCCTGTGACCCAATCCCGGGAAAACGAAAACGCCCGCCCCGCGAGGGACAGGCGTTTTCGAAATCCGGAGCGGGTCCGGCGACGTTTGCGACGCGCTTACTGCCAGGAGAAGACGAGCTGGGTGAAGTAACTCCAGTCGTGCTTTTTCAGGCCTTCGGGCGGCTCGCTCGTGTAGTCGTTCTTCAGGCCGAGGCGCAGCTTCCAGGACTGGCCGGCCAGAAGCGGCAGCTCGAGGGCGGACTCGTGCACGACGACGAAGTTGCCGAAGTCGCTAAAGGCGGGCGTGTAGGTCAGCGAGTTGGACAACTTGCCCCAACTGAAGATGTAGCTGTGGAGCAGGCCGAGATCGAGGCCCGCGGAGTCGAAGTCCTCGCCCGCGCCGTAGTTCTCGAAGCGGTAGCTGAGACCACCGCGCAGCTCGAGGCTCTGCTGTTCCTTCTTGATCGCGGTGTAGCCGATACCGAAACCGCTCTGCGAGCGCAGGTCGAGGTCCCTGATCTTGTCGAAGGCGAGTTCGGTGCGGACGTACCAGGACCACTTTTCCGAGAAAAAGTTCGAGTAGTCGCCGCCGGCCTTGCCCTCGTCCTGGGAGGTCTCGCCGTTGTCGTCGGCCTGCGCGTAGGCGCCGTAGAAAAAGAGGCGGTCGCTCTCGCCTTGCAGCGTGGCCTTGGCCGAGGCGCCGAAGTAGAAGCGGTCGGCATTGCCCTGTTTGCTGTTCAGGTCGAGGGCGGCCTCGTAGGTCCAGCGGCGGCGAAGCAGATCCGCCGCGCGCTCGGCCGGGCTCTTCTCTCCGGCGTGCCAGATGTGCGCGATGGCGTCGGTCTCGGTCTCCATCGAGCCGGACGTTCCGGTGACGCGCAGCGCGCGGCCCGATTTCTCGATGCGGCCCTGGACGGTGTTGCCGTCGTCGAGCTGCACGAAGACCGGGCTGTCCGTGACGAGCGATCTCACCTCGGACTGCTTCACCTCGATCACGCCGGCGAAGTCGGTCTCGATTTTGACGACGCCATCATCGGTCGAGACGACCCGGCCCTGGATGACGGAACCGCCCGCCGTCTCGATGACGTCGGCGCGGGCGGATGCGCCCAAGAGCAAGGCGCCGGCGACGGTGGCGCCGATGCTGCGAAAAAGGCTGCGGATGTTATGCTTGGTTTTCATGGTCTTTCTTGTTCGTAGAGCCGCCTTGCGACGGCAATAAGCGGGCGAAAGAGGGAAATCGCGCCCCCCGAGGCAACAGCAAACTTGCCGTTGGCGCGAGGAACACGAAGTGGAAGGATGGGAACCGGATTTCGCTTGGTTGTTCCCCATGAGTCGCTTGCAACGGCAAAGTCATCCCTTGAACGTGTCTCCATGCTCGAAACTCCCTACGAGAATCTCGTGCGGCTGTTGAAGCGGGCCGACGTGATCGGCTCCGCCTTCGACCTTCTTCAGTGGGATGAACAGGTGAACCTTCCGCCCGCCTCCCACGGGCGGCGCGGCGAACAAAGCGCGGCGCTCGCGGAGCTGCGCCATCAGGCGGCGACCGATCCCGCGATCGGCGAGGCCCTTGCGCTGTTGGAAGCGGAACTGGCGAAACTTGCTGCATCGCAACAAATCGTCGCTCGCGAAGCCCGGCGCGATTTCGACCGCGAGACGCGGCTCCCCACGGCGTTCGTGGCCGCCCGGGCCGCGCTCGACAGCGAAGCCTTTCACGCCTGGAAGCTGGCGAGGGAACGATCCGATTACACGGCTTTCGCGCCGTTTCTCTCCCGCCAGATCGACATGGCGAAACAGGAAGCCGCCTATCAGGGCTTCGAGGATCGCCCTTACGACTACCTGCTCGACAAACACGATCCCGGCCTGACCGAGGCGGACGTCACCCGGCTTTTCGACGGGCTTCGCGCGGAACTCGTGCCGTTTGTCCGGGAAATTGTCGGCGCCGGCGTGACGTCGCGGCGGACCGAGATGAAAGGTTTTCCGGTCGCGGCCCAGGATGCGTTTCTGCGCGAGGTCACGCGCGCGATCGGCTTCGATTTCGAACGCGGGCGGATCGACGTCGCCGTGCATCCGTTCTGCTCCGGCGACGCCGCGGACACGCGGCTGACGACACGCTTTTTCGAGGACGATCCGCTGAGTTCGCTCTTCAGCGCGGTCCACGAGGCCGGGCACGGACTTTACGAGCAGGGCCTGCCGCTCGAGCACATCGGCACGCCGCTTGGCAAGGCGGTCGGCATGGCCATTCACGAGTCGCAAAGCCGCCTCTGGGAAAATCAGGTCGCGCGCAGCCGCGCCTTCTGGACGCATTTCGAGCCGGCGTTTCGCGAGAAATTTTCCGCCCGGCTCGGCGGATGGTCTTCCGACGACATCTATCTCGCAATCAACACGGTCGCGCTCGAGCCCATCCGGGTGGAGTCGGACGAGGTCACCTACAACCTCCACATCATGCTCCGCTTCGAGCTGGAGCGGCGTCTTTTCTCGGGCGGGCTTTCCATCGCGGATCTGCCCGCCGCGTGGAACGAACTCTCGCGCGAACTCCTCGGCCTCACGCCGGAATCGGACGCCGTCGGGGTGCTCCAGGATGTGCATTGGTCGGGCGGGGCCTTCGGTTACTTTCCCAGCTACTGCCTTGGAAACATGATCGCGGCGCAGTTCTGGCACGCCGCCCTCGACGCCATGCCCGGCCTCGAAGATGCGTTTGCCGGGGGAGACTTCAACGGCCTGCTGTCCTGGCTGCGCCGCGAAGTGCACAGCCACGGACGCCGCTACGATACGCGGGAACTCGTCCAAAAAGTGACGGGCGCCGAACTCGCGCCCGCCCACCTGATGCGCTACCTGCGGGAGCGCTATGCGCCGCTTTACTTGCCGGCGACGCGCTGAAGCGACTTGCCGCCTCCCGCGCCGACCAACTCCTCCTCGGGAGCGGCAGGCACCGAAATCCTCCGCCGCTTCGGGTCGGGGGATTCCTTGTAGAAGAGCGCGGTGTGGCCGACCATGCCGGCCATGAACGCATCCGTCTGCAAGGCGATGTTCTCTGCCATCTCGTCCTTCTCGTCCTTCAATTTGAAGGCCGTGAATTTTACTTTGATCAGCTCCTGGCGGTCGAAGGCGCGGTAAACCTCGCCCATCACCTCGGGGGTGAGTCCACCCTTGCCGACGATCACCGTCGGCTCGAGGGCTTTCCCAAGAGCACGCAAATAGGCTTTCTGGAATCCTTTCATCTCGAACAGTGAGATGCTGATAGAGCGATTCCTGCGAATGCTCAAGGCTGCGGATCGGGAATTCGAAAACCTCTCGCCATCCCGCCGATCGCCGAGGCCAGAATTCTGTAACGTACGAGACACCCTTCTGGCTTTTGGTTTCGGCCGCGAGCCCGGGCTTCGTCGCGCAACTTTTGCGAGTTGGTGGTTTCCGAAAGGGTTTGCAGCGCCGATACTGCGCGGAATGAAACAGCGGGCGTTTGGCAAGACAGGTGTGACGGTGTCCGAGATCGGCTTCGGAGGATGGGCGATCGGAGGGAGCTGGGGCGCCCAAGCCGAGGGCGACTCGATCGCGGCGCTGCAGCGGGCGCTGGATCTCGGGGTGAACTTCATCGACACCGCCGCCGGGTATGGCAACGGGCGCAGCGAACGCATCATCGCATCCGTCCTCGAGGCGCGGAAGGCGCGCGACAGCGTGATCGTCGCGACCAAGACACCGCCCGCGCCGGGAGTCTGGCCGCCATCGCCCCATTGCAAGGCGGACGAGCGCTACTCCGAATCCTTTCTGCGCGCGAACGTCGAAGAGCGGTGCAGGATGCTCGGCGTCTCGCGCGTCGATCTCCTCCAGCTCCACACGTGGACGCGCGCGTGGAACCGCGATCCCAGGCCGCTCGCCGCGCTGCGGAAAATGCAGTCCGAGGGCCTGATCCGCTGGATCGGCGTCTCCACGCCGGAGCACGACCAGAACTGCGTCGTCGATCTCATCCGCGGCGGCTGGGTCGATTCGGTGCAGTTGATCTACAACATCTTCGAGCAGGAACCGGCCGCCGAGCTGCTCGACGTGGCGCAGGAACACGGCGTGGCCGTGATCGTGCGGGTGCCGTTCGACGAAGGCTCGCTGACCGGAAAGTTCACGGAGAACACCACGTTCGGCGACGGCGATTTCCGGCGCAACTTTTTCGCCGGCGACCGCCTCGCCCGCGTCGTGCGCCGCGTGGAGGCGGTCCGCGAGGATCTTCGCTCGACCGATTTCACGCTGCCGCAGGTGGCGCTGAAGTTCGTGCTCGCGCACCCCGCGGTCTGCACGGTGATTCCGGGGATGCGCAACGCCACGCAGGCCGCGTTGAATTGCTCCGTCTCGGAGTTGCGCGACCTTTCTCCGGACCTGCTTGCGCGGCTGCGCCGCCACAACTGGCGGCGCTCCTTCTGGTATTCGGGGAAGTGACGGGCGCGGCGGCGGCCGTCGTCGCCGATGGAGTCGCGGCCGCAGCGGGCGCGCGCTGCGATTTTGTCCGTTGCGCGCCGCCTCGCGAAACTTCAGATCTCCTCCGCCCCATGGATCTCGAAAACGAAATCAAACGGCGCATCCGCACCGTCCGCAACTGGCCCAAGCCCGGAGTCAACTTCCGCGACGTGACCACGCTTTTTCAGGATCGCGACGGCCTTCCGCTCGTGGTCGAAGGCGTGGCCGAACGCCACACCGGCGGCCGTGTCGATATCGTCGCCGCGGTCGATGCGCGCGGCTTCGTCATTGGCGGCGCGGTCGCCTGCCGGCTCGGGCTTCCCTTCACGATGATCCGGAAGAAAGGAAAACTCCCGCGCGCCACGGTCTCGGCCGACTACGATCTCGAATACGGCAGCGCCACGATCGAGGTGCATGCCGACGCCTGTGAGCGGGGCGATCGCATCCTGATCATCGACGACCTGATCGCCACCGGCGGAACGCTCCTCGCGGCCGTTTCTCTTTTCCGGCGGCTCGGCGGCGAGGTCGAGGAAGTCGTCGCCGTCATCGATCTCCCCGAACTGGGCGGCTCGCGGCGCCTGCGCGAGGCCGGCGTGCCGGCGCGCGCGCTCTGCCGTTTCTCCGAGGACGAGTAGCGCCCGGGCGGCGGTGGCGCGAAATCGACCCGCGGGAGGTTGAGTCTTTTCAATCCACGGGCCCGCCGCGATA
This sequence comes from uncultured Opitutaceae bacterium, assembly GCA_964517665.1. Taxonomy (GTDB): domain Bacteria; phylum Verrucomicrobiota; class Verrucomicrobiia; order Opitutales; family Opitutaceae; genus Congregicoccus. The sequence goes on along the minus strand of CAZFCY010000098.1, from coordinate 9,164 downwards.
CCTGACGGCATCGATCGCTTCGCCGCGACGAACGCGCGCGTTTCCGGCGCGTGGTTGAAAAACAACGACATGAAACATCACGCACCCACCCTGCTTGTGATGGCCGCCGGCATGGGCAGCCGCTTTGGCGGGCTCAAGCAGATCGAGCCCTTCGGCCCCGGCGGCGAGACCTTGCTCGACTACTCGGTTTACGACGCCCTGCGCGCGGGCTTCGACCGCATCGTGTTCGTCATCCGGCGCGATTTCGAGCAGAGCTTTCGCGAGCGCGTCGGCCGCCGCTTCGAGGCCCGGACCCCGGTCGAATATGTGTTTCAGGAGCTCGACTCGCTTCCCGCCGGCTTCGCCCCGCCGGCCGGGCGCGAGAAACCCTGGGGAACCGCGCATGCGGTGTGGTGCGCGCGCGGGGCGGTGACGGCTCCATTCGCCGCGATCAACGCCGACGATTTCTACGGCCGCGACGCCTTCACCCGGCTCGCCGCCTTCTTCAAGCGCGAGGGCGGAATCGCGCGCGAGCCGGGCGCGGCGGCGCGCCTCGCGATGGCCGGCTACCGGCTGGCCGACACGCTCTCCGAACACGGCTCGGTTTCGCGCGGTATTTGCAAAGTGGATACAAACGGGATGCTCGAGGGCATCGAGGAGATGACGGCGATCGAGGCCGCGGACGGGGGGACGGGGCGCGCCCGCGCGGCTGGAGGCGGCGAGCTGCGGCTTCCCGCGGACACCGTGGTCTCGATGAACTGCTGGGGTTTCACGCCCGCCGTCTTCGCGCTCCTGGATGACGCGTTTCAGCGCTTCCTGCGCGCGCGCGGGACGGAGTTGAAATCGGAATGCTACCTCCCGGCGTCGGTCGCCGAGGGCATGCAATCCGGCCTCGCGCGGGTGGAGGTCCTGCCCGTGCGCGCCACGTGGTTCGGCGTCACGCATCGCGACGACAAGCCGCGCGTCGTATCCGCTCTGCGGATACTGATCGACGCCGGGGAGTACCCCGAGCGGCTCTGGGCCGAATCGCAGCCGTAGCCCGCCCCGGAAGGGGCGGGACCACGTTGCCCAGGGGACGGGAGACAGGCGTTAGTTTCGGAGATCAGACGCCCGCGCTACCGCCGGCCGCGAAATCCAAACAAACCGCGTCTCTTCGGGGCCGCCGGCTGGGCGGACGCGGCGGGCGCAGCCGGATGAGGGGCCGTCGTCCGCGAGGTGTCCGCGCCGCCGCCCGACTGGCGCGAGGCAGATTGCGGGCGATGCTTCTGCGGGCGCCGGTTTTGCCGCGGTTGCTGGCGGCGCGGCTCGGGCTCGTGATATTCGGGAGCGGCGCCCGCGAACGGATGGCTCGCGTGCACGGCGATCTCCTGGCGGATGAGCCGCTGGATGTCGCGCAGGAACGCGCGCTCGGTCGGATCGCAAAGCGAGATCGCGAGCCCCTCGGCGCCCGCGCGGGCCGTGCGGCCGATGCGGTGCACGTAGGACTCGGGCTCGTTCGGGATGTCGAAGTTCACCACCAGCGAGATGCCTTTCACGTCGATGCCGCGGGCGGCGATGTCGGTCGCCACGAGCACGCGCATGCGACCCGCGCGAAACTCGTCGAGCGCGCGCGTGCGGGCGGATTGCGACTTGTTGCCATGGATCGCGGCGGCGCGAATGCCGTCGCGGCTGAGGCGTTCGGCCAGGCGGTTCGCGCCGTGCTTGGTGCGGAGGAAAATCAGGGCAAGCCCATCCGGATTCTCGCCGAGCAGGTGCACGAGCAGGCGGTGCTTGTCGTTTTTGTTCACGTGGCAGACGCGCTGCTCGACGCGCTCGACCGTCGTGGCCGCCGGCGCGACGGAGACGTGCACGGGATGATCGAGGAGGCCGCGCGCGATGTCGCCAATCTCGGCCGGCATCGTGGCGGAAAACAGCAGCGACTGGCGCTGGCGCGGAAGCTTCGCGATGACGCGGCGCACGTCCGGCGCGAAGCCCATGTCGAGCATCCGATCCGCTTCGTCGAGGACGAACACCTCGACCTGGCTGAGGTCGATGTAGCGTTGCTCGTAGAGATCGAGCAAACGACCGGGCGTCGCGACCACGATCTCGACGCCGGCACGCAAGGCGTTGATCTGTGGCTGCTGGCCGACGCCCCCGAAGATCACCGTGTGGCGCAGGCGGAGGTTGCGTCCGTAGAGCGCGATGTTTTCGCCGATCTGGGCGGCGAGTTCACGCGTGGGCGTGAGGATGAGCACGCGAGGGCGCCCGGGCGAGGGCGCCTTTGGCGCGGCCGCGAGCCGGTGCAGGATCGGCAGCGAGAACGCCGCGGTCTTGCCCGTGCCGGTCTGGGCGACGCCGAGGAGGTCGCGCCCTTCCATGAGGTGCGGGATCGCTTGCGCCTGGATGGGCGAAGGATGCGTGTAATTCTTGTCGGCGAGCGCGCGAAGAATGGGCTCGGCGAGTTTGAGCGAGGCAAACGTGACAGGTGTGTCGGTATTCATGAGACAGCCGCGCGCGAAGATGGGCTTGCAGCAGGGAGCGCCGGCCGCGATGCGGTCGGCACAGATGGTGTTTTCGGACTGGGAGGGAACGCCTCGGCGCGATCGCTGCTGATCGACGGCGCCATGCGGCGTTCTCTGATTGATTCGATGAGTTTGAGACCTCTGACGGTCTCTCATCGAAGAATCGCCCGAAGGGAGCCAGATGCGTTCAGCAGGGTCTTGAGGGACAACTTGCGACTGGCTCGACGAGCGGGACGTTGTTGTTGGATTGCTCGAATGCAAGCGGCTATTTTTCGGGAGTCGCATGGCGCGCCGCGCGAATTGCGGCGTTTTACCTCTTGGAAACCCTCACAGCCTCACATGACGGTTTTACATATTTCTCACCTTCTTGCCTCCCTCGCGCCGTGGAGGGCGAAGTGAACCCCGCAAGCCAACCATGGCACGGCAGCGTGCCAAAATGGAGGTCGTCACTGGCCAGCTTCCCGAGCGTCACCCCTTCTCCAAGGGAAGGAAACTTCATCCACATCAAACGGAACACCCCAACGCCTTGCCCTCCTCGTGGCGCTTGTCCTCGGTCAACGGCGGGGAAACCCGCGGCCGATTCCGCCGCTGGCCAATTCTCCGAATAACGATGGTCCGGAATCAATATATGATCCATTCGGTCCCGTTTTCCGATACTATTTATCGCCTCCGGGAAGGCGTCGAAAAGTTGACCTGGTCTCCTGAATCCCTGCTCTTCCGGGGAGGCTACGAGCGGCCGCCGAGGCGGCGGCGCACGGCATTGGCGTAAAGGGCCACAAACATCAGCGCCAGGAGCGAGATCCCGATGAGGAGGATCATCTGATTTCGCTCGGCGTGCGGGTGGGCGAAAAGCTCGCGGGCGACCGGATCGTTGGCGTGGCGGGCAAACGCGATCGGCCCCTCGGCCGCGATGCGGGCGATCGCAAAACCGCCGCTTTGCGCGGTTTCCCAGCCGAGGGCGGAAAGCCAGGCGAACGCCTTCACGCCGATCGACGCGGCGCCGATCGCGAGCACCCCGATTCCCACCGTGCTGTATGAAATCACACCGATGCCCAGCGAACCGATGGCCAGGAAGCCCGCGGAAATGGCTCCGAAGGCAATCGGCGCGACCGCGCAGCCGCCCCAGGCCGCAATCAGGCCATACGCGCGGTCTCCTCCGGCGAACCACGCGAATACGGGCGGTTCGTGCTCATCAGGCGACGAAAACCGGATGCGCATCAGGGGAACGCCGAGCAGCGTCCATCGGCTGCGGTATTCGCTCGCGGAGGATCCGGCTTGATCCACCGGATCGCGGAAAGATTCAGGACGAGCCCGCCGCTCCGCCGAACGCAGCGCTCTCATGCCGCGCATGGCACGCGGGAGAAACACGATCCAGCCCACGGCCCCCGCCAGAGTGAGGACCTGGCAGACGCCAGCCAGAACCGCGCGCGTTTCCCACCAGCGAAACGCGGCCTCCCGCAACCCATATAAAGCCGCCAGAAAACCGAACGCGCTGAAAAACACGACGCACGTGATCTTCACGACCCCGCGGCGCTCGCGGGGCGTCCGTGATTGATCGAGGTTGGCGCGCAAGACCAGCGCGGCGGAAGCCAGGCCGGAGATCCAGGCGACCAGCACGGCAAGGCCCGTGGTCTTGGCCAGCATGCCGCCGTGCGCCGCCGCCGCGCCGATGCCCGCGGCTTTCGCGGGCGCCGCCATCTCCGGGATCGCGGCCAGCACGCCGAGCGTAAAAATGCGGCCGGGCGTGCTGCGGACGAGCGCGCCTTCAACGAGGGCAAGCACGCGCTCCTGCAGAATCTTGCGGCCGCGCGCGAGTCGTTGTTTCACGGCGTCTTCGGTGAGTTCGAGCGCGGAGGCGACGTGCTCCACCGAGCGATTTTCCCGGTAATACAGAATCAAGGGTTCGCGATACAGGTCCGGCACGCGCTCGAGAGCGCTCCACATGAGCGCCTGCTCCTCCTTTTGAATGGCGAGGGCGGCAGCGGGTTCGTCCGGGGAAATCAATTCCTCTGCCGTGTCATCGAGCCCGCCCGCGCGCCGTACCGGCTCGCGCTCGTCGGCGCGCCGGAGCCGGCTGACTTTGAAGCGCAAAATCCCGCACAGCCACGGGCGGAGTTTCTCCGGTTCGCGCAGGTCGGCGAGATGGCGCCACGCCTCGATGAAGGTTTCCTGCGCGAGGTCTTCGCTCTGGCTCAACTGGCCGGTTGCCGAATACGCGAGCGAGCAAAGCAACCGCTGGTAACGCTCGACTATCTGCCTGAAAGCGCGCCGATCCCCGGCGAGGGTGGCGGAGACGAGATCGGCATCGCTGACAGTCGAGATCGAAGGCAAGGGGGCGGGGGCCGAAGTGTTCATGAGAATGGTCGATGACAGGTGCCCGAAAAGCCCGAACCGGTGACAACGTTTTTTTGGGGAACGTTCGTCACAGAGGTCACCGAGAATGCACAGAGATCACCGAGGAGCCTCCATGGACTCGGTGCATTCTCTGTGAGCTCTGTGACTCGGATCCACTCATGCCTGAACTTTCTCTGTCACCCGGTGCGCGGAGTTGGGCACTCATGGGCGTCAACTCGTCAGAATTTAAAATCCAATTCTCATGAATACAATCGTCCTCTCCATTCCGTGCCGTTGGTCCAGCGTGACCGCGATCGCTTCTCTCGTTTCCTTCGTGTTGCTTCTTACTCTTGCGAAAGCCGAAGGCGCATCCGCTCTGTTGGACGACTATTCCGACGCGAATGGCAATCGTTACGGGGGCGAACGAATCCTCGTAACCGACGCCACACTCGGCAGCAAGTCGCACGCGACACAGACCTGCGAGGACGGCGTGCTCACAGTGAAAGGCGAACTGGCGCCCGGGCGCGGCGTTCCGGCGTTTATCACGGCGGCCTCGCTCCTGGCTCCCGAAGGAAAGGCGGGCGACCTGAGCGCCTATGCAGGCGTCCGCCTTCGTGTGAAGGTGGAGAAGGGCACGCTTCTCGTTCAGGTGAGCAGTTCGGAAATCCAGAACTTCGATTATCACACGAGCGGGCCGATCGCGGTGAAGCGCGGCGAGTTTCAAGAGATCCGCGTTCCTTTCAAGGAGATGAAGCGAGCCTGGTCGGAGCAGACCGCGCTCGATCTGAAATCGGTGACGAGCGTGAACCTCGTGGTTTTTGGGACGGCGCGGGAGCCCTTCGCCTACGAAGTCGACGAAATCGGTTTCTATTGAGGGATCCGAAAAACCATCGGCTCCATGACTGGCTCACTCGCTGCGCAGGCGGCCGTAAACACGTCCGCGGCGGGAACGGCTCGCGCCGCGCCGTCGTCGTTTTCCTCCCGAGGCGGCCGCCTCGATTATCTGGATGCGGCGCGGGCGTTCGCGCTCGTGCTCGGCGTGGCGTTTCACGCTTCCCTTTCGTTCATGCCCGTCTTCATCGGGTGGGCGATCCAGGATATTTCGACAAGCCCGGCGATCGCGACGTTCGCGCTGATCAGCCACTCGTTTCGCATGGAAACGTTCTTCCTGCTCGCGGGCTTTTTCAGTTGCGTGAGCCTTCGTCGAAAAGGGGCCGGCGGATTCGTGCGCTCGCGCATGCTGCGGATCGCTGTTCCGTTTGTCGCGAGCTGGTTTCTCCTGCGGCCGCTGCTCGTGTCCGGCTGGATCATGGGTTCGGCAAGCCTGCGGGGAGACTATGATTTCGGGGCCGGAATCCAGGGAGGCTTCGAAAGCCTGAAAACGCTCCCGTCGGGGCTCTTCACAGGATCTCATCTCTGGTTTCTCTACTACCTTGCGTTGATCACGGTGGTGGCGCTGTTGCTTCGCGGCGCGGTGATGAAAGCAAGCGGCCCCGCGTTCGAGATGCTGACGCGCCGCGCCAGCGCCGTGGTGGCGCGACTCGCGAAGTCGCCGCTCGCTCTCGCGGCGTTTGCGGCGCCGACGGCGGGCGCGCTGTGGTTCATGCGTAGTTGGGGAATGGATACACCGGATCAATCGATGGTCCCGCGCGTCCCGGTGCTTCTCGTGTATGGTGGTTTCTTTGCCCTGGGATGGCTGCTTGGACATCAGCCGGAGGCGATCTCCGGATTCACACGGCTCTCGTGGCAGCGCTGGCTGGTCGCGGGCGCGAGTCTCGCCGGAAGTTTGACGCTGATCGGCATCTCGCGGGATCCGGGGCATCCGCGCTACTTCGCGGCGCACATCGGCTTTGTGGCCAGCTATGCGCTGATGATGTGGTCGCTGGTGTTCCTGACGGTGGGCATGTTCAGAAGGTGGTTTCAGCAACCGCGGGCATGGGTCCGTTATATCGCGGACTCGTCCTACTGGATGTATTTGATCCACCTGCCGATCGTGGTGTGGCTGCAGGTGGCGATGGCCGAAGTCGCGTGGCACTGGTCGCTGAAGCTCGCGTTGATCTCCGTGGCGACGATCGCGGCGTCGCTGGTCAGCTACGATCTCTTCGTGCGCTCGACATGGATCGGTTGGCTGTTGAACGGGCGCAGGCGCCGACGAGCGCTGGTGTGAACACGCTCGCTCGTCAGCGCCGGCCGGATGAAGCCTTGGGCGGCGCTTTGATTATACGTGCTCTGCACGGCTTATATCGAGGCGATGTGTGAATCTTACAGTCGGTTCGAGCGGGAACGCAGCCGACCTGCTGCCTGACCGCTTTCACCGGAGGCGAACTTCGACTGCCACAAGGCCAGCCCGGCAAACTCGAGCTTGAGTTGAGCCTCGGCCTGGACCCGGATCTGGCGCACGCGCTCGGTGGACAAGCGAAGCTCGTCACCGATCTCGGCCAGCGTCTGCTCGCGCATGTAGTAGCGACGAAGCACGTCCGCATGCCGCGCCGGAAGCCGGGCCAGGCCCATCTCGAGCAACGCCGCGACGTCGCGCGCCTCGATGCGGTCGACGATCTCGCCGGCGTCGGGATCGACGATGTCGTCCGGCAGCGATGCCGCCGCGTGCATGATGCCCCGCACGTGAGCGAGCACATCCCGAACCTCGGCTGCGGGAATATCCGCGGCGTCGGCCAGTTCGGCATCGGTCGGAACCCTGCCCATTTCCTGCTCCATCTGCGCGGTGAGCTTCTGCAGCTTCTTCGCCAGACGCCGGTCATGGCGCGAGAGCGGGTCCATGCGACGAAGCTCGTCGAGGATCGCGCCGCGCACCCGTGGATAGGCGACGCGTCGCGCCTCGCCGGCATCGCCGCGGAAGCCCGTCAGCACCTGAACCAGCGCAAGCTTTCCGGCGCTGGCCAGATCCTCACGATCGACATGGCGCGGAATGAGCCGGGTGATCGAACGCATGGCCATCTCGACCAGGTCGAGGAGATCCTGGATTGGGACGGTGGTGTTCTGAAGCTGAGTGCTCATCGAGGTGGTGGGTCGAGTTGGGGAAAGATCCCCCACCTCCCCGATTGCGCGGTCAGAGATGGAGGAAGTGGCGCCAGTCGCGGTGGCGGGGCTCCTTGATTGTTGCCATGACGGGCAACGGCCGAGGCGCGCGCGGTTGCCGTCGAAGCCGCAGGCCGGCCTCGTGCGGGAGCCGGTTGGCCTTGCGGGAGTTGATCTCCTTCTTGGCCCACACGAGGTTTTCGAAGCTGTCCCGGCCTCCCTTGTCGCGCGGCAGCACGTGGTCGAGATTGCCTCCGTGGCGGCCGACAAACTCGCCGGTGTACTGACAGACGCCGCCGTCCCGCTCGAAGATGGCCTGGCGCGTCAGCCGCGGCTGCCTCGTCGGCATCTTCGAAAAGTTGACGGCAATGATCACGGTCGGAACCCGCACGCGCAGGCGGGCCGAACGCAGGGAGAAATCAAACTCCCGCACCGGGAGCTTCACCCAGTCATCCCATTTGATGGGATTGGTATAAACCGGGCGCTCGAAGTCCCACGAGCCGTCCACATTCTGGGCATAAACGATATCCATGCCCATGGCCGGCGCGAGTCCGTCGCGGCCTCCCGTCATGGCGACAATCGCCTGCTCCACCGTGCGGCGCCCGATGGGCTGCCACGCGTTGTTCAGCGAAAGGACGATCGGCTTCTTGAGGATGTCGAGGCGCATGGATCTAAATATACTGAAAAAATATAACCGGGTCGGATTCCGCCCGCGTGGGTGTGTGTTCTCTTTGCGAAAAGTGGATCTCCGCGCCGGAGGCGCGCCGGCTTGTCCGCGTTACGAAGGCGGTGCATCACTGACAATGCTTGCAGAGAATGGCTGTCGGTGGTGGCGCCGCCCCACCGCTTCCGGTTTCAGAGACCGGCGCGCTCCTGCTACGCCAACAGACAAGAAAGTGGCGGACGGAGCGCGAAGCGCGGAGATGGTCAGCGCCGCAGGCGCTGGCCCGTAGCGTAGCGAAGGGCGAGTTGCCCGGGCGCCCGCTTTGCGGGCAGGGCAACGAGCAATTAACCTTCCAAAGTGGTCCGCCTGCCTGGTAGTGCGCCAGGGTCTCCCGATTATCAGTCGGGTGCTCTGCTTTTGAGCTACAGGCGGAAAAGTTGGCGGACGAAGCGTGGAGATGGCGCAGCCCCGAGCTTGCGAGGGGTGACAAGCGCGGGCGCCCACAACGTGGGCGGCGCGAGGAACAAAGCGGAGAACTTGCATCCCAGTCGCAGAACGACCCTGCCGTTGTGACTCACACGCTTCGCGTGCTCGCCCTTCGGCCGATCCATCTCCGCTTCGCTCCGTCGAAACGGCGTCGGCGCGCTTGT
>CAZFCY010000097.1:0-18637 GCA_964517665.1 uncultured Opitutaceae bacterium | reverse complement strand
CAGCCAGCTCGATCCGCCGGCCGCGGATTTTGACCTGATGATCGATCCGGCCGAGGTACTCGATGTTTCCATCCGCGCGCCACCGCGCCCGGTCGCCGGTGCGATAGAGCCGCTGCCCGCTGTGGAAGGGATGGGGAATGAATTTTTCCGCCGTGAGTTCTGGAAGGTTGAGATAACCGCGCGCGAGGCCGTCGCCGCCCAGGCAGATCTCGCCGGGCACTCCGACTGCGACCGGCTCCAGGCGCGCATCCAGAATGCAGGCCTCGGTGTTGGCGATCGGACGGCCGATGTGAATGCAATCGGTCCGCGTCACGCGTGTGACGGTGGAGTAAACCGTCGTCTCCGTCGGACCGTAGCAGTTCCACAGCTCCGCGCACCGCGGCAGGAGTTCGCGCGCAAGGTCGGGCGAAAGCGCTTCACCTCCGCAGAAGATCCGGAGCCGGAGATCGCCCGGCCAGCCCGCTTCCACGAGCATGCGCCAGGTCACCGGGGTGGCCTGCATCACCGTGATGCCTTCGGCTTTGATCGTGTGAATCAAAGCCGCGCCATCGCAGGCGGTGTCGCGCGACGCGATCGCCACCCGGGCTCCTGAGATGAGCGGCAGCCAGATCTCGACGCCCGCAATATCGAAGGAGAGCGTGGTGAGGGCGAGGAAACGGTCGGAAGCGGTCAAACCTGGTTCGCGCTGAACCGAGCAGAGCATGTTCAGCAAAGCGCGGTGTTCGATAGCGACGCCTTTGGGTTTGCCGGTGGAGCCGGAAGTGTAGAGCACATACGCGAGATTCGCGGACGTGGCGCCGGAAGCTGAAACGGCGGAGACCGGCGGCGGAGGCGCGAGGGGATCGAGGTCGACGTCGAGCAGCCGCGCCGCGGTCGCTTCGAGCGCCCCCCGCCCTGTTTTATCGCAAAGAGCCAGCGCGACGCCGGCATCGGCGAGCATGAATGCGATGCGTTCCTTCGGGTGCGCCGGATCGAGCGGGACGTACGCGCCCCCCGCCTTGAGAATGCCGAGCAGGCCGACGACCATGTTGATCGACCGCCCGACGCAAATGCCGACGCGCGTGTCGGGACCGACCCCTTGCGCGCGCAACTGAAACGCAAGCCGATCGGCCTGCGTGACCAACTCCCGATAGCTTATTCTTTGGTCGCCGCACGACACCGCCACAGCCGCCGGGGTCTGTGAGGCCTGCCGATCGATCAGCTCGGGCAACGTCGCGCCGGCCGGATATGCCGCCGCGGTGGCATTCCATTCCACGAGAACTTGCGCGCGCTCCGCGGGCGTCAGCATCGGCAGCCGCGCGAGTGGAGTTTCCGGTTCGGTCGTGATGCCTTCGAGGACGACGCGCAGATGGTCCAGCAATCGCTGTCCGAACGACGGATCGAACAGATCCGAATCGAAGTCCGCCGTGAGAATCAGGTCCGCTTCGAGCGCGGCGGTCAGCACGACGTCGCAGGGCGCCAGAAACTCGCCGGGATCGGGATCGGTCGATGGCGGGTCGATCGCGTTTCGGACGCTCCAACAGAACGCGGCATTGAAAATACGGCGCTCGAAAACAGGATCTTCCGCGCCCGCGAGATCCTGAATGTCGCGGAGCGTGATCTCGCCATGCCCGGCGTAGTCGCGAAGTTGTCGAGCCAGACGACTGGCGCGAACGTGGGCGGGATATTCGTCGTCGATCGACCAGTGCGAAGGGATCGGCAGCAGCCGCGCGATCGACGCGCCCGGTTGGGTTTGCTCGAGCGGAATCGCGGCGCCGACGACCAATGTTTCCTGGCCGGAATAGCGGAAGAGGATCGACTTGAACGCGGTCAGGAAAAGGACGGGGACTGGAATCGCGTGCCGCTGCGCGCACGCCTCCAAGGCTGCGAGCAGCGTGGCGCTCAACGTCAGATGCGCCGCGTCGCGCAAGTAGGACGCGGTCGGCGGTCGCGGCCGGTCGAACGGCAGATCCACCGGAGCGATCGGCGTCGGAAACTGTTTTCGCCAGAACTCCCTGGTTTGCGTCGTGGACGGACTCATGAGTTGACGGATGACATGGGGCGTTGGTGGATCAGCCGACCCCGACGACGATTCGCCCGCCCGCGGAGTCGCGCGCGGCTTGACGAGGTTGTCCACTCGCGGGCGTCACGACGAAGTCACCGAGGACGAGCGCGTCCAACCCGGTGAACAAAAACGTATCCAGCGCCTCGGCCGGAGCGCAGACGATGGGCTGGCCTTTGACGTTGAAGGAGGTGTTCAACAGCACTGGAAGCCCGGTCGTTTCTTCAAACGCGCCGAGCAGTTCCCAAAGCCGCGGATAATCGTCGCGCGAGACAGTCTGCACGCGGGCCGAGCCGTCCACGTGCGTGACGGCCGGCAGTTGATTCCGAAACTCGCGGCGCACGGAAGCGACCACGAGCATGTGCGCGAAAATGTCCTCTTCGCCCGGCGCGAGATCGAAGTGGCGCGAGGCCGCTTCGCTCCGCGCGACGGGCGCGAACGGCCGGAAGCTTTCGCGCTTCTTCACGAGCGCGTTGATCCTGTCGCGCATGGCCGGATCCCGCGGATCCGCGAGGATGCTGCGGTTGCCGAGCGCGCGCGGGCCGAACTCCATCCGTCCCTGGAACCAGCCGATGATTTGCCCGTCCGCCAGACGGCGCGCGACTTCGCGGCACAAGTCCGGAAACGACTCGACGCGGTTGGCACGACAATCCTCGCGGCCGCTCAAGATCGACTGGATTTCAGCCGTGTCGAACTCCGGCCCCCAGAGCGGCGGCCCCATGCGCGAAGGCCGGTAGGCCGGATTGTGCTCCGCCGCGACGGAGAGCGCCGCGCCGAGCGCCGAACCATCGTCGCCCGCGGCCGGCTGGATGAACATGCGCCGGAACAGGCGGCTGCGGTGAATGACACCGTTGGCCGAACAATTCAACGCCACGCCGCCGGCGAGGCAGACGTTCTCCATCCCGGTTTCGCGCCGGAAATGCCGCAGCACGCGCATCTGGCAGTTCTGCAGCACGGCCTGCAGAGCGGCGGCGAGATCCCGCTCGCGCGCGCCGATCTCCGACCTGGGCGCGCGTCGCGGTCCGAAACGATTTTCGAGCTCACGCAAAACGCCGCGATGGGTTTCCTTCTCGAGCGGATCCCTGTTCGCCGCGAAGAGCGGTATGGCGTAAGTGCCATCCTGTTCGAGTTGGACCAGCTCCGATACCTGACGGAAAAAACGACGGGGATCGCCGCAAGGGGCGAGGCCCATCACCTTGTACTCATCCACGCCGAAATCGAAGCCGAGATACAGGGTGAACACACTGTAAAGGATGCCCAGCGAATGCATCGCCGGCGCCTGGCGCAGCACCTCGATCTTCGTGCCCTGGCCGACGGCAACGGTCATGCTGTGGGCCTCGCCCATGCCGTCGCTCACGAGGATGAGCGCTTCGGGAAATCCGCTGGGATAAAATGCGCTGGCCGCGTGCGCCCGGTGGTGTTCGACCGGGATCAGTTTTTTGTCCCAGCCCCAACCGGGAAGAAACTCCTCCAGATTGCGGCGCTGGATGGCAGGACTATAAACTTCGTCGAACTGCCTCCGTTGAAGGTCGTCCGCGGCGAAAAGCTCGCGATATGATTCGTAGGAGAACGCGTGCGCGACGAAATCCACGTCAGCGGGCGCCAGGCCGCCGGCCGCGAGGCAATATTTGATCGCGTGCGCCGGAAACGCGCCCGTTGTTTTCTCGCGGGTAAATCGCTCCTCCGCCGCCGCGGCCACGATGCTCGAGTCGCGGACGAGCGCAGCCGCCGCATCGAATCCCTGAGCCACGCGATACTCGCGGGCCTCCAATCCCGGCAACGCGCGCTTCTTGAACGGCACGCTCTGGTGCAGGCCGCTGTAACCGAGCACATTCATGCGGTCGCGTTCAAGGCTGGATGGGCTCGGCGGAGAGGTCAGACGGCGACGGCATGCGCATCGGGAGATCGAGCGGATGTCTCGCGTCGGAGGTTCGCCGTCAGCGCGGCCGTGCATTGAGCGAGGCCGACGCCGTTCTCGAGCGCTGGCAGATGGCCGTCGCTGTTTTTCAAGCTCACCATCGCGCGTTCCACCGCGGCTTGGGCCGCGAAGAGGCACGGCGTGCTGTAGATCACGAGACTCAGGCCGGCATCGGCCAGCTCGCTCAGTGTCCAGGACGGGGTCTTGCCGCCGGCGATCTGATTGCAGACGAGCGGCGCCTTCACTTTTCGCTGCAATTCGCGAAACGTCGCGAGGTCCGGCGCCGCCTCGGTCAACACGGCGTCCGCGCCGAGTTCGGCAAAGGCGCACGCGCGCCGCTCGACTTCGGCGGGATCCGTCGCATCCGTGCGCGCGATCACGAAGAGATTGCGGCGCGCGTTCAGCACGGCCTGCAATTTCGCGAGGTACTGCGGGAGTTCGAGAATCTGTTTTCCGTCATAGTGACCGCAGCGGCGCGGCCGCTGCTGGTCTTCGAGGACCACGCCGGAAACGCCCGCGAGCTCCATGCGCTGCACGACGTGCGCGGCAATCTCCGGGTCTCCGTAGCCGTCGTCGATATCGACCACCAGATGATGCCGCGGCAGGAGCGCGCGCACGCGTTCGGCGAAAGCGAGGATGTCGGTCCACGCAATGAAACCGAGGTCGGGCAGGCCGTAATGGCTGGCGGCGAAGCTGAAGCCGCTGAGAAAAAGCCCGTCGAAGTGCCGGGCCGCGAGCGTGGCCGAGAACACGTCGTAAACTCCGATCAGTGGCTGGATCCCGGAGGTGACGGCTTGTCGTAGATGATCTCCGGCGCTGTCGAAGTGTGTGTCGTTCATGGCGGGGTGGGGCGCGGCAATGAAACACCCGTCGCCGGCTGGTCAGGAATCCCTCTCCGGCCGGATTTATTGTCAATGGCGGGGAGGTCAGGGCGCGCACTCATTCGATCTTCAGGTCAAAACGGCTGCGGCGGCGGAATCGACGCTAGGGGATCGATGCGCGCGCGCAAGCCGCTCGCTCCAGGGCGGGCTCCAGGCTGGTCACTCATCGCGCGCCTGGAGATCCTGCGTTTTCACCGGTCACGGGTTTCCTCTTCGAGGAGCTGTTGTTGCACCTCGGTATCGCTCAAACCCTGCAACTCGCGCATCGTCGCCGTGATCGCCGCGAGGCGCGGCGGCGACGCGGCTGTCCGCACACAGGCCGCGTATCGTTCCACCGTCGGGTGGCGGAAGACGGAAGTCAGGAGCAGTTCGGTTTCGAAGAGACCGTTGATGCGCGTGATGACGCGCGCGGCGCGCAGTGAATCGCCTCCGACCGCGAAGAAGTTGTCGTGGATTCCCACTTGCGGCAATCCGAGGATCTCCTGCCAGGTGTCCGCGATCACGGTTTCGATCTCGTCGCGGGGCGGCACGAAAGCGGCGTTCAGTTTCTCCCGGAGTTTTTCCGCGAGTCCGATACGCTGGAGCTTGCCGGTGGGACCCTTCGGGATCGCATCGACCACCACGACCATGCTCGGGACCTTGAAGGCCGCGAGGCGCTGGAAGGTCGAGATGCGAATCTCCTCCGCATCGGCGGCGGCTCCGGATCGGAGCACCACGGCGGCGGCCACGTCCTCGCCCAGCGTCGGATGCGGCGCCGCAAAGGCGACGGCTTGCGCGACCGCCGGATGCGCGAGAAGCGCTTCGTCGATCTCACGGGGCGAGATCTTTTCGCCGCCGCGGTTGATCAGTTCCTTGATGCGGCCGGTGATGAACACATAGCCCTCCGCATCGATGTAACCCTGGTCGCCCGTGCGAAACCAGCCGTCGGTGAACGCCGTGGCGTTCGCTTCCGGCGGGCTGGCGTAGCCGCGCGTCACGCAGGCGCCCTTGATCGCGATTTCGCCGATCGCGACTCCTGCTGTTCCCGCCTCCGCGGCATCCAGCACGGTCACTTCGGTTCCCGTGGAGACGCCCACGGATCCCGGCTTGCGCGCGCGCGGAGGAAGCGGGTTGCAGACCACCTGGTGCGAGGCTTCGGTCATGCCGAAGGCCTCCACCACTGGCACGCCCATGGCCGCCTCCAGCTCCGCCATGAGCGTCGGCGACAGCGCGGACGAGCACGAGCGGATGAAACGCAGGCGCTTGCGGTGCTCGCCGGCGCCGTTCGTTGCGGCCGCTGCGACGATCGCCTGGTGCATCGTCGGCACCGCCGTGTACCAGGTCGGCGCGAACGCTTCCATCCATGAAAAAAAACGGGCCGCGGCGAATCCCGGGGCGCAGACGACGCTCGCGCCGACCGTGAGCGACGACAACACCGCGCCGATCAGTCCGTGCACGTGGAATAGCGGCATGATGTTCAAGCAGCGGTCGCCGCTCTCGAGCTGAAGCGAGCGCGCGATGTTGTGCGCCGAGTGCGTGAGATTGCCGTGCGTGAGCGGAACGATCTTCGGCCGCGACGTCGTGCCCGAGGTGTGCAGGACGAGCGCGATGTCGTCTGACGCGGCGGGGTTGTTCTCCACGAAAGAAAGAGAACCGGCCTCTTCCCGCAACGCGTCGAGTGACAGCACGGGGATCTCCAGTTTCGTCGCCGCCGCGACTGCGGCCGGCGCGGCCGCCGCGTCGACGATCAAGGCGCTGGCCTGCAGATCACCGAGGTAGTAGGCGAACTCCTCTTGCGAATACGCGGGGTTGAGCGGAGCCGCGGTGGCGGCGTTCGCGACTCCGAGAAAACCGACGGCCGCGCCGGGCCCATTCGGCAGCACGAGGGCCACGCGTTCGTTGCGCCGCGCGCCGCGCTTGCGCAGCGCCGCGCCGAGGCTTTGCGCGCCTTGCTGAAGCGCGCGGTAGGTCAGAACCGAGCCGTCCGTCGCGAGTATGGCCGCGTGTTCGGGCCATCGGGTGGCGCCGGCTTCGAGAAGTTCATTCAGGGTATGCATGGGGCGCTGAAGGAGAGCCGGCCCATGGCACGGCTTCAGCAGATGCGATCGGCGACTGTGCCCGGGAGTTGAAGCCAGTTTCCGGCGGAAGATCGAGAGGTGTTTGCCGGATCCTCCGTTTTTGAAGTGTGTCCTCGATCTCCGTCTGGTCGCATCCGGTCAACTGCTCGAAGACGAACGGCGCCGCGTGCGCGAGTCGGCGATGACGCGACGCGGATGGCTGTCCCGTTCCTCATGGATGGCTCATATCAGCCCCTTTTCGTGATCCGCGTCCATGTCGTGCCGGACTGGCGACGCCATGACGGAAGCCGGGGCAGGCCGGGATTTGTCGATCATCTCGGCCAATTGCGCCAGAGTCGGCGTGTCGAATACAAGCCGCAGGGGCAGGTCGAATCCCCGCGCCTGCCGCAGTCGCGACACAAATCGCATCGCCAGCAGCGAGTGGCCGCCGAGGTCGAAAAAATTGTCGTCGATGCCGACGCGTGGCAGATCGAGAACGTCTTTCCAGATTTCGGCCAGAAGCGTCTCCGTCGCGCTTCTCGGCGCAGTATGGCCGGCGGTCGGCCGGGCCGATGAAAGACGCGGAGCCGGCAGCGCCCGCGCATCCACCTTGCCGCTCGGCGTGAGCGGCAGCGCGTCCACGATCTCGATGTGCGCCGGCGCCATGTATTCCGGCAGGCGTTCTCGCGCAAAGGCATGCAACTCGCGCGGTTGAAGCGAGCCGTGATCGCGCGGCACGATGTAGGCCACGAGCTGTTGCGCGCCGTTCGCGCCGCCGCGCGCCACGACGACACTCTGGGCGACCCCGGGATGCCCGCCGAGAACGGCCGAGATTTCGCCTGGCTCGACGCGATAACCACGCAACTTCACCTGCTCGTCCAGCCGCCCGTGAAACTGGACCGAGCCATCCGGCAGGCGTTCGCCCAGGTCACCGGTTCGGTACAGCCGCGTCGCGTTCGCGCCGGGCAGCCGGACGTCGACGAAACACTCCTTCGTCCGCTCCGGTTTGCCGATGTATCCACGCGCCAGGCAGATGCCGCCGAGGAAAATCTCGCCCTGCCCGCCCGGCCGAACCTCGCGCCGCGTTTCGTCGAGGACGAGAACTCTGACGTTGTCCACCGGTTTGCCGATCGGCGGCAGCGCCGGCCACGACGCGGGCGGGCCGGTCAGGCGATGCGCGGTCACGACGTGCGCCTCGGACGGGCCATACTGGTTTTCCAGAAAACATTCCGGCATCGATTCGAAGAAGCGCCGCAGCGTGTCGTCCACCTGAAGCTGTTCGCCGGCCGTGTAGATCTCGCGCAGCGCGGTTGGGAAACGCGCGCTCGAAACCGCGGCGTCGGCGAGCGAGCGCAGGGCGACGAAGGGCAGGAACAGCCGGTCGATCCTCCCGTCGACGAGCCGCTGGAGCAGCGCCGCCGGATCGCGTCGGTCGATGTCGTCGATCATGACGACCGCGCCGCCGGAAGCCCACGTCGAGAAGATTTCCTGAAACGAGACGTCGAAGCTGAGCGGGGCAAACTGCAGCGCGCGCGCCCCGGCCGCGAAGCCGGGCCGCTTCACCTGCCACGCGATCAGATTCGAGAGCGCGCGCCGCGGGAGCATCACGCCCTTCGGTTGTCCGGTGGAGCCGGAGGTGTAGATGATATAGGCGAGTGTGTCGCCGTTCGCGGCCGGCGGCTGTGCCGCGGGTTCATCGGGCGCCGCGCGGGGATCGACGAGTTGAAGGCCCCCGCTTCCCTGCGGCCCTGCCCGGGAGGGCGGGGATCCCGGCGCGCCGGGATCGGCGATCAGCCAGCGCGCGCCGGAATCGGCGAGAATGTATTCACGTCGTGAATACGGATAGGCGGGATCGACCGGCACGCACACCCCGCCGGCCTCGAGCACGGCGAGCACGGAAACGAGCAGGTCGAGGGAACGCCCGAGGCTGATCGCCACCGGCGCGTCCGGAACGACGCCGGCCGCGACGAGGCGCGCGGCCAGGTGGCCGGCCTTCCGTCGAAGTTCGCGGTAGGTGAGCCGATCGGCGCCGAACTCCGCCGCGATCGCGTCGGGAGAAACCGCCGCCTGGCGCGCGAACAGATCCACCAGCGAGCGTGGTTCACCGGGGACCGTGGTCGTTTCGTTCTTCATGTTGCCCCACCCATGGCGCCAAAGGCGGATCGCGGCATTCGTGTCTCCTCGTGACGAGATCGAAGCCGCCGTGCCTGGGCGGGCACGGGAAGTTGAATCCGGTTCCCGACGAAAGATCGAGAGGTGTTTGCCGGATCCTCCGCTTTTGACTCCCATCCTTCCGGACGGGGCGGGGACTTCAGCTACGCGAGCGACTCGAGCAGCTCGTGGACCTTGGCCACGATCTCCTCGGGGCGAAACGGCTTCTCGTAGAAGGCGTCGATGTTTCCCGGGATGTCGGGGCGGGAGATGAAATGGTGCAGGAAGCCCGAGACGAGAATCACGCGCGTGGAGGGGAACTCGCGCTCGAAGTAGCGGGCGACCTCGAATCCGTCGATGCCGGGCATGACGCCGTCGGTCACGACGAGGCGGAATCCGCAGGGCGCGCCCTGGCAGAGTTCGATCGCGTCCTCCCCGCATTTCGTGTCGGTGACCATGAGCCCCGAGCGGTGGAGCCTCTGTCGCAGCAGGCGTCTGATGACGGGATCATCCTCGATGACAAGCACGCGGGAAAGTCCATCCGCGATGGACACCGAAGCGGGGGTAAGGAATGCCTGGTTCATGTTCTTTTGGGGTGGGGTTTCAGTCAGGCAGGGGAGCCTATCATTACTTCGGCATTTGGGAAACGTTTGAAACTGTTGTTAACAAGTTTTTGAACACGATTTTCACGACGCGTAAAATCGGACACGCGCCGTTTCATTTTGTTTGGAGGCGCGCTCAGAAAGTTTTCTCCATCTCGAAGGTTTCCTGGAGGCGCGCATAGGCTTCGATCTGTTCGATCGCCCGCGCGGCGCCGTCTTCCGTGGCGAGCGTCGTCTTCGCGCGCTTCGCGTTTGTGGCCATCTTCCGATCGGCGAGCACGCGATCGACGGCGCGAGAGAGCGTTTCCGGCCAGGCTTCTTTCTTCAACCGGATGCCGCAGCCGAGCCGGCGAACCTCGTCGGCGAAGAAGCTCTGGTCGGCGATGTGCGGGACGACGATGTGTGGTTTCCCGGAGTAGAGCACGGATGCGGTCGTGCCCGCGCCGCCGTGGTGGATGACGACGCTGGCATGGCCGAAGAGCTGGTCGTGGCTCATCGGTCCGATCACCTTGATGCGCGGCGCGTCCGCGGGCGCGGCGAAGCCGGCCCAGCCGCTCTGGACGATCAGCTTCCGGTCGCGCGGCCAGCGCGCGTGGAGCCGCCGCATCCAGGCTTCCGGATCCTCATAAACCATGCTGCCGAAGCTGAGAACGGGAACCGGCTCGCCCCCGGTAAACGCCTCGATCTCGCGCTCGATCACCGGGTCGCGAGGCGTTTGCCAGCGGCAGTAGCCGACAAACTGGAAACGCGGGTCGAGCCGGAAGGCCGGCTTCATCAGCCCCGGCGAGACGGCCACGAGGACGAGGCCGGCCGGCTTGGAGAAGAAGTCCTTCACCAGCGGGAGGCCGCGCGCCTTCAGTTGTTTTGCGATCGTCTGGTTGATGACCGTGTCCACGGCGAAGTTGCCGAGGCGCCAGAGCGAGCGGTTCCAGATGTGCCGCGCGCGCGCCGGAGCCCAGTCCAGCCGGGGCAGGCCCTCCGGCGGATAGTGGCGCGAGGGCACGGTGTTGTGCGCGAAGGCGAAGGTGACGAACGGCGCGCGATGCCGGTCCGCGAGCGCCCGGACCATCGGGAAGAGATAGGAGGAAACGAGCACGTCCGCGTCGGCGAGGATCGCGTCCATCGCGTCGATCAGGTCGGTGATGTGCGGGAGGGCCGCGCGGTAGAGTTCGCGGAGTTGCAGCAACGGCGCGGAGAAGCGCTGCAGGCGGCCCATCCACCAGGCGAGTTCCTTCCGCGTCCAGCGCGGGGGCAGCTCGACGTAATCGAGCCCGGCCGCTTCGATCTCCTCGCGAAACGGCGGGCTCGTCGCGAAGCGCACGGAATGGCCGGCGCGCCGAAGCGAGACGCCCAGCGCGATCATCGGAAAGATGTCGCCGGTGGAACCATGGGAGGTCAGCACGACGCGCATGCGCCGGTTTAAACGATGCTCCGGCGCGCATGTCACCCGCGATTGGCGCGGGAACGGCAACATGTTGGTGACGATGTGACGCGAGTGTGACGGGCGGGCCGGCCGCGCCGGAATCTCGAATTAGAAATCTCAGATCCCGGCTCAGCCGGCCCGGACTTGCCTTTGTCGGCAGGACTGGCGGAGTTGAGCGCGTGACGTTTTCCCGGATCCGCGCTTGCGCAAGCGCGCTGCTCACCATTGCGCTTGCCTGTCAGTCGTTCGGCGCGGACGACGAGCCTCAGCCGCCGCGCCGGCTGGACACGGCTTTGTTCAAAACCCCGCCGCACTCGATTCTGGCCGCGGCGGCGCAGACGGCCGGGATCGAGATGTCGCGTTTCGACTTCGAGCGGAGTTCCGAGGCGCCGCGGATCGGAGACTCCGTCACGGGCCTGGTCACGCTGATCGAGCCCCGGGGGACGCGCCAGTGGGTGGTTGGCCTGCGGATCGATGCGCTCGAGGTGGAGGAAAAGGAGCCGCCCAAGCCGTTGACGCTCTATTCATCGAGCGGCGAGGAGTTCAGTTTCGAGTCGGCCAACGCGGCCGTGGACGTGCGCACCCTGGGGCCGCTCGTCGTTTCCGGTAGGCGCGAGGTCGATCCGCTCGACAAGGTGACCGAGGCCCGGGCGGTGGTGAACCGCGAGTTTCTCGCCCTCGGGTTCGACCGCGCGTGCCGGACCGTGGTCCAGCTCAAGCAAGCGCGCGAGGAGGGCCGGATCGGGAAGGACGAGCGCTTCGGATTTGCGGTGGAGCCGTACGAGCCGGAAGAGATCGCGATCGGCCGGGACATCGTCGAGCGGGCCGGTCTCACCCACGAGGACGAGCGCGCGTTCGCGGCGACGTTTCCCGCGTTGATGACCTATGTGCAGTTGGTCACGCAAACCAGGGGGCTGAGCGGGATTCTCGAGGCCGTGGTCGAAAAGCCCTCGATCTGGTCGATCATCCGGCGTTTCGGGCGGATCACCTGGAGCCTCCGCTTTGAATCCGCGTGGGTCGAGACGGTCGATCCGGTCGTGCTCGGCCTGCCAGGAGGTACGCCCACGCACCAGTTGCCCTTCACCCTCATGCTCAACGAACAGCCGGCGCTCGATTGCATCCTCGTCGTGCTCCCGCCGAATCCGCCGATGCTCACCAGCGCGGGCATCGCGGGCCTGATGGCGCGCCGCCCCGGCAGCGATGAGCGCCAGTTGGTGATCCGCGTGCTCGCGACGAGGCGCGGGAAGGCGAAGGAGGGCTGATGCGCAGGGGCGGGCCCCGGCACGCCCGGGCGTTCAGCGCGTCCGCTTCAGATCGGCGATGAGGGCGCGGAGTTCGGCTCCGGGCGTTTCGTGGTTCTGATCGATCGCGAGCTTGAGCGCGTCTTCCAGGATCGGGAGCGCCTCCTGCGGCCGGTCGAGCGCGATGAGCGCCTTGCCCATGAGAATGCGCGCCATCATCCAGTCGGATTTTTGCCCGCAACAATGCTCGAGGTGTCCGAGCGCGTCGAAGGGGCGGCCCTCTTCGACCAGGGCCTGGCCAAGGCTGAACCGGAACATGACGTTGTCCGGATGCTGGGCCACCAAGTTTTGGAACCTTTCGGATCTCATGAGTTTACACAATCAAGATGCGTGTCACGCGCACAAAATCAAGCCCCGGAATCAGGCGTCGGGAGACAGGGATCAGGGGCAAAGAGAGTCGAAAGTCTCGGGTCACTCTCCGGCCCTGACTCCCGACACCTGCCGCCTGATCATGCGATCGCGACGACGACGAAGGTGATGTTGTCGTGGCCGCCGCCGGCGAGCGCGGCTTCGAGCAGTTGATCGGTGGCGTCGTCGACGCCGCCCGCGCTGCCGCAGATGGTGGCGATGGCGGGAAACTCGACCATGTCGGTCAGGCCGTCGGTGGCGACGATGAGCCAGTCGCCCGGTTGCAGTTTTTCCTCGAAGACATCGGCGACGAGCGGCTCGGCCTGGCCGAGCACCCGCGTGAGCGCGTAGCGGTAGCGCGGGGGAAACGGTGAGAGCGACTCGATGTCGCTCCGCTCGTTTTCGACGTTGTGCTCGCGGGTGAGCGCCCGGCAGAGGCCGTCGCGCACGATCATGGCGAACGAGTCGCCGATGTGCACGACGCGGACGCGGCCGTCGAGCACGTGGGCAAGGGTGAAAGTGGTGGCGATGCTGTCGCCCGGGAAGCCGTTGCCGGCCTTGCGCACGGCGCGGTGGGCCTGGTCGGCGATTCGCGGAAGATCGCGCAACGCGGCGGCGCCTTCGGTTTGCAGGATCGTTTTTACGGCGGCGATCGCGGCGGCGCTCGCGACGTCTCCGCCTGGCATGCCGCCGACGCCGTCGGCCACGGCAAAGACGCCATGATCCACGTCGAACAGCAGGCTGTCTTCGTTGTGGTCCCGGACGAGGCCGACATTGGTTACGCCGTGAGCGTGGATCTTCACGGAGTCTTCGTAGCCACGGCTCCGCTCATTGCGAGGTCAATCGATGGCCCGAAAGCGCATCTCGCGCGTGGCCTTGTCGATCCGCACGATGCGCTGCTTGGGCAGGCATTGGAGGAACTGGCGGCCGTAGGTTTTGTGCAGGACGCGCGAGTCGAGCACGGTGATCAGCCCGCGATCGTCGTGACGCCGGATGAGCCGCCCCGCGCCCTGGCGGAATTTGATCAGCGCGTCCGGCAGGTTGATTTCCGAAAACGGATTGCCGCCGCGCGCGCGCACCCACTCGGCGCGCGCCTCCGCGATCGGGTGCGTCGGCACATCGAAGGGCAGCCGCGTGATCAAGACCTGCGAGAGCGCCGGCCCGGGGATGTCCACGCCCGTCCAGAAACTGTCGGCGCCGAAGAGCACGGCGTTTTCCGCCGCCCGGAATTGCGCGGTCATTTCGGAGCGCGAGAAGTCGCGGCCCTGCACGAAGAGCTTGCGGCCGGCGGCGTGGATGGAGTCGGCGAGCGCGTCCGCCGCCCGGCGCAGATCGCCGTGGCTGGTGAAGAGCACGAGCGATCCGCCCGGCACGCGCGCGATGCAGAAGCCGATCCAGTCGATCAACTCGTCGAGCGCGAGCCGCGCGTCCTTTGCCGAGGGCAGCGGCATGTCGGAGACGACGTACACGCGCATGTTGTTTTCGAAATCGAAGGGCGAGGCGACGACGCGCGCGCGCGCCTTCTCCGCCCCCGCGCGCTTCTGGAAGGGCTCGATCCGTCCCGCCACCGCGAGGGTGGCGCTGGCGCAGACGACCGCCACGCCGCGCCCGAAAACCGATTCGCGCAGATGCGGCGCGACGTCGATCGGCGCGGTGCGCAGCGTCACGACCTGGCCGCGCCTGCCCGTGCGCTCGACCCAGTGGACGTGCTCTTCCTCGGCCATGGAAAGGAAGGCGCGGACGCGATCGTGCACGCTCGCCACACGCGTCTTCTGGTCCTGGAGGTCGTCCTTGGTGGAGCCGTCGTCCAGCGTGCTCGCGATCCGGTCGATCGAATCCGCCACGCGGCGCAACGGATCGAGCGCGCTCGCCTCCGCGAAGCCCGGCTCGCGCACGCGCGTGACCGGTTGTTTCGAGAGGAGCCGGCCGCCGACGAAGCCGAAGAACTGCTCGCTCGCGTCGAGCGCGTCCTGCACGCGCTGGCGGTCGCGATTCTCGCCCAGTTTTCGCAACAGGCCCGTCCCGCGGCGCGGGTTGAAGAGCGACTTGAGCATGCGATCGACGCCGTAGGAGCTGAGGTGCATGCCGAAGTGCCCGGTCGCGACGTCGGGCATGGTGTGCGCCTCGTCGATCACGACGAAGTCCTCCGGCAGCAGCACGCCGCGCTTGCCCGGAGCGAGCCCGCCGGCGTTGACGAGCGCGAAGAGGAGCGAGTGGTTGACGATGACGATCTGCGATTTCCGGATCCGCGCGCGGGCGGCCTGGTAGAAACAGTTCTCGGGACTGCACGCCCGGCGGCTGCAGGCCGAGGCGTCGGCGTTGACCCATTCCCAGACGTCGTATTGCGGAGGCGGCTGCAATTCGTGGAGCAAACCGGCGCGCGTGCGCTGCGCCCAGTCGGCGATGCGCGCGAGTTCGTCCTGCTCCGGCCCGCCGAAGAGGTCGGTCTTGTTGCGCAACGCCTGCGCGAGCCGCTGGCGGCACAGGTAGTTTCCCTTCCCGACGAGCACGGCGGATTGGAACTCCGCGTACTTGCGCAACGGATTCACCTGCTCGAAAAGCCGCCGGCACTGCGGGAGATCCTTGTGCTGGATCTGCTCCTGCAGCGCGATCGTGTGCGTCGAGACGACGCATGGCCGGCGGGTTTCCATGGCGTGAACGATCGCGGGCAAAAGATAAGCCATGCTCTTGCCCACGCCCGTGCCGGCCTCGAAGAGGAGCGGCTCGTCGGCGAGAAAAGCGTCGGCCACGGCGGCGGCCATCTGCTCCTGTTGCGGACGATGCTCGAGCGCGAGCGCGGTCTGCAACCAGCCGCCCGCGGAAAACGCCTGCGCCATGAGGCCGGCGACATCCAGGCCGCCGCCGCCACTCGCTCCAGGCTCGTCGCGAAGTCCGATCATCGGCTCACGCCTGCGCTCCCCGGAATGGAGCGGACGCGCGTCGCGCGTTGTTTCCTTCGCCACCTTCTGTGCGGCCTGCCTCTTGTTCGTTGATTCATCTCCCGGGGAATTGGTTCGTTCGAAAGCGCAAACCCGACCAATGTTCACGACCGCACGACGATGACCAACGCGAAATCGCAGGAACCGGAACGCGCCGCCGCCGCAGGCTGGACGGAGAGCCTCGCGGAGTTTCTCCTGCGCGAGCAGGGCGTGGAGGCGGTGCGCTTCGATCCCGAGGCCGGCAAGGTCGCGGTGGCCACGCTCGGGCGCGTCGATTTCGAGCAGTTGCGCGAGAAACTTTCCGCCGTGATCGAGGCCCACCGCGAAGAGATCGAGCGCGCCCGGGCCGGCGCCGGTCGCGCGCCTGCCGGATTTTCCCTTTCCGCCGATCATGGCCGCACGCAGCTCAGCCGCGAGACCTGCGCGACGGCGCCGCGTTTGTGGCAATGGCGCGAGTTCGAGTGGCCGCAAGGCGAGCCGGAGGAAGAGGAGGCGGGGGCCGAATGGAGACAACTCGCGCTCCTCGCGGGCGCGTGCGGCGCGCTCGCGATCGCGGCCTTCGCGCTCGATCGCGCGGCGATCGGCCCGCTGTGGCTCGCGCCGGTTCTCTATATCGTCGCCATGCTGGCCGGCGGCTGGGACGCGCTCGGCGACGTGCGCAAGAAACTCCCGAAGGGCGAGATGGACATCCATTTCCTCATGCTCGCGGTCGCGGTCGGCGCGAGCCTCATCGGCGCCTTCGGCGAGGGCGCGCTGCTGTTGTTTCTCTTCTCGACCTCGAGCGCGCTGGAGGCGTTCGCGCTCAACCGCACGCATCGCGAGATCAACGCCCTGCTGCGCGCCGCGCCGAAGCAGGCCACGCGCGTCGCGGCCGATGGCTCGCACGAACTCGTCGCGGTCGATGCGCTCGAGCTCGGCGACCGCCTGCTCGTGCATCCGGGCGAGCAGTTCGCCGTCGATTCGGTCGTGCTCGAAGGCCGCACCGCCGCCGACGAATCGAACCTCTCCGGCGAGGCCGTGCCGGTGGAGAAACAGCCCGGCGACGAGGTCGCGGGCGGCACGATCAACCTCTGGGGCGCGGTCGAGGTCCGCGTCCTGCGCCATGCCTCGGAGAGCGCGCTGCAGAAGATCATCTCGCTCATTCGCAACGCCCAGAAGCTGCGCGCGCCGAGTGAGCGTTTCACCGATCGTTTCGGCGGCCGCTACACGTATTTCGTGCTCGGGGCGAGCGCGGTGATGTTTCTCGTCTGGTGGCTCGGGTTCGGCATTCCGGCCTTCGATCGCGGCGAGCACGGCTACTCGGCGTTCTACCGTGCGATGACGCTGCTCGTGGTCATGAGCCCGTGCGCGCTCGTGCTCTCGATTCCGTCCGCGATCCTCGCCGCCATCGCCTGGGGCGCGCGGCACGGCATCCTCTTTCGCGGAGGCGCCGCGATCGAGAAACTGGCCGATGTCACGGTCGTCGCGCTGGACAAGACCGGAACGCTCACGACGGGCGAACTCGTGGTCGATTCGGTCGAGAGTTTCCCCGCCGGCCGCGAGGCGGAGGTGCTCGAAACGGCGTTCGCGCTCGAGAGCCGCTCGCAGCATCCGATCGCGCGGGCGATCGTCGCGCACGGCCGCCGCGCGGGTTTGCGGGCGGGCGGGGTGGAGGACTTTCATTCGCTTACCGGCAAGGGCGTGGCCGGCCGCGTGCGCGAGGCGCAGGCGCTGCTCGGGCGGCGCGAGCTGCTCGATGGAGGGCCGCTCGAGGACTGGATCCAGACCGTCCCCGCCCCCGGCCCGGAGATGAGCGAGGTCTGGATCCTGCACGACGGCCTGATTGGACGCCTCCTCCTGCGCGATCAATTGCGCCAGGAATCCGCCGGCGTGCTGGCGGAGTTGAAACGCCGCTCCATCCGCACCGTCATGCTCACGGGCGACCGGCGGCTGACGGCCGAGGCCGTGGCGCGACAACTCGGCGTCGACGAAGTCCGCGCGGGCCTCTCGCCGGAAGAGAAGGTGAACGCCATCGTCGAACTCGGCGCGAACGGCGCGCGCGTCGCGATGGTCGGCGATGGCGTAAACGACGCCCCGAGCCTCGCCGCGGCCTACGTCTCCGTCGCGATGGGCGCGCGCGGCAGCGACGCCGCGCTCGAGCAGAGCGAACTCGTGCTCATGCACGACCGGATCGAAAACTTCCTCGCCGCGCTCCGCCTCAGCCAGCGCGCGCGGGCCATCATCCGGCAGAACCTCGTCATCTCCCTCGGCACCGTCGTGGTCATGGCGCTTGCCGCCTCCTTCGGCCTTGTCCCGCTCACCCTCGGCGTCGCCGCCCACGAAGGCAGCACGGTCGTGGTCTGTTTGAACTCGCTGCGGCTGCTCTTCGGCTCCGGAAAACAGGACGCGCTGCCGGCGTTGCGACGAAGCGAAAAAAACCTCAACTCGAACTCGTGAAAAAAGCGCTCCTCATCGCAGGCGGCTGGGAAGGCCATCACCCCGGGGAAATCGCCCGCCTCTTCGCCGGGGCCCTGGCTGGACACGGCTTCGACACGCGCGTCGAGCGCGCGCTCGACTGCCTGACCGCGACTCCCGATCTCGCGGGCTTCGACCTCATTTTTCCCTGCTGGACGATGGGACAGCTCTCGAAGGAACAGTCCGCCGCGCTCGTCGGAGCCGTGCGCGCGGGCGCGAACCTCGGCGGCATCCACGGCGGCATGGGCGACGCGTTTCGCGGCGATCTCGAGTACGAATGGATGTGCGGCGGGCACTTCGTCGGGCATCCGCACGTGGGTGACTATAACGTTCGGGTCACCGATCCCGCGCATCCGATTGCAACCGGCCTGCCGGCTTCATTCGCGTATCGATCGGAGCAATATTATCTGCTCGTCGATCCCGGCGCGCGCGTGCTGGCCGAAACCGATTATATTTACGACGGGCAAACCGCGCGCATGCCGGTGGCGTGGACGAAGACGTGGGGCCGCGGCCGTGTATTCTACTGCTCGCTGGGTCACGAAC
>CAZFCY010000096.1:17450-18676 GCA_964517665.1 uncultured Opitutaceae bacterium | reverse complement strand
CGCGCAGGACGTTGCCGGTGACGCTGATCGTGTCCTGCCCGGCCGCGAGGCGCTCGAGCGTGAACTGCGTGGCCGCGGCGGGCGGGAGGATGCGGATGTCGAGACCCGAGGTGTCGTGGTTTGCGAGGCAGGTTTTCACCTTCGCGATGATCTGCGCGTCGTGCGCGCGCTTTTCGTCGAGCCAGAAGACGGCGGGCGTGTTCGAGGCGCGGGCGCGGGCGACGGCGAGTTTCACCCAGTCCTGGACCGGGGCGTCCTTCGTCTGGCAGGCGCGCCAGACGTCTCCGGCGTCCACGGTGTGCTCGAGGAGCGTGTGGCCGGTGCCGTCGACGACGCGAACCGTGCCGGCGGCGGGAATCTGGAAGGTCTTGTTGTGCGAACCGTATTCCTCGGCGGCACGGGCCATGAGGCCGACGTTGGGCACCGAGCCCATCGTGCGCGGGTCGAAGGCGCCGTGTTTTTTGCAGAACGCGACCGTGGTCGCGTAAACGCCGGCGTAGCTGCTGTCGGGGATGACGGCGAGGGTGTCCTGGAGCTTGCCTTGCGCGTCGTACATCCTGCCGCCGGCGCGGATCATCGCGGGCATGGAGGCATCGACGATCACATCGCTCGGGACGTGGAGGTTGGTGATGCCGTGGTCGGAGTTGACCATCGCGACGGCCGGATTCGCGGCGAAGGCGGACTGGATGTCGGCTTCGATCGCGGACTTTTGATCGGCGGGGAGCTTCTGGATTTTTTCGACGAGATCGCCGAAGCCGTTGTTCAGGTCCACGCCGAGTTCGGCGAGGGTGGCGGCGTGTTTTGCGAGCAGGTCATTGAAAAACACCCGCACCGCGTGGCCGAAGATGATGGGATCGGAGACCTTCATCATCGTGGCCTTGAGGTGAAGCGAGAAGAGGACGCCCTGCTTCTTCGCCTCGGCGAGCTGCCGTTCATAGAAAGCGACGAGCGCTTGCCTGCTGATGAAGGTCGCGTCGAGGATCTCGCCGGCTTCGAGCGGCGTTTTGTCCTTGAGGATCGTGACCGCTCCGTCGGCGGCGACGTGCTCGATGCGCACGGTCGTCGCGGCGGAAACCGTGACGGATTTCTCGTTCGAGAAGAAATCGTCGCGGCCCATCGTGCTGACGCTCGTCTTCGAATCGGGCGACCACGCGCCCATGGAGTGCGGATGTTTCCTCGCGTAATCCTTCACCGCCTTGGGCGCGCGGCGGTCGGAGTTGCCTTCG
>CAZFCY010000096.1:0-17440 GCA_964517665.1 uncultured Opitutaceae bacterium | reverse complement strand
TCGCGCAGGACGGGATTGACGGCGCTGCCCTTGACCTTGTCGTAGCGCGCCTTCGCGTCCTTTTCGGCGTCGGTTTTCGGAGACTCGGGATAGTCGGGGAGCTTGTAGCCTCTGGCCTGGAGTTCGGCGATCGCCTCCTTCAACTGCGGCACGGAGGCGCTGATGTTGGGGAGCTTGATGATGTTGGCCGCGGGCTGGAGCGTGAGGGCGCCGAGTTCGGCGAGGGCGTCGGGCGCGCGCTGGCCGTCGGGCAGAAGATCCGAAAACGCGGCGAGGATGCGGCCGGCGAGGGAGATGTCGCGCGTCTCGACGTTGATGCCCGCGTGCTTCGTGAAGGCCTGCACGATCGGCAGGAGCGAGTGGGTTGCGAGCGCAGGCGCTTCGTCGGTCTTGGTGTAGATGATGGTGGGAACCGCGGACATGATGGTGATGGTAAAAGGCTGAAAATGAAGCCTGTCACCCAAAGGCACGCGCCGGGGAGGGTCAAAGGCAATTGCCGGGCCGGATGAACCGTGATGAGAGGGAAATTCGGCCTGCAGGCCGCCAGCTCGCTGGCGCTCAGGGGCTCGGGTGATTGATGGCAGCGTCTGCAAACAGACGGCCTGCGGAGCCGACGGCGTCAGCGCGGGCGCAGCCAGCGTCGGGCGGCGAGGGCCACGGGCAGACCGACGAGCAGCATGTGCGCGATCAACTCGGCGGACCTGATGGGCGGCGGATAGGACCGCATCGGCACGGCAGAGAGCGGCGTCACAATCCATTTCATCACGAAATAAACGATCGCCCCGTAAACGATGCCGCTGGTGATCGCCCACCGCGTGAGCGCGGTCCAGGCGCGCGCCGCCAGGCAGAAGACGAGCGCGATCGCGCAGGCGATGTCGAAATGCAGCAGCACGCCGAGCGCGGCCGTGATCACTCCGCCCTCGAAGGCGCGCGCGCCGAGCAAGCCGGAGGCGATCGATTGCATGATCCGCTCCGGCTTCACGCCGAACTCCGCGCCGTAGTAAATGAACGCGAACGTCAGATCGAATGCGCCACACGCCAGGCCACCGGCGAGCACCGGACGCATGAGCCTGCGGAGTTCGATTCGGTTCATTCGCATCGCTGTTTAGACTGTGCCGGCCGGCGAGGCAATGCCTCGGATGGGCGATCGATCCGAATCATGCCGGGCTTGTCGAACCGGCGGGCGCGGTCCAACTTCCGCGTTTCCGATGTCCTCTCGCAATCAGGTTCGCACGCAGATTGTCGCCCGCGTTTCCGTGTCTGGCACGGGCGCGGGCCTCATGTCGGGGAGCGGCCTGTATCCGGCCGTCAACTACAGATGAGCGCGCAATCCATCCAGGCGCCGCCGCCGGGCATCGTCGCGCCGGCTTCGGGAGAGAGCGCCGCGTTCAAGGTGCTGCTGGCGTTGAGCCTGTCGCACGGGCTCAACGACACGATCCAGGCGCTCCTGCCGTCGATCTATCCGATGTTGAAAACGTCCTACGGGCTGACCTTCACGCAGGTGGGGTTGATCACGTTCGTCTTTCAACTCGCGGGGTCGCTCCTCCAGCCGTTCGTCGGCGCCTACACGGATCGGCGTCCGCTGCCGTATTCGCTGCCGGTCGGCATGGGGATAACGATGAGCGGACTCGTGATGCTGTCGCAGGCGGCCAGTTTTCCGATGATCCTGATCTCGGCGGGATTGGTCGGAACGGGCTCGGCCATCTTTCATCCGGAGGCCTCGCGGCTGGCGCGGTTGTCCTCGGGCGGGCGGCATGGTTTCGCGCAGGCGCTTTTTCAGGTCGGGGGAAACTTCGGCAGCTCGATGGGCCCGCTGCTGGCGGCGTGGATCGTGGCGCCGCGCGGGCAGGCGCACGTGCTGTGGTTCACGCTCGTCGCGCTGGCGGCGATCATCGTGCTGACGCGCGTCGGCGGCTGGTATCAGGCGCGCCTCGCCGGATTGCGGCGCCAGCCGGGCGTCGCGATCGCGCCGTTGCGCGGGCCGCTTTCCCGCGGGATGACGTTGTGGGCGCTGTTCGTGCTGGGCGTGTTGATATTCTCGAAATTCATCTATCTCACGAGCCTCACGAGTTATTATACGTTTTATCTCATCGAGAGGTTCGGGATCTCGCTGGAGCGCGCGCAACACTACCTGTTTGTTTTCCTCTTCGCGTCGGCCGTGGGCACGATCGTGGGCGGGCCGGTGGGCGATCGCTGGGGACGGAAGATCGTGATCTGGATCTCGATCCTCGGCGTCGCGCCCTTCTCGCTCGCGCTGCCGCACGTCGGGCTCGTGTGGTGCGGCGTGCTGTCGGCGATCGTGGGCGTGATTCTCGCCTCGGCGTTTTCCGCCATTCTCGTCTATGCGCAGGAAATGATTCCGGGGAAAGTCGGCCTGGTCAGCGGCCTGTTCTTTGGCTCCGCGTTCGGCATGGCGGCGATCGGCTCGGCCGTGTTGGGAAAGGTCGCGGACGAGACGAGCATCGGCTTCGTCTTCGACATCTGTGGTTACCTGCCGCTGCTGGGCGTGTTGACCGCGTTTCTGCCGGACATCGAACGGCGGCGGCGCAGGTAGGAGATCAGGGGGCAGGAGACAGGTGACAGCATCAACTTCTGACACCTGTCCCCTGACACCTGACTCTTATTCCTGGCTCCTCGGCCCCTCGTGGCCGGGCGAGGTCCAGCGGATGACGAGATAAGTCGCGGGCGCGTCGCCGATGTTGCGCATGCCGTGCAGGTCGTTGCTGGCGAAAAAGGCGAACGATCCCGCAGGCGCGACGGCGGGCTCGCCGTTGATCGTGATCTCGAGCACGCCGTCCTTCACGAAGACGATCTCCTCGTCCGGATGCCGGTGCGGCGGGTGCGAGGCGACGCCCGCGGCGATCGTGCTGATGTGGGATTCGAGCCGGTCGAGCGTCGGCGTGGCGCGGTCGAGGATCGGGCGCGCCACGCCGTGGGCGTGCGAGAGGACTTCCAGCGCGTCCCAAGGGAAGACGCGCGAAGGCTGGGCGGAAGAGGGGAGGCGAGGGGCGTTCATGGGGATGCCTGCGGTAAGATGCGCGCGAGTTTGCGCGTTGTGAGGCAGGTGACAATGCGCCTGACGCTTTTGGATGACGCGCGCCCGCCGCCGCATCGCCGCGGGGCGGGCGGGATTTCCGTCATCCGGAACGGGCGGCGGGAAACACCGGGCCGGAAGCCCTCGCGGGTGTGGACTTGCCCCGGGAGCCCGCGTGGCTCAAACTGCCGCCTCACACATCCGGCCAACCCCTTTGCCCCATGAACCCGCCGGTATCCAGAATTCACCTGCGCGCGTGCTTCGTCGTCGCGGCCGCGCTGCCTGGATTGTTCGCCAGCCTCGATGGCGCGGAGCCGGCCGTCGGGCGCGCCGGCGCCATCCGCGCGCGAGAAACGGTGGCCTTGCCGCCGGCCGAACGCATCCGGGTGGATGCCGTCCGCGAGGCGAGGACGACGGCCCTGCTCCATCTCGATCCGGGGAAGCTCACGGTCGCGCCGCTGCCGGCGAATGCGCGCGTCGTCGCGACCGATCTCGCGGGCAGGAACATTCCGGTGCGCATGACGGACGGCCGCGTGTCGGTCGATCCGGAGCCGGGGCAGTGGGTCGTGGTCAAGCCCGAGGAAACCGTCGCGGTCGAGATGTCGGAGGGCCTGCAATGGCTGCCGGGCGTGTGCATCCCGCCGACCGATGGCGGCACGGCGGCGGAGGCGAACACCCTGCGCAGTTACGCGAAATTCGCGATCGCGCCGGTCGTGTGGGACACGGCGGTGGACGCCTACCGGATGGTGGCGAGCATCGGCGTGGCGAAAAACGGCGATCCCTCCGCGACCGGCGGCCTCGGCACGCAGGCCCTGGTGAAACTCGCCTTCGAGGGCGTGCCGGTCGATCCGACCGAGTTTCGCCTCGAGACCGCCGGCTTCGACGGCGAGCGCACGGTCGAGTTTACCTTTCCGCGCACACAGATCGCGGCTCCGCGCATGATCGTGCGGACGAATGTCGCGGGCGAGCAACCGTTCGTCATGGACGTCCGGCCGCGCGTCGAAGTGACGGCGCGCAAGGATCCGATTCTCGGTCTTGGGCTCGAGGAAACCACCGTGGTGGTCGAATGCGTGCAGGCCAGCGGCGCGTTGCTCGCCGTGGCCGGCGATGTGCCGGTCGTGATCTCGTGTTCCGGCGGGCAGGATTCCGACGCGGATGCGTTGCGCGTCTCCAGCCAGCGGGCGCAGGGCGAGTTTCGCATCCGCTCCGTCGGCCTTGGCGCGATCAAGGTGTTCGCCTCCGCGCGGCTGCCGACGGAGGAGTTGATCGGCAGCGCGACCGTGCAAACGACGCTGCCTTGGGCGCAGTTCGTCGCGGCGCTCGCCGGCGGCGCGCTCGGTGGATTCGCGCGACGCTTCATGAAGGGCGCGCGCAAGGCGAAGACGCCGACGCGCGTCCTCGAAGGCGTGGTGGTCGCGACGATCGCCTACGTCGCGGGCGTCCTGGGTGTGGGTTTCCTGCAACTGCCGTCGGCCATCGTCGCGACCGTCGCCGGCGCGTTCCTGACGGGCGCGCTGACCGGTTTTGCGGGAGTGATGGTGATCGAGCAATTGACGAAAAAAGCGCGGCCGGCCGAGGGCTGAGCTTATACACGGGCAGTCGGCAATTCCGGGAAGCGACGAGACCAGGCGCGGAGCGAATCGCTCTTCGGCCTCGTTTTCTTCGTCATCTTTTGCGCAATCCAACTTCTGTGCTCCGGCTGCGCCGAACCGGTTTGCGCACGCGGGCGCGAGGCTTTCACAATGCGCGCCTTCATCACCCCGCCATGTCGCTTTTCATCGGAATCGATTCTGGAACCCAGTCCACCAAAGCGGTCGTCCTTGACCTCGACACGCGCGCGGTCGTTGCGGAAGCGCGCGCGCCGCACCAGTTGATCAAGGGCCTCGCGGCGGGCCACATGGAGCAGCATCCGCAGGAGTGGGCGGCGGCGCTCGATCAGGTGATCGGCGAAGTCTGCGCGAAGATCGATCGCGCGCGCGTGCGCGGCATCGGCATCTCCGGCCAGCAACATGGTTTCGTGCCGCTCGACGCGCAGGGCGAGGTCGTCCGGCCGGCCAAACTCTGGTGCGACACCAGCACGGTGAAGGAATGCGAGATCCTGACGAAAAAACTCGGCGGCGCGAAGGCCGTGATCCGCAAGACCGGCCTCGCCTTCCTGCCGGGGTACACCGCGCCGAAAATCCTGTGGTTGAAACGCCACGAGCCGCATAACTTCAAGCGGCTCAGGCGCGTGTTGCTCCCGCACGATTTCCTCAACCTGCATCTCACCGGAAACGCGTTCATGGAGTTCGGCGATGCCTCCGGCACGGCGTTGATGGACGTCCGCAAACGCGCATGGTCGAAATCCGCGCTCGCGGCGATCGACAGGAATCTCGCCGACTGGCTGCCGCCACTCTCCGCATCGCACGAGGCCGCGGGCACGTTGCGCCCGGAGCTGGCGGCGAAATACGGCCTGTCTTCCGGGGTCGTGATCAGCGCCGGCGGGGGTGACAACATGATGGGCGCGATCGGAACCGGCAACGTCGCGCCCGGCGTGGTCACCGCGAGCTTCGGCACGAGCGGCACGATCTACGCGTTCTCGAAAAAGCCGGTGGTCGATCCGACGGGCGAGATCGCGGCGTTTTGCTCCTCGACCGGCGGCTGGCTGCCGTTGCTCTGCACGATGAACGTCACGACGGTGACCGAGCAGATCCGCACGCTCTTCGGCCAGGATCACGCCGCGCTCACCGCCGCGGTCGCCTCCGCCCCCGCGGGCTCGGGCGGGCTCGTGCTGCTGCCGTATCTCGCCGGCGAGCGCACGCCCAGCGTGCCGGACGGCTCAGGTGTGTTTTTCGGGTTGAACCCGGACACCTTCAACACCGCCCACATGGCGCGGGCCGCGATGGAGGGCGTCACGCTCGGGATGAACTACGGCCTGCGCCGCCTCGCCACGCTCGGGGTGAAGGCAAAGGAGATCCGCGTCACGGGCGGCGGCGCGCGCTCCGGCGTGTGGCGGCAGATCATGGCCGACGTGTTCGGCGTGCCGGTCGTCGCGATGGTCGAGGACGAAGGCGCGGCGCTCGGCGGCGCGCTTCAGGCCGCCTGGTGCGTCGCGCTGCGGGAGGGAAACAAACGCGCGAAGATTTCGGACTTCACCGACGGCGTGGTCGCCGTCAACGAGTCCACGCGCTGCCTGCCGAACAAGGCGAATGTCGCGCTCTACCGCGAATTACAATCGATCCAGGACAGGCTCAGCCTCGCGTTGCGGCCTGTATTCAGTTTTCAACGACGGCTCGCGAGGTAGTGCGGGCCGTCGTGGGTCGTGTCGGATGGATTTCGCCCGGAATTTCCGACGGTCTGCGCCGGAGCGGCCTCACACGCTCGTTTCCGTTTGCGACACGCTTCCCGCTGCGACGGCGTGGTCGAGCAGCTCCCTCGCCCAGGCCCAGAGGGTTTCGGAGCCGCGCGCGATGTGCTGGTTGCGATCGATGATGCGGTCGAGGGTGACGCCGTGTTTCCTCCATGCCGCGCCTTCGGTGAGACAATTGAGCAGCACCGGCTGAAGCCGGTCGATTCCCGCGGCAAAGCAGGCATCCGGCGTCTCGCGATTTTCGAACTCCTCCCAAAGCGCGCGGAACTCCGCGGCCTGATCCGCGGGCAGCAGGCCGAAAATGCGATCGGCGGCAAGCGCCTCGCGTTCGTGCTGGCCCGCGAGCCGCGCCGTGTCGTAGGCGAAAGTGTCGCCCGCGTCGATCTCCACGAGGTCGTGAACGAGGAGCATTTTCAACACCCGCAGCACATCGATCGGGGTGTTCGCGTGCTCGGCCAGGATGATGACGAAAAGGCACAGCGCCCACGAATGCTCGGCATCGTTTTCCGGGCGGCGGCTCTGTGAGTTGAGCGTCTGCCGGAATATCTCTTTCAGACGGTCGGCTTCGACGAGGAATGCGATCTGGCGGGCGAGCCGGTCGGGATTGTTTTCCATGCGCGAGATTGAACACTCGCGCCTTCGGTGGCCAGCCCGGCGTTCGCGAGGGGCGCTGCATCGACGACCGGATCGACGCTCCGCGGGCGCTTGCGTTCCGCGCCTTCCGTGCGCGCGCAAGTCCTTGGCCAGGCGGGCTCGATTCTCCTGCGGGGTTACGGATGGATCGAGGCCATGACGTCCGCGGCCTGCCGCCGGATCGTGGCGAAGGCGTTCTTGATCTGTTCCCCGGCGCCGTTGCCTTCGATATTGATGTTGCCGTGGTAACCGCCGCGGGCGAGCACGGCGAAGAACGGACGAAAATCGTCTCCAGCCACGCCCGGCACGGCGCGGTTTTCCTTTTCGGCGATTTCCATGAGCGCGACCCACGGCATCGCGCGCTCCAGGTCGTCCGGCGTGTCGCCCATGACCGCCATGTGAAAGAGGTCCGCGAGCACGCGAATGTTTGGATGATCGACGGGCGACACGACGGCCACGACCTCGGAGAGCTGGTTGAGGTAGTTGCACTCCGCCGCGCGCAGTTGCTCCACGGCGACGATGATGCCATGCGCCGCCGCGAGCGGAGCCATCCCGCGCAACAGTTCGCGGAATTGTTCGTCGGCGCGCTCCTTCGGCCAGCCGTCGGGCAACCGGCGCGAGCCGCTGCTGCCGAAGCCGATGAACTTTCCGCCGGCGCGCGCGAGGCGGCGAAACGCGATCTCGGCAAACGCCAGCACCGCGGGATGGTCGGCATCGGGCCCCGTGGAGCGAAGCCGGCGATCGCGCAGAAAGTTGTTGCAGCCGAGGACGGGCAGGGGGCCGCTGGCGACGAGTTCGAGCTGGCGCTCGAATTCGCTTTCAGGCGCGTCCGGCATCAAAAAATCGGCGACGCCCGGCACGAAGTAGTCGGCGCCCGCGGCCTCGAGTTCGGCGGCGCGACTGAGCGGCGCGGTCATGCCGACGCCGGAAAACAGCGCCCGCCGGGGCGCCTCCGCTCCCGCCGCGGAAAGTCGAACGGCGGACGGGATCGCCATCGCCGCGGCAGAGAAAGCGGCGCGGTGGACAAACTCACGGCGCGAGAGCTTCGGAACACGTTCGATCTCCGGATGCGGTCTATCGTGCATGCGTCTCCAGATACGGGCAGCCGGAGCGAAGGGCGAGTCGGTTTTCCGTGAAGGACCGTTGGGGGGGGGATTCAACTGGATGCGAGCGCTGGTCCCGCCGGCAAGGCGATCGGCCCGAGCCAGCGTTCCCCGGCTGTCGCATGCCAGCGCAGTGCGGCGCCGCCTTGTCGCCGCTTTACAGATCCAGCGACGGGAGCGTTGCCAGAGGCCGGCGAGTGGTCTGGCGTTCCTCCCGCCGCGCCAGGGCGCTTTTGCCTTCGACTGCCTTCAACACTTCTCCGCCTTGCGGCATCACCCCAGACCTCAGCCCATGAAACCGCCAACCTTCCGCCTGTGGCGTGCCGCGCCTCTGCGTCCGCAAATCGCCTGGCTGTCCGTCCTCCTGCCCGCCTTCAACGCCGTGGATTCCAGCGCGGCCACGAAGGAGACCGTTGCCGTGGTCCACGAACGAGTTTCCCCGCCCGGCCGGGGGGCGGAAATCGGATATTACGGCACCAGTCCGGAAAGCCCGGATGGCAGCAAGATCGCCTACGTGGCATATGATGACAAGCTGGGCCCCGAATCCGCGGCGGATTCGAGAGGGAGTCTTTATCTATGTGACGCGGACCTGACCAATCACGTGAAGGTGAGGGATATCGAGAGCATTCACTGGGAGGATGGCGCCAGGCAGATCTGGCTGACCAATGACACGATCGCCTACATGGACTATTTGCCGGGTCGGGGTCCCGCAACCTACGTCGTCAACACGAGCGGAGAGGTGGTGCGCGGCCCGCTCGAAGGCGGCCTGGGGCAGGGCGAAACCCCGAATGGCTCCGTGCTGCTTTGGGTGGACAAAAAATATTTCCCCCATGGGAGCAGCCTTGGGCCCAGCGGAATTTATATATATAATGACGGCGTCGTGACGCAGGCGGTGGATCTCGAAAGGGATTTTGGACCGCTGAAGGACCGGCTCGAGGGCAGCGATAATCCCGGCGATTGGTTCATGTTCCACCCGCAATTGAGCCTTCACGGCACGCACATACAGGTCAGGCTGGATTCGGAATATAGAGTGCGCCAGTATCTTGTCACGTGTCGCTCGGACGGCACGGATGCCAGGCTCTTCGAGGCGCCGAAAAAGCCCCTTCACCAGCAGTGGTATGACGATTCGA
The DNA here is from genome assembly GCA_964517665.1 of uncultured Opitutaceae bacterium. Taxonomy (GTDB): domain Bacteria; phylum Verrucomicrobiota; class Verrucomicrobiia; order Opitutales; family Opitutaceae; genus Congregicoccus. Next base: position 8,191 of record CAZFCY010000096.1, on the reverse strand, counting down.
CCATCTTCGGGCAGGAGTGGGTTTCCAGGCCGGCCGACGGCGGGCCCCGTTTTCAAGCGAAGCGCTGGGACAGGGATGGCAACTATATGGAGACCCTGGCGGGAGCGGGAAATCATTCCGGAATTTCTCCGGATCGAAGATATATCGCTTCCGACAATCACTATGGGCTCGATCCCGTGGTGATCTCGCTTTATGAAACGCGCCGCGCGGAGCCGCTGGCAGTTCTCATGAGCGAGCCGGAGGGCCCCGTGTGGAAAATGCGCGCCCATGTGAACCCGGCTTTTTCACGGGATGGGAGAAAGGTCTATTTCAACAAGCCCGTCAATGGCATGCCCGGGGTCTACCGGGTCGATATAAGCAGGGTGATTGCCGCCCGGCGCTGAGTGTGCAACGATTTCGCACTCGCCCTCCTCCCCAAAGCGAGACCCATGCAATTTGTCCTCCCACCCCGGAGAAGCGGGTGCTTTCCGCGATTTTGGACGTGTCTCGCCCAATAGGCCTTCTGCTGCTCAGGCTTGCCGAGGTCGCTTCCCGTCGGCCTCCGAAGGAAATTCAAACCGGTTTCATGTCCGTCCTGATCCGCAAGAGGGAAAGCTGCGAAACATCCTGTCGGATGTTTCTGGTTCCGTTGCTTTGCCTTCTGCTTCCCTGGCGCGCGTCCGCCGCCGCGCCGGCCGGCGATCGCGCCGTCGTGGAGGGAATGCCCGGCCTCGTCGCGTTCTGGACCTTTGGCGAGGAGCCGGGCCATCCGCGTCTTTCCTCCGGCGCCCGGAATCCGCACCCGCTCGTCGAAGTCGGCGGAGTGGTCGCGCGTGTGGAGGGCGGTTCGTTTTCCGGCTACTCCGCGGAGTTGAACGGAAGGAACTTCCTGAGGATCGCCTACGCCGACACCCGCGACCTTAACATTTCCGGCCCGCGCGCGCAGGTCTCGATGTTTGCCGTCGTGTGGCTCGTCGATCTGGAGGTCAGCCGCGCCATTGCCGGCATGTGGGGCGAGGGGAAGGGCCGCGGCGACGACAGCGGCACGCGCCAATACGCGCTGCTCATGAACATGCCCGCATACGGCGGCCCCAACAAGCTCGTGCCGCACGTCTCCAGCGAAGGCGGCGTCACCCGTCGCGCCGACGGCTCGCCATTTCCCTGGTGCGCCGATTATGCGGTGAGCGCGCACGAAGTCCCCACCGGCCGCTGGTGCACGCTCGGATTCACCTACGACGGCGAGTGGGTTGCCGCCTACATCGACGGTGTCCTCGACCGGCACGAACTCGATCCCGCGCAACACCGCCGCGCCGACCGCTACTTCACGCGGGAAGGTCCCAATGGCGGCAGCCGTGGGCTCAACCCGTATTATCACGGTCGCGGCATCTTCGCATACGATCCCGCAAAGCACGCTGAATCCAAGCCGACGGGCGGCTCCGACTTTATCGTCGGAGCGCGCCACCTCTTCCCTGAAGGCAAGACAACGATGGGTCGCTTCGCGGGACTCGCCGTGTTCAACCGCGCGCTCACCGAGGCCGAGATGAAAGCCCTGCACGACGCGGCAAATCTTCCCGCGCTGGGTCTGCATGGTGGTTTATGATGCGGGAAACCGGGATAAAGGCATGAACTCGATATATCCGCGGGGCTGCCAGAGCGGGTTTGGGAAAGCAAATTTCGTCAGACCGCAACAGCCCGGTGGCGGGGCGGAAAAGAGGCGAACAACGTTCATGGCCGTGCGGAAAGAGGGATTTCCGCGACGATAGCGAATAACGGACACTGGAGTCATGCATTCCCGACCGGCACGTTGGGTTATTCGCCCGGGGAGAGTGTCCATGGGGGGGCGCCGCCGCAGTTTGATCCAGGAGTGGCGGAGAGGGTGAAAACGACGACCGTTATTCTCGCGTCGTATTCATCGGTTGTTTTGGCAGCGCGAACGCCACAAAGCTGTCTCCCCCCTTCGTGCCGAGTTTCGTGCCGCCCGCGGCGATCACCACGTACTGTCTTCCTCCGACCGAATAGGTGCTCGGTGTGGCGAAGCCGGCCGCGGGCAGCGCGGTTTCCCAGAGAAGCCTCCCTGTTTCTTTATCGAATGCCCTGAACATGCCGTCCTTTGTCGCCGCGATGAAAAGCAGGCCGCCCGCCGTGACGATCGGCCCGCCATAGTTTTCAGCCCCGGTGATCGGAATGCCTTGCGCGGACAGTTCCTCGAATTCGCCAAGCGGGATGCGCCAGCGATGCTCTCCGCTTCGCAGGTCGATCGCGGTCAGCGTCCCCCAGGGCGGGGAGATCGCGGGATAGCCTTTGTTGTCGATAAATCGCCGGTAGCCATCGAGACGATAAGGGGTGCGATTCGGCTTCGATGTGGCGGGGCGCATGTCGTGCGCAGGCGCGCCCGCCGCCTCGGTTTTCTCGACGCCGAAGAGAAAATCGAGCAACGCTTCCCGGTCGCTCGCGTCCAGCGACGGAAAGCCGGGCATCATGCCTTTGCCCGCCCGGATGATTTGCGCGATTTCATCGCGGGCGCGCAGGGTTTGCGCGTCGCGCAGCGATGGCAGGTTGGCCGCCGGATTTCCCTGCCGGTCGGCTCCGTGACAGGCCGCGCACAGGTTGATATATGTTCGCTCACCCGGACTGCGTCCCGCGAGCTGATCGTCGCGCGGCGCCTCCGTGAGCCGCGCCATCCAGGCCATCTCGTTGGAGTTGATATAAATCACGCCGTCGGGATCGACCGCGGCGCCGCCCCATTCCGCGCCGCCGTCGAAGCCGGGGAAAAGCACCGCCTCGCGTTCGAGCGCGAAAGGCTGAAAGGCCCCGTGCCGGGCGGCCCGGAATCGCGCGAGCAGTTCGTCGCGATTTTCCGAGTAAGGATTGATGTCGTTCTCGGTGAGTGTCTGGCGCGCAAAGGGCGGCGGTTTCAATGGCGCCGGTTGTGTCGGCCACGCGGACTCGCCGGGAAGCGGGGACGCGGGGACCGGCCGCTCCTCGATGGGGAAAAGCGGCTCGCCTGTCTCACGGTTGAAGACGTAGAGGTGGCCGGACTTGGTCGCCTGTGCCACGACGTCGATCTCCCGGCCACCTCGCCGCACGGATGCGAGGACGGGTGGCGACGGCAGGTCGCGGTCCCACAAGTCGTGATGCACGAACTGAAAATGCCACCGCCGTTCGCCGGTGCGCGCGTCGAGCGCGAGCAGGCAGTTGGCGAAGAGATTCGCGCCGTGCCGCGCGCCGCCCCAGAAGTCGGGAGCGGCCGAGCCCGTGGGCACGAAGAGGATTCCTCGCGCGCGATCGATCGCCATCCCGGCCCAGGAGTTCGCCCCGCCCACTTCAGGATCCCGGTAGGCATCGGGAGGCCACGTCGCGTGCCCAAACTCGCCGGGATGCGGGATCGTGTGGAATGTCCACGCCAGCTCGCCCGTTCGCACATCGAACGCCTGTATATAGCCTGGCGCGGCGTCCGACTCCTCGGAGACCCGAAGCGGAACCACGAGGAGGTTGTCGGCGAGCGTCCCCGGTGTGGTGGAGGTTACAAACTTATCGGCGACGGCCTCGCCGAGACCCTGTTTCAAGCTCGCCCTTCCGCCGTCGCCAAACCCGGCGATCGGCCTGCCCGTATGCGCGTCCAGCGCGCGAAGCCACGAACCGCTTGTGAACAGGATCCTGGATTCGCCTTCCGCGCTCCAATAGGTGACACCGCGCAGGACGCGCAGCGCGCGGGGCGCGGACGTTTCGGCTTGTTCGGAAAAGCGCCAGAGTTCGCGGCCGGTCCCCGCATCGAGCGCAAACACATCGCCCGCCGCGGTCAGTCCATAAAGCACGCCGGCGATCACCAGCGGGTTGCACTGCATCTCACCGGGTTCGCCGGTGCGATACTCCCAGGCGACCCGCAGTTGGTCCACGTTGTTGCGGTTGATCTGCGCCAGCGGGGAGAAGTGCGTCCTGCCGCTGTCGCCCAGATACTCGGACCAGTCGGTGTCGGTTGCGACGACGCGCGTGGCTTCCCTGGCTCCGGCGCGAGGCGCCAGGATTGACAGCGCCGCCGCCGCAACCAGCGAGAGCCGGCGAAGAAGGTTTCCGAATACGATCACGTTCAAGGCGTTGGCGGGGTTCCCGCCGCGGGACGCGCGGCGCGGATCGAAAGTGGGGAGATCATCGGACGGCCGAAAGGATCTTCGCGCCCGCGCCGGGCTTGAAGTCGGACTGCAGCCAGGCCGCGGCCTCTTTGCCGGGCCTCCGGGGGTCTCTTCAACGCCGGGGTGAGTGGCCCTGTGATGCTGGATCTGGCCATGCCGTGGGATTGGTGGCGGAAAACTTCTCAAACCGATCATCGCGCATGATTGACGCTTGCTCTCGAACCCAGGGCAATTCAAATGTATACAGTCCACCGTCCTCATTTACCCTATCCCGTCTTCATCCATGAGCCGTGACCCGCTTCTTCGATTTGTCCTATCTTCCTTTCTGTTAATTCCTTGCGTTTCCAGAGCCGCGCCCGCGCCAGTGCCCGCCGCGGTCGAGACGCAGCGCGTGGCGGAAGCGAAACCGCGCAACGTCGTGTTCATTTTGGCCGACGACCATCGCTGGGATGCGATGAGCTTCATGGGGCATCCGCTGGCCCGCACGCCCAATCTCGATCGCATGGCGGCGGAGGGCGCGCACCTGCGCAACGCCATGGTCACGACGTCGCTGTGCTCGCCCAGCCGCGCATCCATCCTCACCGGGCTTTACACGTTTCGCCATCGCGTGATCGACAACAACCGCCCCGTGCCGCCGGGCACGCTTTATTTCCCGCAATATCTGCAGAAAGCGGGCTACGCCACCTCCTTCATCGGCAAGTGGCACATGGGCAACGAGGGCGACAAACCGCAGCCGGGCTTCGACCACTGGGTGAGTTTCCGCGGCCAGGGCAGCTACTATCCGCCCAACGAAAACTACAGGCTCAATGTCGACGGGCGTCACGTGCCGCAGAAGGGCTATATCACCGACGAGCTGACCGACTACGCCATCGACTGGCTCGAGCAGCAGAAGCCGGACGAGAAACCGTTCTTCCTCTACCTCTCGCACAAGGCGGTGCATTCCAACTTCACGCCCCCGCCCGAACACAAAGGCAAGCTGGCGGACCTCCCGTGGGAGCGTCCGGCTTCGGAAACGTTGACCGCCGAGTCGGCCCGCAACCAGCCGCGCTGGGTGCGCGATCAGCGCAACAGCTGGCACGGCGTCGACTTTCCCTATCACAGCGCGCTCGACATCGAGAAATACTACAAGTCCTACTGCGAAACCCTCGCCGGGGTGGACGACAGCGTGGGCCGCGTCATGCGACAGCTCGAGGCCATGGGCGTCGCCGACGACACTCTCGTGATCTACATGGGCGACAACGGTTTCATGTTCGGCGAGCACGGGCTGATCGACAAACGTGTCGCCTACGAGGCCTCCATTCGCGTGCCGATGCTCATGCGCTGCCCGGCGCTGATCGAACCGGGCACGGTGATCGACGAAGTGGTCGCCAACATCGATGTCGCGCCCACCGTGATGGAGATCATGGGCCTGCGCCCGCCGCCGCATTTCGACGGTTTGAGCATGGCGCCGCTCCTGCGTGGCGAGCATCCGCCCTGGCGGGACTATTTCCTCTACGCCTACTATTGGGAGCGCAACTATCCCCAGTCGCCCACGGTTTTCGCGCTGCGTGGCGATCGCTATAAATATATCACCTATTACGGTCTCTGGGATGCCGACGAGCTTTACGATCTACAGAACGATCCCGACGAAACGCGCAACCTCCGATACGATCCGGAGCAGGCCGGGCGCGTCGCCGCGATGGAGGAGACGCTGTTCGACATGATGGCCGACCTCGGCGGCATGGAGATTCCGATGAACGCGCCGCTGGGCAGGGTGAGCGGCGTGCGCTATCGCTCGCGCGGCGGGCAGGAGGCGGCGGATTTTCCGGATCCGCTGATCGTGGACGAGCCGGCGCATCGCAACGCCTACTGAAAGTTCGCCGCTCTCGCGCATGCTCTCCCGCGGATGTGGAGAGCCTCCACCTCGCCGTCGCGGACGATTTGCAAGGTTTTATATCATCACTATAATATCCACTGCCATGCGCTTCCGGCCTTCATCTCTCATGCTCGGGAACCTTTGCCGGCGTGGTTCGGCGCTTGCGGCCGCATGCGCGGCATTTGCTTCGGGGCCGCTGCATGCGCAGCCCGTCCCAGGCCAGGCCGGGGAGCGGCCGCCCAATGTGCTGTTCATCGCGGCGGACGACCTGAATTGCGTCCTGGGCGCCTATGGACATCCGCTGGCGCGGACGCCCAATATCGACCGGCTGGCGGCGCGAGGCGTGGTGTTCGATCGGGCTTATACGCAATTTCCCCTGTGCAATCCCAGCCGCGCCTCGCTCATGACCGGACGCCGGCCCGACGAGATCGGGGTCTACAACCTCACCACCCACTTCCGCTCGACCATGCCCGACGTGGTGACACTGCCGCAGCATTTCCGCAGGCAAGGCTACCGGGTCGCGCGCGTGGGCAAGATCTACCACTACGGCGTGCCTTCCATGATTGGCACACCCGGATTGGACGACCCTGTTTCATGGGACGAAACGGTCAATCCGAGGGGACGCGACAAGCAGGAGGAAGATCTGGTGACCAACCTCACGCCCAAGTGGGGGCTCGGCGTCGCGCTCGCCTATCTGTCCGCCGACGGAACGGACGAAGAGCAGACCGATGGCATGGTGGCCGATGCGGCGATTCGGCTTATCCGGGAGCATCGGGACGGTCCATTCTTCGTTGCCGCCGGATTCTATCGGCCGCACACGCCCTATATTGCGCCGCGCCGTTACTTCGATCTTTATCCCCTCGAATCCATTCCGGCGCCGCCGGACCCGACCGAGAGTCTGCGTGGCGTGCCCGAGATTGCGCTATGGCGGCGCGAACTTTTCTGGGGCTTGAACTCCGAGGAACAGCGCCAGGTGCGCCGGGCCTACTTTGCCTCGGTTTCCTTTCTCGATGCGCAGGTCGGGCGGTTGCTCGCGGCGCTGGATGAACTCGGCCTCACGGACAACACCATCGTCGTCTTCTGGAGCGATCACGGCTACCTGCTCGGCGAGCACGGCCAGTGGCAGAAGCAAAGCCTGTTCGAAGAGTCGGCGCGCATGCCGTTGATCATGGCTGGTCCGGGTGTCGCCGATGGCCGGCACTGCGGCCGGGTCGTCGAGTTGCTGGATGTTTATCCCACGCTCGTTGAACTGGCGGGTCTGCCCGCGCCGTCCGATCTTTCTGGTCGCAGTTTGATGCCGTTGCTGCGCGATCCGGCACAGCCCTGGCCGTATCCGGCTTTTTCCCAGGTCGATCGCGGGCGGTCGATCCGGACGGAGGCGTGGCGATATTCGGAATGGGGCGACGGAGGCGCGAAGGGCCTCGAACTCTACGACCATGTGGCCGATCCGCTGGAGCAGCGCAATCTGGCAAACGATCCGGAGTATGACGCGATTCGGGAAGATCTGAGCCACCAACTGCGCGCCGTGGTGACCGGACGACCGGCGGTGCTTCGCGACATCGATGAGCGTGCTTCCACTCCCGCAGCCGGTCGCACGCTGCGCGCCGTGGAAGATTTTCGCGCGGTCGCCGAACCTGCGTTTGCCCGCAGCTACAAGACAACGGGAAACGCCGACCCGACGACGCACTGCCTCGCCGTGAATCCGAAAGTTGGGCAGGATCGGTTCGCCGCCGCAGAGGCGACGTTTCGCGGCGCTCCCGGCCTCTACACGATCCGGCTTCATGCGATCGCCGAGGAAGACGGCGAGAGCGTCTACGAACTCATCGCTGATGGCCGCAACCTGGGTCGGCGCGCCAATCCCCGGGTGAAGGAAAAGCGCGTGTCCGTTTCGCACACTTGGGACGACGTTCGCCTCGCCCCTGGGATGCCCCTTCGCCTGTTGTTCGCCGCGCGCTCCAACGGCCTTCACCCCGAGGGAAACGCCTTCGGCTGGTCGCGAGGCCGCTGGCGAAGCCTCGAGATCGTGCCCACAAGGTAGGTCAGCCTGCTTGCGATCGTTGATCCGACGCCAGGAGGCTGATCGACGCAGCCCGCCGCGAGAGCCGCGGGAATCGCGCGATCCTCCTGACGTCGGCTGCTGCAAACATGTGCGGTTATCGGCTCATCGCCACGGTTTAGCCAAACCGCATGGTATCTAGCCGAAATGTTTCGTCGCCGCGGTCACCGC
>CAZFCY010000095.1:855-18997 GCA_964517665.1 uncultured Opitutaceae bacterium | reverse complement strand
TGACGAGCGGGAGCTGGATCGAGCGCAGGGCGGTGAGAAACAACAGCCAGTTGCGTTTCGCCTTGAAGCGCGCGGAGTAGCCGATGAGCCGCTTGATCAGGCCGAACTCGAGCGGGCGTTGATCCGGCTCGTCCTCATCCTCGCGGCGCGAAGTGAGCGTGAGCCCGGCGGGCGGCGGCGCGACCGACGGAGGCGCGAGCGTGCTGCCGCCGGCGGGAGGCGCGAGGCGCGCGCTCATGCGAGGCCTCCGAAATCAGGGGGCAGGAGACAGGGAACAGGGATCAGTGTCGAAGGTGGCCGGGAAGGTCCCTCTGCCCGCTGAAGGTCGACTCCGCTTTGTTTTTTGGAGTGCGGCGATGAATCGCCGCACTCCAAAAATGAGATCGACCTCCGCGCGGTCATTTCGCGTCCTCCGGCTGGTCGTTGGCCTTGACGTCGTCCACGACCTGCAGACGCGCGAAGCGTTGATATAAGCCCGGCCGCGCCAGCAACGATTCGTGCGCGCCGGTCTGGACAATGCGGCCCTTGTCGAGCACGACGATCAGGTCCGCGCGGCGCAGCGTGCTCATGCGATGCGCGACGATAAAGGTCGTGCGGCCCGCGATGGCGCGGTCCATCGCCTCGAGGATTTCGTTTTCCGTCCCGGGATCGATCGCCGCGGTCGGATCGTCGAGAATGAGGATCGGCGGCTCGAGCAGGATGGCGCGCGCGAGCGCGAGCCGCTGGCGTCGCCCACCCGAGAGGTTGACGCCGTGCTCGCCGAGGATGGTGTCGTAGCCGTCCGGCAGCGACTCGATGAACTCGTGCGCGCAGGCGATGCGCGCCGCGCGCTCGATCTGCTCGCGCGGGGCCGCCGGGTGGCCAAAGGCGATGTTGGCCGCGACGGTGTTGCTGAACAAAAAACTCTCCTGGAAAACGATGCCGATATTGCGCCGCAGCTCCTCGACATCGAGGTCGCGCAGGTCGTGTCCGTCGAGCGTGATGCGGCCTCCGGTCACGTCGTAGAAACGCGGCAGGAGCGAAAGCGCCGCGCTCTTTCCGGAACCTGTCGCGCCGACGACCGCCACGCTCTGTCCGGGCTCGACCGCAAAATCGATGTCGCGCAGGACCGGGTCGATCGACTTGTAGGCGAAGTCCACGTGCTCGAAGCGCACCGCGCCGCGCGCCCGGCCGAGTTTCACGGCATCGGGCTTCGTCGCGACCTCCACCGGCGCGTCCAGCACCTCGAAGACACGGCGCGCGCCGGTGAGGCTTTGCTGGATCGTGTTCGTGATGGTGGCGATGTTCGAAACCTGTCCGGAAAACTGCTGGAGCAGCCCCGCAAACACCACGAGCCCGGCGCCGAAGGCGATCTCGTCGCGCGCCACCAGCCAGCCGCCGTAGCCGAGCAGGACCATGAGGTTCACCTGCGTGACGAAACCCACGAAGGGCGAGAAGATGCTCACGCGCCAGAAGATCCCCTGCTGCTGGTCGCGCACGGCCTGGGCGGCGTTGTTGAACTTCGCCCGGATCTCCGGCTCGCGCCCGAAGCCCTTGACCGTGTGGACGCCCTGCACGGCTTCCGCGAGATTGAGCACCATCGTGTCGAAGAGTTCGCGATTGCGCACATACATCGGGCGCACCCTGGTCGAGAACAGGACCGACGCCGCCCACAGCAGCGGCGTGGCCGCGAGGCACGCGAGCGTGAGCGGCACGTGAATGTTCAACATATAGGCAAGATATACGCCGAGCGAGAGCGCCATGATCACCGTCTGGATGAGCACGCCATCGACAAACGACCGCAGCGCCTGCACGTCGCCCGTGACGCGGTTGATGATCGAACCGCTCGCGTTCGCATCGAAGAAACGAAAGCTCAGCCGGTGCAACTTCTGATAAACCTGGTTGCGCAGATCATAAACCATCTCGACGTGGATCAACCGCGCCGCGAGCACGCCATAGGCGTAGTTGAGCACGGCGCGCACGGCCGCGAGCGCGAGGATCGCCGCGGCGATGAGCGCGATCTGCCTCAGGACCGGCCATGAAGCGGGCAACTCGAGCCCGAACGGCCAGCGCGGAGCGGCCTGCCCCGGCTCGACCTCCGCGCGGATGACATCGAGCCCGAAGCCCGTGAGCCCGAGTCCGCCGAGGCCGATCGCGAGCAGCACGAGTTGCAAGCCGAGGACGGTCAGGCACGACTTGCGATACCGCCACGCGAACGCCAGCAACCGGCGCAGCAACTCCGTGTTGCTGAAATCGGAGCGAAGACGGAACGATCTCGAAGTGCTCTCAGCGGCCATGAATCGACGCGCCGTGACGCACGACGCAAAGGCCGACGCTACGCCGCGCCCGCGGCATGACACGTCGATAATGAGAAACGCCCGCTCCGTTCCGGGGAGCACGGGCGCCCCGCCTGTTGTGAACTCGTTGTCACATCCCGCGATGACCTCGCGCGAGATCGGGCGCCCTGCTCCGCTCGAACGCCATGGTCCGATCCGACCCGCGCATCCCTTTCGGCGGCGTCGGCGATTCCGGTTGCGGCCGCGAATTCGTGAACATCAAGTCGGTCCTCATCGGCTGAAGCAGGGCAGATGTCGCAAGACGCGAAGACCGCCGCTCGCCTGACTTTCGACTTTTGACTTTTAGACTTTCGACCTCGCCCCATTCTCCCGGCGGTGCCTTTGGAAACACAGCCTCTCGCCCCGCCGTCGCGGTTCCACGTCCTCCCGTGGGATCGTCCGTTGCCGGCGCAGGCGGCGGCGTGGCTCGCGGATGAAAGCGGATGGGATCGACGCGGGCCGCTCGATCTTTCCGCGCAGATGGTCGTCGTCTCCACGCGGCAATCCGGCCGGCGCCTGCGCGAGGCCCTGGCGCAACACGCCGCCGCTCACGGCCAGGCCGCATTTCCCCCGCGCGTGGTGTCTCCGGAGGAATTGATCGGCGAGGACATCCCCGCTTTCGACCTTCGACTTTCGACTCCTTTGCCGGCTGCCGCGGGCGTGGCCTCGAAACACGATTCGCTCCTCGCCTGGGCGCATGTGTTTCTCGCGCTCGATCTCGACGAGTTTCCCGAGGTGTTTCCCGTCGCCCCGCCGGCCCGGAGTTTTTCCTGGGCGGCGCGGCTCGCGCGCGAGTTTCAACGCCTCCAATCGAGCCTCGCGGAAAACGGCCTGCGCATGGCCGACGTGCCCGGGTCGGACGGCGGGCCGTTTCCCGAGCTGGCCCGCTGGAATCAACTGGCCGCGCTCGAACGCCGCCACGACGCCGCCCTCGCGCGGCTCGACCTGATCGACCCGCAGGCCGCGCGGATCAAGCGCGCGCGCGAGGCCGCGCCGCCGGCCGGCATCGATTGTATCCACATTCTGGCGACACCCGATCCGCATCCGCTCGCGCTGCGGCTGCTCGCGCGCTGGAGCGAGGCCGTGCCCGTGGCCGTGATCATCCACGCCGACGCCGGCACGGCGGATTCGCTCTTCGATCCGTGGGGCCGGCCGCGCGTGGAGGCATGGTCGCATCGCGCGCTCGAGCTGGACGACTTCGAATCGCGCGTCCACCTCTGCGCCGATCCCTCGGCGCAAGCCGGGCGCATCGTCGAGGCGATCGCCGCCGCCATCGCGGCATCGGGCGCGAAGAGGATCGACGGCATCCTCGGCATCGGCCTCGCGGATCCCGAGATCGCCGCGCCGTTGCGCAACGCGCTCGCCCGCATCGGCCGCGCCGCCTACGGCCCCGAGGGAAAACCGCGCCGCGCCGATCCGCTGCACCATCTCCTCCGCACGCTCGGCGAACTCGCGCGCGACCCGTCGTTCGCCAACGCCGCCGCGCTCGCGCGCTGTCCCGACGCGCTCCTGTGGCTCGCGCACGAAGTCCACCCGCCGGGCGGATTCTCGGCCGCGCGCCTCTTGCAGGGACTCGATGAACTGCACGCCCGCCACCTGCCCGCGACGCTGGAGGACGCGCGCGACCACGCCCGCGCGCTGGAGCCGCAATCGTTTCCCGAACTCGCGCGCTCGCTCGAGTTTCTGGAGGAACTGGCCTCGCTCATGAACGCGGACGGTTTCGCCGAGGTCTCGCGCGCCGCGCCCGCGCGCATCTTCGGCGCGCGGCGCTTCGAACTCGAGCGCGAGGAGGACGCCCGCGCGGTCGAGTCGGCGCGCGCGTGGGCGCAGGTGAGCGACGCTGTATCCGCCGCTTCAATACGCTTTCCGCGCGCGGCGACGCCCGACCTCTGGGAGATCGCGCTCCAGGCCTTCGGCGAAACCGCGCGCTTCGACGACAAGCCGGCCGACGCGATCACCTGGCAGGGCTGGCTCGAGCTGCCGTGGGACGACTCGCCGCATCTCGTCGTGGCCGGGCTCGAGGACGGCCGCGTGCCGGCGGCGATCGTGGGCGACGCGTTTCTGCCCGAGTCGCTGCGCGAGCGCCTCGGCCTGAAAACCAACGCCGCGCGACACGCGCGCGACGCGTATCTGTTGCAGGCCATCGTCTCCTCGCGCGCGCGTTGCGATCTCCTGCTCGGGAAAATCTCCGCGGCCGGCGATCCGCTGCGGCCTTCGCGGCTGCTGCTCGCGTGCGCCGACGAGGAGCTGCCGCGCCGGGTCTCCTTTCTCTTTCGCGAAGTCGAAGCCTCGCGCGCGAGCCTTCCGTGGCATCGCGCCTGGATGCTCGCGCCCGAACAGCCGCCGCGGCCGATCACGCGCATGTCCGTGACGGGATTTCGCAGATACCTCGAGTGCCCGTTTCGTTTCTACCTGAGCCAGGGTCTGCGCATGCAGGACGTCGATCCACACAAGGCCGAACTCGACGCGCGCGACTTCGGCAACCTCGCGCACGCGGCCGTCGAAGCGATGGGCCGCGAGGGCGCGCTCCGCGGGTGCGAAGACCCTGCCGTGCTGCGGGAGTTTCTCCTCGATAAACTGGACGCGCACGCGCGCTCTCTCTACGGCGCGCGCCTGTCGGCGCCTTTGATCATGCAGGTCGAATCCGCGCGCCAGCGGTTGTCGCGCGCCGCGGAGGTGCAAGCCGCGCTGCATCGCGAGGGCTGGGAAATCGAGGAGGTGGAAAGGCCGCTGGAGTTCCATGTCGGCGCTCTTCTGGTGCGCGCGCGCATCGATCGCATCGACCGCCATCGCGAAACCGGCGCGCGCCGCGTGCTCGATTACAAAACCGCCGACAAGCCCGGCGATCCGCGCCAGAAACACGCGCGCCCGAGGAGGCCGAACGACGACGACGCGACGCTCGCGGACTTCGCGTGTTTCGAGATCGGGACCGTCCCGCGCGTGTGGCTCGACCTGCAGCTCCCGCTCTATTTGCACGCGCTCGACACGGGCTCCGACGAACCGGTCACGTGCGGTTACTTCAACCTCCCGAAGGCCGCGAACGAAACCGCCGTCGCGCTCTGGGAAGGCTACACACAGGAGTGGCGCGAGGCCGCGTGGCGCTGCGCCGAGGGCATCGCGGAGGCCGTGGCCGCCGCGCGCTTCTGGCCGCCCGGCGAAGTGAAGCCCGACCGGGACGACTTCGCCCCGCTCTTCCATCACGGCGCCGCCGAGAGCGTGGCGTGGCCGTCATGAGACATCCGCAAAAAATAGCACGCGCTTTGAATTCGAGAAAGCCATCCGCATGATGCCTGTGCGCAACGAGATGATCCTCGCCTCGGCTGGCTCGGGAAAGACCTTCGCGCTCACCGATCGCTACGTGCAGCTTCTCGCGCTCGGCGCGAAACCGGAGCAGATCGTCGCGCTCACCTTCACGCGCAAGGCCGCCGGCGAGTTTTTCGACGGCATCCTCAACAAGCTCGCCCGCGCCGCCGGCGACGCCGAAGCGGCGAGCGAGCTGGGCGAGCGTATTGGCGCGATGGATACGGAACCGGAAACGTTCCTGCGCATCCTGCGCGGCGTGGTCGATGCGATGCCGCGTCTGTCGCTGAGCACCTTCGACGCGTTCTTCGCCCGCGTCGTGCGCGCCTTTCCGCTCGAACTCGGGCTCGCGGGCGACTTCGAAATCCTCCAGGCCCATGGCGCGCTGATCGAGCGCCGCCGCGTGCTCGCGCGCATCTTCCGGCACGATGGAGCCGGGCCGGACGAGCATCAACGCAACTTCATCGAGGCCTTCAAGCGCGCCACCTTCGGCGCCGAGGAGAAGAGCCTCGCCGCGCGGCTCGACAGGTATCTCGACGAGCATCACGAGGCCTACCTCGCCGCCCCCGACGCGCGCCTGTGGGGCAACCCCGACTCCATCTGGCCCGACGGCTGCGCCTGGCTGGACGAGGATCCGGGCATGCCGACGGGAGCGCTGCGCGCGTGGGCTGACAGCGCTTCGATCAACGCCAAGCAACGCGGCCGCTGGCATGATTTTTTGCATACAGCGGAGACGTGGTCGCCGGGCGCGCCGCTTCCGCGCCCGTTGGAGTATGTCATCGAAAAGGCGCTCGCAAACTGGGACGCCCTCGGCCGCGGCGACGCCGTGCTCGAGTTCGACCGCAAGAAACAGGAGCTTTCCGCCGCCGCCTGCGCGGCGCTCCGCGCGATCGTCAAACACATCGTGCGCGGCGAGTTCCTGCGCCGTCTGGAAACCACGCGCGGCATCCATGCCATCCTCGACGGCTACGAGCGTGTCTATCACGACGCCGTTCGCCGCGCCGGCCGGCTCACCTTCGCCGACGTGCAGCGGCTGCTCCAGCAGGACGACATCCTCGGGCTCGGCGGCGAGGCGGCGCGCGCGACGCCGGAAGGCCTCGCGCGCGCGGAGCGCCGGATGTTGATCGACTGGCGGCTCGACGGCCAGTTCGAGCACTGGCTCCTCGACGAATTTCAAGACACCAGCGCCGGGCAGTGGAGCGTGTTGAAGAACCTGATCGACGAAGTCATTCAGGACGACTCGGGCCGGCGCTCGCTCTTCTACGTGGGCGACGTGAAACAGGCGATCTACGCCTGGCGCGAGGGCGACGCGCGGCTCTTCCGCGAGATTTTCAATTACTACAACGCCGCCGCGCCCGGCGCGATCGCCGAGCGGTGGCTCGATCGCTCGTTCCGCTCCGGTCCCGCGATCCTCGCGATGGTGAACACCGTCTTCGGCGATCGCGACGCGCTGGATTCGCTCTTCCCGCGGGAGGCGGCGCGGCGCTGGTCGGACGAGTGGCGCGAACATGCGTCCGCCGTCCCCGATCGCCGCGGGCACTCGGCCTGGATTTTCGCCGAAGACAAGGCCGCGCGCTTCGACGCCACGTTGAAAATCCTGCAGGAGATCGACCCGATCGGACGCGGGCTCACGGCCGCGGTGTTGGCCCAGACCAACGACATGGCGGCGGAGCTGGCGGATCATCTCCGGCGCGCCGGCGGCCTGCGCGCGGTCGCGGAATCCGACCTGCATGTCTGCGTCGACAATCCCATGACCGCGGCGTTGCTCGCTCTCTTCAAGGCCGCGGCGCATCCGGGCGATTCGCTGGCGCGGGAGCACGCGCGCATGACGCCGCTCGCGCGCGAGATCGCCGCGCTCGGCGGGCACGAACGCGACGCGGTCACGCGCGCGTTGCTGCGCTCGATCCACAACGACGGTTTCGAAGCCACGGTCGAGGAGTGGCTGCGCCGGCTCGAGCCGACGCTCGAAGCGGACGACGCTTTCAGTCGCGAGCGCGGCCGGCAGATGGCGGAGGCGGCGCGGCTTTTCGATGAAACCGGAAGCCGCGACGTGGCGGAGTTCATCCAGTTCATGGAGCGCCACGTCGTGCGCGAATCGGAGACGAGCGCGGTCGTGCGCGTCATGACGATTCACAAGGCAAAGGGGCTCGGCTTCGACGTCGTCGTGCTGCCCGATCTCGAGGGCGACAAGCTCGGCTCGCGCCGCAAGGGCCTCGCGGCGCGGAAGTCGGCGGACCGCGTCACGGAATGGGTTCTCGATCTGCCGCCGAAGCCTTTTCAAGACTGCGACCCGGTGCTCGCGCGCTTCGTGGAATCGGCCGAGGCGGACGCGTGTTACGACAAACTCGCGCTGCTCTACGTCGCGCTCACACGCGCGAAACGCGGGCTTTACGTGATCACGAAGGATCCGGAGAAGTCGTCTTCCAACAACTTCCCGAAACTGCTCTCGCTCACCCTGGGCGAAGGGCGCGATTCGATCCCGATCGGCTCGCGCGCGTTCGGAGGCCCGTGGTCCGAAGGCGATCCGGCCTGGCACGAATCGATCGTCATGCGTCCGATCGCGGAGGCGGTTTCGCCGTTCGAGTCGATCGATGCCGGCGTGCTCGCGCATCGCGCGACGCGGCTCGATGCGCGCACGCCCTCCGACCATCGTTCCGGAACGGTCCGCGGCGCGTCGCTCTTCGCGGGTGGAAGCGACGCCGCCGCGTTCGGCACGGAAGTGCACGCGCTCCTCGCGCTCGTGGAATGGTGGACGCCCGAGAGCCGCGAGCCGTGGCGCGCGGCGACGCGCGTGGCGGGATTTTCCGACAACGCGATCGCGCTCGCCGCCGCCTGCCTCGACGCGCCCGGCCTCTCGGAAGTGTTCACGCCGCCGCCGGGCGCTGGATCGAGCGAGGTGTGGCGCGAACGCGCGTTCGAGATGGTCGATGGCTCCGCGTGGATCACGGGCAAGTTCGACCGCGTCATCGTCGAGCGCGCCGCGGACGGCGTCGTCGAGCGCGTGCGCGTTTACGATTTCAAAACCGACCGTGTCGGCCGCGACCCCTCCGAATGGCGGAGTGTCGCCGACGGCCACGCGCGGCAGATGACGATCTACGGCCGCGCCGCCGCCAGGCTCGCCGGCGCGCCGCCCGATCGCGTCACCACGTCCGTGATTCTCGTCAACGCCGCGCACGCCGACGGCCGCCGCGCGCCGGCGGTGTTCGAGGTGAGGCCTGCGTAGCCCTGCCCGGGAGGGCAGGGATCTGGAGTGCGGCGACTTGTCACCGCTTTGGGTCTCCCGGCGGTCGAAAGCGGCGACAAGTCGCCGCACTCCAAAGGTCGGAGGACGAATCGGCCCTGGCTACTCGACGAGCGGCGCGCTTTTCCATTGTTGCGCGCGCGGCGATCGGCAACCTAGCGCGAGCCTCCTGGCAATTTTCTCGTGACCATGGAATGTCTTGTCCTCAAGGAACGCAGGCGCGGCGACCTGCGGGCCGCCCTCTCGCCGGCCGCCGCCGCGAAGCTGGCGGCGCTCGGCTTCCCGCTGACGATCGAAAGCGGGCTCGGCGAAGGCAGCGCGTATCCCGATTCTGAATACACCGCGGCCGGCGCGAAACTCGCCGGGGACCGCGACGCCGCGCTCGCGGCCGCGGATCTCCACCTGCGCGTCAACAAGCCCGCGCCGGAGGAGGTCGCGCGCATGAAACGCGGCTCGGTCCTGCTCGCCATGCTCGATCCGTTCAACGATCGCGAACTCGTCGCCGCGCTCGCGCAGGCCGGGATCAGCGCGGTCAGCCTGGAGATGATTCCGCGCACCACGCTGGCGCAGAAGATGGACGTGCTCAGCTCGCAGGCCAGCCTCGCCGGCTACGCCGCGGTGCTCGCCGCCGCAAACACGCTGAAGGCGATCCTGCCGATGATGATGACGCCCGCCGGCACGATCAATCCGGCGCGGGTCTTCGTCATCGGCGTGGGCGTCGCGGGTTTGCAGGCGATCGCGACGGCAAAGCGCCTCGGCGCGCGGGTCGAGGCCTTCGACACGCGGCCGGTGGTCGAAGAGCAGGTGAAGTCGCTCGGCGCGAAGTTCATCAAGATCGACCTCGGAGAAACCGGCCAGACCGCGCAGGGTTACGCGAAGGAACTCACGCCCGAACAACTGGCGAAACAGCGCGAGGGCATGGCGAAGGTTTGCGCGTATTCGGACATCGTCATCACCACCGCCAAGCTGTTCGGCCGAAAGGCGCCGCAACTCGTGACCGGCGAGATGGTCGCGGGAATGAAGTCCGGCAGCGTGATCGTCGATCTCGCCGCGGAAGGCGGCGGAAACGTGGCCGGCACGCGCGCGGATGAAACCATCACGACCTCGAACGGTGTCACGATCATCGGCGACACCTGCCTCGAAGGCCGTGTCGCGATGCACGCCACGCAGGTTTACGCGTCCAACCTCGCCAACTTCATCGAGCACTTCCAAGGCGCCGAAGCCGGAACGCTGCGCATCGATCCGGCCGACGAATTGATGAAAGGCTGCCTGCTCACGCACGACGGCGCGATCGTGCATGAGATGTTCAAACCGAAGGGCTGAGATCGAGCCCGGGAAACGAAGCGCACAAAAGGAAACGAAGGGAAAAGAGAAACCGAGGAGCGACGCTCTGCCATCGATCGATCGAATGCCTGCCATGCCTTTGTTCTCTTTGTCACCTTTTGTGCCATGCATCTGCTGAGTTTTGTCTGAAACCGCACGAGGGAACGACTCCATGGAACTGATGCTCCTGATCTTCATCTTCACGCTCGCCGCGTTTCTCGGCTTCGAGCTGATCGCCAAGGTGCCCTCGCAGTTGCACACGCCGCTGATGTCGGGCGCGAACGCGATCTCCGGCATCACGATCGTCGGCGCCTTGATCGTGACCGGGAACGCCGGCGGCGACACGATGAACACCGTGCTCGGCACGCTCGCGATCACGCTGGCCACGATCAACGTCGTCGGCGGCTACCTCGTGACCGACCGCATGCTCGGCATGTTCAAGAAGAAGGACACAGCGCGACAGGGCCGCAACCCAAGCAACTGACCACAATGCAAGCCGCGCAGTCGAAAGTCGAAAGTCCCGGGTCCAAGGTCGAATACCGCGAAGGCCGCAAGGGAGGGCGGAAATAGCCATGGATCGCGTGGCCCTGATCAACTTCGCCTACATCGTCGCGTGCATCCTTTTCATCTTCGGCCTGAAGATGCTCGGGAAGCAGGCGACCGCGCGCCGCGGCAACCTCGTGTCCGCCGTCGGCATGCTGCTGGCCGTGGTCGTCACGTTGTTCGATCGCGAGATCATCGATTTCCGGTGGATCGTGATCGGGCTCGTGGCCGGCGGCCTCGTCGGCGCGGTCGTCGCGCGGCTGGTCAAGATGACGGCGATGCCCGAGATGGTCGCGCTGCTCAACGGCTTCGGCGGCCTCGCCTCGCTGCTCGTCGGCTGGGCCGAATTCGAGAAACTCGCCCGGTTCGAAACGGCCGGCCCCGGAGACAACCCGGCCTTCACCGCGGCGGCCACGGCGGGCGCGATCATCATCGGCGGCGTCACGTTCACCGGCTCGGTTTACGCCTTCATGAAACTCGCCGCGTGGGTGAGCGGCCGCGCCCTCGTCTTCAAGGGCCAGCGCCTGCTCAACCTCGTCATCGTGCTCGGTTGCGTCGCCGCGACGGTGATGTTCGTCGTCGGCGGACAGCCCGCTGAAACACGGCCCTGGCTGCTCGCGTTTCTCGTCCTCTCGCTCGTGCTCGGCTTCACCGGCGTGATGCCCATCGGCGGCGGCGACATGCCGGTGGTGATCTCGCTCCTGAACAGCCTCTCCGGCCTCGCCGCCGCCGCGGCGGGCTTCGTCATCGCCAACAACGTCCTCATCGTGGCCGGCTGCCTCGTGGGCACGAGCGGCGTGATCCTCTCGGTGATCATGTGCAAGGCGATGAACCGCACCATCGGCAACGTCCTCTTCTCCGGTTTCGGCGCGACCGCGCAGGCGTCGTCCGACGGCGCGGCGCAGGGCGAGTTGAAGCCGATCTCGGCCGGAGAGGCGTTCTACCTGCTCGAGGCGGCCCGCAGCGTCGTCTTCGTTCCCGGATACGGAATGGCGGTGGCGCAGGCGCAACACGTGGTGAAGGAACTCGCGGTCCTGCTCGAGCGGAACGGCGCCGAGGTCGCCTTCGCCATCCATCCCGTCGCCGGCCGCATGCCCGGCCACATGAACGTCCTGCTCGCCGAAGCGGACGTGCCTTACGAGCAGCTCGCCGAGATGGACACGATCAATCCCCGCATGCCCGCGGTCGATGTCGCGATCGTCATCGGCGCCAACGACGTCGTGAACCCCGCCGCCGCGCGCGACAAATCCTCGCCCATCTACGGCATGCCGATCATCAACGCCCACGAAGCGCGCACGGTCATCTGCCTCAAGCGCGGCAAGGGCGCCGGTTTCTCCGGCCTGGAAAACCACCTCTTTCTCCTGCCCAACACACGCATGCTCTACGGCGACGCCAAGCAGTCGATCCAGGGGCTCGTGAGCGAATTCAAGAACGGCTGACCGCCGCCATTCCGCGGTAAAACCCACCGGAGGCCGGGTTTCACCGCGCGAAGAATCGCCCGCCCGGAGGAGGCCGAAGGCGGGCCACCTGCTTGTGCCGGGATTGCGCGCACTTTCGTCTGCGGGCGTTCGTCTTTGCGGCAAAAGCCGTTTATAAATCACTCATAAAGAGCGGCTCGAATCCCCGGATGCCCTCGCTTTGGGTCGAGCCGCTTCTCAACCTGTTCGAGAATTTCCGCAACACGCCATGCGGCCTCCGTTCAAGTTCTTCCAATGCGCCGGTTCCCGGCAACATCTCCGTTCGCTTGGGGTCCAGTTCAGCCTTCTCTCGTGAAAACACGCACTGTCGCCATCGGCCTTGGACTGGTTGTGTGCCTGCTCGTCGCAGGCGCGATCGTGCCCCTGGTGCTCCACCGCGCGGAGCGGCGCATCGAACAGGATCTCGCGGCGATCTGGCGCGCCAACGTCGCCTCGAAAGATCTCCAGCTCGCGAGCATGCGCCTGATGGCCGCGACCGAAAAACAACCGCAAGCGCGCGCGGCATGGAGCGAGACGCTGGCGCGCGCCGACGCCGCCATCCGCTCGTCCCTCGGCGATGAGGACGTGCGCCAGCTCCCGGATCGCGAACAGGAACAGTTGAGAAACCTCTGGGAGGATCGCAGGCGCGCGGCCCTCGAAACCGTGGATCTGATCGATTCGCTCACAGCGCAAGGCGCGAATCCGGCGATCACCAACAGCAGCTCCCTGCGCGCCACCTCCGCGCGCCGGTTGCAGGCGAAATATGCCGAGGAGGAGACTGTCTTCGCCGCGTTCGACCAGGAGCTGAACACCGCCGCCACGTTCCTCTCGCAACGCCTTCAGCCCTACGATCGCGTCAGCTTCTGGTTCTCGATCGTCTCCGCGGCCGGCCTGCTCATCGCCGCCGCCGCCCTCCCGCTGCATGTCCGCAAGGTGCATCGCCGCTTCGAGGCGGACGATCTCGCGCGGCGCGAAGCCGAGCTCGCCGCCCGCGCGAGCGAGCGCGACCTGCTCATCACGCTGCACTCGATCGGAGACGCCGTCATCGCGATCGACGCGGAGGGCCGGATCCAGCGCCTCAACGAAGTCGCCGAGCACCTCACCGGCTGGAAACAGCACGAGGCCGTCGGCCGCCTCGCTTCCGACGTGCTCAAACTCGTCGACACGGCCACCGCCGCGTCGTTGCGCGACTCCGTCACCGACGTCCTCCGCACAGGCGCCCCGGTGCTGCGCTCGACCGGCGTCGAACTCGTGCGCGCGGATGGCGCGCGCAGGCACGTCTCGGAAAACGCCGCGCCCATTCGCGACGAGAGAGGCGGGATCCACGGCGTCGTCATCGTCCTGCACGACACCACGATCCAGCGCGCGCTCGAGGCGCGCCTGCGCGACGTGCAGCGGATGGAGTCGATCGGCCGGCTCGCGGGCGGCGTGGCCCACGAGTTCAACAACCTCCTCCAGATCATCGTCGGAAACAACGCCCTGTTGCGCGCGCAGTTCCCGGCGCATGGCGAGGCCTCGGACTACTTCGATCGCATCGGCCACGCCGTGCAACGCGCCGCGGCGCTGACCAACCAGTTGCTCGCCTTCGGCGGGCGCCAGACCCTCGTCCTCAAGACCTCGGATCTTTCCGCGCTCATCGGCCGCGGCATCGAAGTGGCCCGGCGCATCCTGCCCATGGAGATCACGATCGAGTATGTGAAGCCGCCCGTTCCCGCCGTGGCGCAGATCGACTCGACCCAGATGGAGCAGGTCGTCGTCAACCTCTGCCTGCACGCGAAGGAAGCGATGCCGAAGGGCGGCCGGATCCGGATCGTGCTCGATGAGATCGAGATCGGCGGCATGCCGTCCAACAGCGCGGCGCCCGCGCGCATCGGGCCCTACCTGCGCATCCGCGTTTCCGATACAGGCGACGGCATGAGCGACGAGATGCGCCGCCGCGTCTTCGAGCCGTTCTTCTCCTCCAGCGGCTCGGTCCTCGACGCCGGCCTCGGCCTCGCCGCCGTGCACGGAATCGTCCAGCAACACGGCGGATTCGTCGAAGTGGACAGCGTGGCCGGCAAGGGAACGACATTCACCGTCCTCATCCCCGGCCGCGGCATGCCGCCCAACAAACCCGCGCGAAAGGTGGCCGACATCCCGGCGCCGGGCATGCGCGGCAGGATCCTCATCGCCGAGGACGAACCCGGCGTGCGGCTCATGGCCGGGCGCGTGCTCGAGCGGCACGGTTTCGAGCCGATCGCGACCGCCGACGGCGTCGAAGCCTGCAAGGCGTTCGAGGCCGGCCCCGAGGACATCTGCGTCGTCCTCCTCGATGTGATCATGCCGCGGATGGGCGGCGTCGAGGTGGCGCGATTGATCCGCCAGACGAGGCCCGACGTGCCGATCATCTTCTGCACCGGCTACGCCGACGGCGTGCTGGGCGACCTGCAACTGACAAAGCCGTGGAAGGTTCTGCACAAGCCCTACGGCGTCCAGGAGCTGATCGACGCGATCGACGACTGTCTCGCCGGCGTGGAAATCGCGACGCCGCTGTAATCCCAACTCGCGTTCGAGCCGGGACGAATCCGCCGGGGCGCGGCTTGCCGCGCGCCGGCCGCGAGGCCGCGAACCTCCCCCGTCGCTTGCGCCCGGGCGGGGGAGCGCTAACTAAACCCCCGATGGGCGTCATCGGTCGTGTTTCAACTTATCTGCTTCGCTACAAGGGCATGTTCGCCCTCACACTCGCGCTGGCGATCGGCAGCACGCTTTTCTTCATCGCGATCCCGCAGATCATCAAGGTCGTGCTCGACCGCGTCGTCGCGCCCGGCCGCGGCGATCTCCTGCTCTGGGGCGCGGCCGCGGTCGCCATCTGCTTCCTCCTGCGCGAACTGCTGAATTCGCTGCGTATCCGGATAAACAATACACTCGAGCAGCGCGTGCTCGTGGACCTCCGCCGCGACCTTCACGCCAAGCTGCTCGATCTGCCGATCGGCTTCTTCGATCGCCGCAAATCCGGCGAGATCGCCTCGCGCGTGATCGAGGACGTGCAGAATGTCGAGCGCGTCATCCTCGACGGCACCGAGCAGGGCGCGGTCTCGCTCCTCACCGTCTTCGGCATCGCGGGCCTGCTCTTCCTCCAACAACCCGTGCTCGCCGCGCTCGTGGTGCTGCCGCTTCCCATCGTGCTCGCGCTTTCCGTCCAGCACTTTCGCGCCACGAAGAGGAACTGGTCGGGCGTGCGCGAGAGCGCGGGCGAGCTGAACTCGCTGCTCGTCGAGGATATCCAGGGCAATCGGCTGATTCATTCTTTCGCGCTGAGGGAGCGCGAGTCGCAACGCTTCAATGACATCGCCGACCAGCTCCGCAGGCGCACGCTCAAGGCCATGTTCCGCTGGTCGATCCACGGCCCCGGCACGAGCTTCATCACCAGTCTCGGCAGCGTCGCCGTCGTCGGCCTCGGCGGCTGGTTCCTCATTCGCGGCGAGGCCCCGCTGACGGGCGAGTTCACGTTCGGCGCATTCGTGGCCTTCTTCGCCTACTGCACGATGCTCTACCAGCCGATCGGCACGCTCAACAGCCTCAACCACCTCCTCGCCGCCGGCAAGGCCTCGGGCGAGCGCGTCTTCGAGATCCTCGACCACCCCATCGATGTCGCCAACGCGACCGATCCGGCGCCGTTTCCCCGCGGGCTTTGCGAGGTGCGGTTTTCGCGCGTCTCCTTCCAGTACCCGGAACGCGCGCCCGTGGTCGAGGATCTCGATCTCGAGCTGCCGCGCGGCAAGGTGACGGCCATCGTCGGCCACACCGGCGCGGGCAAGACCACGATCGCGAACCTCCTCCTGCGCTACTACGACGTCACCGCGGGCAGTGTCACGATCAACGGCGTCGATGTCCGCGGGATCGACCTCGAGGAATTGCGCGGGCACATCGGCTACGTCGCGCAGGATCCGTTTCTGTTCGACGGCACGGTCGAGGACAATCTGCGCCTCGCCCACCCCGCCGCCACCGAAGCCGAAATCAAGGCCGCGCTCGAGGCCGCGGCCTCCTGGGATTTCGTGCAACGCCTGCCCGATGGCGCGCGCACGCGCATCGGCGAGCGCGGCATCCGGCTCTCGACGGGCGAGAAACAGCGCCTGACGATCGCGCGCATGATCCTGAAAAACCCGCCGCTCGTCGTGCTCGACGAGGCCACCGCGAGCGTGGACACGCTGACCGAGGCGCGGATTCAGACCGCGATCGACTCGCTCGTGCGCGCGCGCACGACGCTCGTGATCGCCCACCGCCTCTCCACCGTGCGCAAGGCGGACCAGATCATCGTGCTCGACCGAGGCAGGATCGTGGAACGAGGCTCCCACGAGGAACTGCTCGCGCTCGGCGGACACTACGCCGACCTCTGGAGCATCCAGACGGACATGATCCCCGACCTCGGAGAAATGGAACCGGTCTGAGACAGGAGACAGGAGTCAGGCGACAGGAGACCAAAGACGGCCCTTCTCTGACACCTGTCGCCTGACTCCTGTCCCCTGATTCCAGTCTCCTGCCCGCTGATCCTGCGGAAACTACTCAAGCACGAACCCCGAGGCCGCGGTCGGCCTCCAGCCCGATTGGCTGGAGACCCCAGATCGTGTAGGGTGGATTCACCAAATCACGCCATGCACGCCAAGACCACATTTGCAGGACTCTTCATCAAGGACAACGACCGCCACGTCGCCGGAAGCCGTGTCAGCGCCCGTCACTGCTGGGCGGTGTGCGACCCGCGTCCGGGACGCGCGCAACGCGCCTCGAGAACCCGCCGCGGCAAGAGCGTCTGGCGCGGCCGGATCGAAACCCCGACGCCCGAAAGCGCCTCGTCCGAGAGCTGACACCGATTTCCGACTCGATACGTTGATGTTCAAGAAAGCCCCCGGCTGATGACCGGGGGCTTTTTGTTTTCCGGAGAAGCCCCGCGCACGCTCTCAAGGCCAGGATAATGTCTCGTACGTTACAGAATCGTGGCTTTGCTTCGATCAGGCGGCGGGCAGTTCGATCGTCGCGACGGCGCCGCCTTCCGGGTGGTTTTCGATGCGCGCTTTTCCGCCGTGAAGATGCGCGATCTCCTGCACGAGGCTCAGCCCCAGGCCCGTGCTCTTCTGGCCCGAATCGGGGCGAGGCAGGGAATAGAAACGCTCGAAGACGCGAGGCAGCGCGTATTCCGGAATTCCCGGACCGCGATCGCGCACGGTGATCCGGACGCGGTCCGCGATTTTCTCCAGGCGCAAGTCGATGGAAGACCCGCGGGGCGCGAACTCGGCCGCGTTGTGGAGCAGGTTGAGCAAGGCCTGCCGCAGGAGAAAACGCTCGCCGACGACCCCGGCGCCCCGCGCGTTCGCGGCGCGCTCCACGTCCACGCGCAATATCCGGGCGGAGAACGCGGGTTGCAATTCGTCGATCACGCCGAGGACGAGTTCGTGCGGATCGATCGTCTCCGTCTCCTCGAGGCCCTTGCGCTTTTCGATCGCGGCGAGTTGGAGCAGGCGCTCGACGATGCGGTGGATGCGATCGGTCTCGGCGCGGATGTTGCCGAGAAACCGATCGCGATCGCCCGCGGGCATGTCCTCCTGCAGCAGCTCGGCCGCGCCGCGCACGGCGGAGAGCGGCGCCTTGATCTGGTGGGTGAGCGCCTGCACGTAGTTTTCGACGTAGTTTTTTCCCTCGAGCGCGTCTCGCATTTCCTCAAGCGCCTGGCCGAGTTCCCGCGCCTCCGGGCCGGCGAGCGGCGGCAGGCGCGAGGCGCGGCCGTCGCGAAGCGCGCGCGCATGCGCGGTGAGCCGTTCGATCGGACGCGTCAGCCACACGGACGCGATCCAGCCGACCACGAGCAACACCACCGCGACGAGCCCGCCGTAAAGAAGCACGCGGCGACTCGTGGCCGCGACGAGCTGGTTGACGTAGGTCGTGGGCCAGTTGTGTTCGGCCGAAGAGTTGCTGAGGGGGAAGAAAGGTGG
>CAZFCY010000095.1:0-845 GCA_964517665.1 uncultured Opitutaceae bacterium | reverse complement strand
TCCACTGCACCCGCTGTGCCGAACACAACTGGTCGTGGGCTTGCCGACCGCGAGCACGCCGGCGATCGAGCCATCGGGCGCGCGAATCGGCGCGGCCACGTGGATGACGAGCGTCGATTCATCGTAGGGATCGGAACGCGTCGCGCGCGCGCCGTAGCGGCCCGCGAGGGTGCGGGCGACGTCGTTCCAACGCGAGAAGTCCGCGCCCTCCGCGCGGCCTCCGTCCGAGTCGTAGATGACGATGCCCTTCGCGTCGGTCGCGTAAACGCGCAGGTCCACGGCGGTTTTGCGAATCGAGTAGATGCGCGCGTCGAACTCGCGCTCGTAGGCGCTGGCGAAGGCCGCGCGCAAGTCGCCCGGCTCGATGCCGCCGGCGCCGATCTGTTTTTCGAGCAGCGAGGAAAGGATGAAGGCCGTGTCCACGAGCGATTCCTCCATCGACTCGAGGTAGCGAACCCGGATCGCGGAAGTGATCCACCACAACAAGCCGGCGCAACCGAGCCCGATGACGGCGACGTAAAGCAGGAACAGCCGTGAACGGATCGTCATGCGCGCGACGGATCTCCTGCCTCGATCGAGTATCCAAAACCCCGGTGCGTGCGAATCGGGTCGGACGATGGATCGACGGCGCGGAGCTTGGCGCGAAGCGTCTTCACGTGCGCGTCGACAGTGCGATCGAGGCTGGCCTCGGGTTCGTCCCATGCGCGCATGAGGAGTTGCTCGCGGGAAAACACGCGGCCGGGTTGCGCGAGCAACGCGAGGAGCAGGCGGTACTCGCGGCGCGTGAGGTCGAGGACGGCGCCGCGGTAGCGCGCCTCGCAGCGCGATTCATCGACCATGAACAC
>CAZFCY010000094.1:0-19070 GCA_964517665.1 uncultured Opitutaceae bacterium | reverse complement strand
TCGACCATGAGCTGGATGATGTGGCGCGGGGTGCGGAACTGGCCGTTCTGCCCGGCGGTGGCGATCTTCCCGAGCATGTATTCGTAGAGGTCGCCCTTGGTGTCGCGGTCCTCCATCGGCACGGCATCGATCATGTCCACGACCTTGGCCAGCAGCGCGGGCGTGGGGATGGTGAAGCGCGCGTCCTTCATGTGGCGCGCGTAGGTGGAGCCGTCGCCGCCGAGCGTGCGCAGGAACGGGAAGACGTGCTCGCTGACGACGGCGAACATTTCCTTCGCCTCGAAATGCTTGAAGCGCGACCAGCGGAGGTCGTCGTAGGGGCGCTTCTTCGGGTCCTTGCCCGCCGGGAAAATGCGGCGCTCCATCGGTTTCCTGAGCCGGGCGGATTTGTTTTCCTCCAGCGTGTGGAGATCGTCGAGGCGCTTCAGGAAGAGCAGGTAGGTGATCTGCTCGATGACTTCGAGGGGATTGGAGATGCCGCCGGTCCAGAACGAATTCCAGATGGCGTCGATTTGGCTGCGGATGGTTCCGGTAAGCATGAAAGATCAGGATGGAACGGAAAAGAGCATCGTGACTGTCGACCACGGGCCGGCCGTGGCGCCATGCGCTGATGCGGAGGCGGTCGGTGGCGGCGTTTCAGCGCTTCTTGTCGAGGTCGTCGAGGAAGACTTGTTCTTCGAAAGAGGCATGGGTCACGGAGTTTGTTCAGACGTGGAGGTTTTGCGGAAAGAGCATGGGAACAGAGAGCTGAGACACGCGGGCCGGTGGCGGGAGACGCCGTCGCATCCCCGACCGTGGAAAGGCGGCGAATGCCTGTCCGTCCCGCCGGGAGTGCCGCGATCGCGCGGCGCCGATGCTGGCTGCGGTTTGCAATGACGCCAAGCGGATAGCGCGGGGAGCAAGGAGGGTGGCGGCGCGGATGACGCGGAGATCGCTCCTCCATTTCGGGAGCGGGTCAAAGGCGCGCCCATCCCTCTCATCTCCGGCTGGCGTGGCGCCGGGCGGGTCGTCAACCTGTTGCGTGCTCATGGATGACCGACGCGCCCAGGCGATTGCATACACCGTTCCGGAAGGGGTCCGGCGCGAGCGCGTCGACAAGGTGCTCGCGGGCGCGCTGCCCGGACAGAGCCGCGCCGCGGCGCAGCGGCTTTTCGACGAAGGAAATGTCTGGATCGGCGGTGTCGCGGTGGCCAAAAGCCATCGCGTGTCCGCCGGGGAGGTGGTGCGCTATTTCGTGCCGGACGTTCTTCCGGCCGAATTGGCCGGGCGGGATATTCCGCTCGATGTGCTTTTCGAGGACGAGGACATCATCGTGGTCAACAAGGCTCCGGGCATGGTCGTGCATCCCGGCGCGGGCACGGGCGACGACACGCTCGTGCACGCGTTGCTCGCGCATTGTCGCGGGCAGCTCAGTGGCATCGGCGGCGTCGAGCGGCCCGGAATCGTGCACCGGCTGGATCGCGAAACCAGCGGCGTCATCGTCTCGGCGAAGAACGACCGCGCGCACCGCGCGCTCGCCGCCGCGTTTGCCGGCCGCGCGTTGGAGAAGGAATACCTCGCGCTCGTCTCGGGCGTGCCGCGACTGCTCGCCGGCACGATCTTGAAACCGATCACGCGCCACGCGGCGCATCGGCATCGCATGACCATCGCGGCGGCCGGAGGAGACGGACGCGAGGCGCACACCGACTGGACGCGCGAGGCCGCCTACGGCCGCGCCGCGGCGTTGTTGCGCTGCCGCATCCACACGGGCAGGACGCACCAGATCCGCGTGCACTTGAAATCGATCGGCCACGTCATCCTCGGCGACGCCACCTATGGATGGCGCGCCGACGCGCGGCTGCCGCGGCAACCCGGGCGGGTCATGCTGCACGCGGCGCGGCTCGCCTTCGCGCATCCGGTCACCGGAGCGGCGCTGGCACTGGAGGCGCCGCTTCCGGAGGACTTCCGGGAGATGATCCGGCGGCTCGTGGAAACCGCGCGGTGACGGCGTGAAACGCTTGCGTCGGCGGTCGCCGGTTCCTGTCTTGATCTCCCCCGATGCCGGCCGCCGACACCGACCCCACGAAATCCCTCCTTGACCCGGAAGGTGACGAGCCTGGAGAGAGCTGGGGTTGGTGGCAGCGCGCCGGCCTGCTCTTCGCGGGGTTGATCGTGCTCGCCATGTGGCTTTCGCCGCCGCTGGCGGGGCTCAGCCAGGGCGGGACGCGCGTCGCCCTGCTGGCGTTGGTCATGGCGGTGCTTTGGGTCACGGAGGCGGTTCCGATTCCTGCCACCGCGTTGCTGCCGCTGGTGTTGCTGCCGCTCCTGGGCATCTCGCCCATCCGGGAGGCCGCGGCGCCGTATGCCGATCCGGTGATATATCTTTTCATGGGCGGGTTCATGCTCGCCCTGGCGATGGAGCGATGGGGCCTGCACCGGCGCATCGCGCTCGCCATCATCAGCGCGGTGGGCACGAGACCGCGCTCGCTCGTGCTCGGCTTTTTGTGCGCCGGCTCCGCCATCAGCATGTGGACGAGCAACTCCGCCACGGCCATGATGCTGCTGCCGATTGCCGTGAGCGTCCATGCCTTGCTGAAGAGCGTTCCGGGCGGCCGGGCGCGGGCGGGGGAGATGGGCGCGGCCCTCGCGCTCGCCGTCGCCTACGGCTCCAACATCGGCGGCATGGGCACGCTTATCGGGACTCCGCCCAACGCCATCCTCAAGGCCTATATGGAAAAGGCGCACGGCGTGGAAATCGGCTTCGGCCAATGGATGCTGCTCGGCGTGCCGATCATCCTCATCGCCGTGCCGCTGGCGCAGGTGATTCTCACGCGCGTGAGCTTTCGCGTGGGCAATGAATCCATTCCCGGCGTGCGGGAACAGCTCGCCGCCGAGCGTGGCAAACTCGGCCGCATGAGCTGGCCCGAATGGGCGGTGACGGGCGCGTTCACGCTCGCGATCGCCCTCTGGATCTCGCGCGAGGCGTGGAAGGCGGGCGCGCCGACAACGCCGGGCGAGGCATGGCCGCTCGGCGCGCTCATCACGGATGAAGTCATCGCGATGGGCGCCGCGACGCTGCTGTTTTTCGTCCCCTCGGGCCGCAAGGCGGGCGATTTCGTCCTCGATGTGTCCTGCGTCAAGCGGATGCCCTGGGGCGTGCTCATTCTTTTCGGAGGCGGCCTGAGCCTGGCCGGCGCGATGGACAAGAGCGGCCTTGTCGCCGCCATGGCCACGGCGCTCGGCGGCATGGCCGGCTGGCCGTCGCTCGGCATCGTGTTTCTCGTCACGCTCGTGATGATCTTTGCGACCGCCCTCACCAGCAACACGGCCACGGCCACGGCCTTTCTTCCGGTCATCGGCGCGCTGGCCGTGGGCGTGAACGAGCCGGCGCTCCTGCTTTGCGTGCCCGTCGCCCTCGCGGCGAGCGCCGACTTCGCCCTGCCGGTGGGCACGCCGCCCAATGCCATCGCCTACAGCTCGGGCCTCGTCTCCCTGCCGCGCATGGTGAAGGCGGGCATCTGGGTGAACCTGCTTTTCGCCCTCCTCATACCGATCCTGATGTGGACCGTCGGCCGCTGGGTTTTCGACCTGAACTAGAGCGTCGCCGGCGCGCGCCGGCATTGATAAAGGAGGCGCGATCCCGCTACCGCGGCAGTTTCTTGAGACGGATGTCCTTGAACTGAACCGTCATCGGCGGGCCGGTGTGGAGCTGCAGGGCGAGCACGCCCGCCCCGGCGGCCTTCGCCGGATCCGCGTCGATGGCTTCGGCGGTGAGCTTGCCGTTCACGTAGTGGCGGAGGTGGTTGCCCGTGGCGATGATGACAATTTCATTCCAGCCGCCCGCGTGGATGGCGGCGGTGATCTCCGCGGGCGGCGTGGGCTCGCCAAACGGAGTGAGCCGCGCCTTGCCGCCTTCGCCGGGCGGGCCGATGGTGATGCGCTCGCCGGGTTTCACGACGATGCCGCGGCCCTTCTCCTCGTAAAGCATGCCGGTGTATCTGTTGGCCGCGTCCATGTCGGCCTGATAGCCGCCGACGGCCCAGTTCTCGGGATCGAGGACGCGGCTGCGGTATTGCACGCCGGAATTCGCGGAGTTCTTGTCATTGTCGGCCACGAGCCGGAACCTCGCGCGCAATTCGAAGTCGGCCACGTCGCCGCCCTGCCAGATGATAAATGTGTTGGCCGGCAGCGGCTTTTCCACGGTCGAGCGACCGGTGATCGCGCCGTCCTGGACGGACCAGAATTCGAGGTTTCCGTCCCAGCCGGAAAGATCCCGGCCGTTGAAGAGCGGGATGAACTCGTCGTCCGCGGCATGGGCCGACAACGACAACATCAGAATCGCGGCGCCCACGGCGCCACCGCGGCCGATCGCGCGGGCAAGGAAGGAACTGCGTTTCATGGTGACGATGGGGTTGGAGATTTCATATGCCGTGACAGCGGCCATCCCGGGCGATCAGGGAGCGGGCGCGAACATCGCGTCGTCCGGGTTTCCGCTCGAAAGAATATAGGCGATCAAATCCTTCAACTCGTCCTCATTGAGTGGACTGATCAGCCCCGGTGGCATCATCGAGATCGGGTAGGGCGAACGGGATTTGACGCCGGAGGCCGGAGTCGTCGCGAGCCGGTCGGGCTGGAACGGATTGTTCATGACCGAGAGCAACCCGTCTTCCTCGTGCACCACCCGGCCGACGAGAGTTTCACCGTCTTCGAGCTCGATCAGCTCGGAGCCGTATTGATCGCTGATCACCTTCGAGGGTTCGACGATGTTCTCCAGCAGATCGCGCACGCTGTAGCGGGCGCCCGCGCCGGTCAGATCAGGGCCGATGCCCGAACCCTCGCCGTTGAACTGATGGCACGCGATGCAGCCGGTGGCCGCAAACATGGCGCGACCGCGGGCGAAGTCGCGGCCCCGCAACGGATCGTCGCCGATCACGGCAAGGGCATCATCGACGGAGTAGTTGCGCCCGGGGCCCTCGGGCGTGACACCGGCCGACTCGAAGGTCCTCGCGGGCGGCTCGGATAATGCGGCCAGTTTTGCGCGCTGGTTCACATCCGTCACCAGGCCCAGCGCGTCGTTTCGAATGTTGACGATGAAGCCGCTGAAGCTCGCGCCGCCCTTCCACTCGTGCGCGCGCTGGAACCATTCGAAATACTTCCGGCGCAGTTCAGGCGTCCATCCCTTCTCCGCCACGCGCAGAGCGTAGGCGACGGCGATCTGCTGCCGGTCCGGCCGGTGTTCGGCGACGCGACGGAAGGCGCTTCCGTAGTCGGTGTTGCGGGCGATGAGTGTTTCGCCGCCGATGCGCTCGGCTTCGTCGCCGGCCGGTTCGGCCACGCTCAGCAGCGGCACGGCCTTGCGGACGACCGAGGGCGAATCGAGATAAACGAGCAGCGCGAGCAGCTCCCGGGTGATGAACGGATCCTCGGACGGAAAATGCGGATCGAATCGCGCGGCGAACTTTGCGCGCACGTCCGGGGCTGGCGCGCCCATGCGGGTAAACGCGAGCTGCCACGCGCGCAGATACGGCAGGCGCAGCTCCCCGGGCAGCGCGTTCAGTTCGAACCGCTGCAGCGCCGCAAACAAATCCGGCTGCCGGTCCTTCTCGCCGACGCGCGCGAGCGCGATCAACGCCTCGAGCGCCGTCTGCGGGTTTTTCTCCTCCAACGCGCGTCCAGCCCAGAGTTGCGGCGGTTGTTTTTCGATCGCCACCCGCGCGGCGAAGCGGATGAAACGATCCGCGTTCGCAAGGTGCGGCCAGGCCGTGTCGATCGCGGTCGGCGGCGTGTTCGCGGCATGAAGCGCTTCGAGCGAGCGCCGCAATGTTGCCTGCGGCGTGGGCGGCGCCAGCGGCGCGGGCGCGGTGCTTTCCTCGCCGGTGTAGGTGACGCGATAAAGAGCCGACTGCGTGCGGCGCCCGCCCACGGTGAAATACATCGCGCCGTCCAGCGGGTTGATCACGACATCGGTCAACGGAAGCGGCCGGCCGGCGACGAACTCCGTCCGGCGGGCTTGAAAGCTGGCGCCCTCGGGCTCGATGTGCAGGGCGTAGAGCGTGCCGTAGGTCCAGTCCGCCGCGAAGAGGGCGTGTTGAAACTCCGCCGGAAACTTCGCCCCGGCGCCGAAGACCAGGCCGGTCGGCGATCCCGGGCCCAGATCGACTACAGCGGGAAGGCTGTCTGCGTAATACGCCGGCCAGCGACCGGCTCCGCTGCGCCAGCCGTAGTCGCCGCCATCGACGACGTGGACCACGCGCGTGGGGACATACCACGGCGCGCCGACGTCCCATTCCATGTCGGAGTCGTAGGTGAAAAGCTCGCCGTTCTGATCGAAGGCGACGTCGTAGGCGTTGCGAAAACCAATCGCGAAAAGTTCCGCCGGCGCGCCGTCCGGATGGATGCGCGCGACGTAACCGCCGGGCGCGTATTTCTCGCGGGCATGACCGCGCGCGTCCCACATCCGGCGGATGAGATGGTCCTCGCCCCACGCCACCGGACGCGACTTCTCCAGGCCCTTCGGCAGTTCGGTGAAGTTGCCGGCGACAAAATAAAGCGAGTCGCCCTTCGGCCCGGGAACGATCGCGTGCGGGCCGTGTTCGCCCGAGCCTTTGACGTCCCGCAAATAACGAAACTCGTCGAACTGGTCGTCGCCGTCGGTGTCGCGCAGCCGCCAGATGCCGGAGTGGGACCAGTTCTCGTTCACCATTACGTAGAGGCTGTCGAAGGCGTAGAGCAGCCCCTGCGCGCCGACCGCGGGCGGCTGCTCCTGCGTCTTTGGGTCCTTGTCCGGGGGATCGCCCTTGTCTTCCGCGACCACGCGTTTCGGCACGGGGATCTTCGAGAGGTCAACATCCAGTTTCTCCACGCCGGCGTCCGCCGTATCTCCCGGGGACGCCGGCGTGATGCGATAGAGCGAGCCGTATTGATCGCTCGCGATCAGGCGTCCCCGCGGATCGACGGTGAGCGCGACCCACGAGCCCTCGTCCTCCTTGGGCACGGTGTAAACGAGATCGACCTCGAATCCCGGCGCCACTTGCAAGCTGGCGGGATCGGTGGCGGGCGGCGCCGGCTGGGCGAGCATGGACGGCAGGAACGCCTGAAGTCCAGTCAAGGCGAGCAACCAGAACGCGCGCGTCCCGGTCCGGGAAGCGCGTGGAAAATCAAACAAGGAATCAATGCGCATGATCAGCCGCCGTGGTTAACGTGCTTTCCGGAGGTGGCGTCTTGATGGATTCGGGATGGCGGGTCACGATGAACCGGCCCCACATGACCATCCAGTGGCCGGGGAAAGTGCAGACATACTCATATACACCCTCTTCGTCGGGCGCGCGGAAGTCGAGGACGGCGCTCTCTCCGGTTTCCAACATCCGGGTGGCGGCGAGAACATCCTCGGACTCCGGCACGTAGGCGCGGCCGTGGCGATCGCGATGGTCGGGCGCGAGCTGCAGGGCCGCGAGCCCGATGGCCTCTCGTTTGCCGGGGCGGACGATGACGAGGTTGTGCGGCATCACATCCGGATTTTCGAAAGTCAGCCGCACCTTCTGTTCCGGCTCCATCACGATGCGGGTGAGGTCGTAGCGCAATTGTTCGGGAACCGCGCGAATGATGAAGACGGGAACCCGGAGATCCCGCAGCTCCGCGCGCAGCGAAACCTGGCGCGCGGCCGGCAACGCGCCGGCCAGCGCCTCCAGTGTGGCGAGTGTGTCCACGCAGGAAAGATCGGCGCGACTCTCGGGCGGGGTGGATTTTCCCCAACGCAGAAGCGCGTCGGTGATCGCAGGCAGGTCGGACGCGGCCCAGTGCGCGCCTGGGATCCGGCGCAGCGCGGCCGCCGCCGCCGGGATCTCGCGACCTTCGACGATGAGCCGGCCGAGGGCGCGAAATACATTTTCCGGCTCGGTCCGCGCCGCCACGGCGGCTTCGATCGCGGCTCGAAGGATTCTTTCCGCCTCATCGGAAGTCGCGTCTCCCTCCGCGCCGGCAGGCGCTTCGAGCAGGGGCAGGACTCGCGGTTGCGCGCGGGCGCGCAGCTCCGGATCGAGAATCTCCGGGATTCCCTCCAGAAGCAACGCCAGCGATTCCGGGCGCTCTGCCGCCCGCGGCCAGATCTGGTCGAACGACCCATCGGCGATGGCGAGGGCAGCCCAGCCCGCGGAGCGCGCGTCGAGGACGTCGTTGCGGGAAAGACCCTCGAGATCCGTCCGGACCGCCTGGAGATCCGCCGCGGGTTGCGCAAGGAGCAGGCGCGCGAGCGCGGCGCGATCGTTGTCGGCGGATGCGCTGAACATCTCGAGCACAATTTCCGACGGCGGCGTTTCCCGCGCCGCAGC
Source organism: uncultured Opitutaceae bacterium (assembly GCA_964517665.1). Taxonomy (GTDB): domain Bacteria; phylum Verrucomicrobiota; class Verrucomicrobiia; order Opitutales; family Opitutaceae; genus Congregicoccus. The sequence continues at coordinate 10,764 of CAZFCY010000094.1, read as the reverse complement.
GAGTTCGCTCAGCGCGGCCGCGCGATCGGCGCCGCTGAAACCGGGCCGCTGGACGATTTGTTCCAGCACGGCGGGCTTGCGCGGTAGATCGAGCAGTTCGTCAGGAGAGAGACCGCGCAGGAGAAAAGCCGTCTCGGTCGGATCCAGGTCGGTATCCGTCAATAGATCCCCGCCCCAGAACGGGCGCAGTTGCCGGACCGTTTCTCCGAGCGTGTAGTCGAGATGGTAATCGATCGGATGCCGCGCGGCGATGAGCGCGACCTCGATCGCCGCGGGTTCGCGAAAGAAGCTCGCCGCGCGCACGGCGTGGAGGCGCACGCGCGGATGTTCGTCGTCAGCCTGAACGCGCAGGAGTTCGAGCGCGCCGGGCACGTGCTCGCGCCAGTAGCAAAGCACGCGCGTGGCCGCCGCGCGGGCGTCTGCGCTGGGCGAGCGCAACATCCGCCGCAGCAGCGGTTCGTTCACCACGTTCTGCCACTGGCACACCCACAGGGCCTCGGTGAGGTGATGCTGAGAATCCGGATGCCGCGGATCGAGCGCATCGACCCACGAACGCAGCGCGGCCATGACTTTTTCCGACGGATGGCGGCCGAGTTCGATCTTCGCCAGCTCGCGAATGTGGTTTTCCGGTTCCTTCAGCAATTCGAGCAGCGCGGGGATTGGCTGGTCATGGATCTTCGGCGGCTCGAGCAGCGGCCGGCCCGCGTAGGTGACGCGGTAGATGCGGCCGTGCGCCTTGTCGCGATTGGGATCGCGAATGTGATGCTGCATGTGGCCGATGATCGGGTTGTGCCAGTCGAGAAAATAGACCGCGCCGTCCGGCCCGACGGAAAGCGCGACGGGGCGGAAGTTCGGATCGGACGAAGAAAGAAAATCGGGCAGGCGCTCGCCGCGGATGCCGGACCCGTCGTCCACGAGTTTGACGCGATAGAAGCCTTGAAAGCCGATGACGTTGCCGTTGAGGAAATTCCCCTCGAACTCGTCCGGGAAATACCGGCTGGTGATGATCGCGCTCGCCGCCGATGGACGCATGGGCCGGTCCCAGATCGTTTTCATCCGCGGGTGTTTCGCCGGGTAATCGATATGGCCGCTGAAGGCCGCGCCGAAATAGGTGTGGTTGCCGGTGGCGTCGACGATCAGGTCGTTGCCCCAGCGATCGAACGCGCGGCCGTGCGGATTGGCGAAGGCATAGGACGCGTAAACCTCGAAGCGGCCCGTGACGGGTTCGAAGCGGTAAATGGCGGCATCGATGTTGCGGACGACGCCACGGGTCGTCTCCACCTGGCTGCGGTGAAAAACACCGTCGCTCAGAAAGATCGCGCCGCCCGGCGTATAGATGAGCGAGTTGGCCGTGTGATGGGAGTCCGCGGAGTCCATCCCCATGAGGACGCGCTCCCTCCAGTCGGCGCGGCCGTCGCCATCGGTGTCGCGCACGAACCACAGGTCAGGCGCCTGCATCACGAGGACGCCGTCGCGATAAAACTGAAAACCGGTGGGGCAGTTGAGGTCGTCGAGAAACGTCGTGCACTTGTCGGCGCGTCCGTCGTGATCCGTGTCCTCGAAGACGAGCAGGCGGTCGCCCTCGCGCGAAGTCGGCGTGCGTTCGGGGTAGTTGTTCCAAGCGGCGACCCAGAGCCGGCCGCGCGTGTCCCACGCCATCTGCACGGGCTGGGCGAGTTCGGGAAACATCTCCTCGCTGGCGAAAAGGTTCACCTCCAGGCCCGGGGAAACGTTCATCAACGCGATCGCCTCCTCGCCGCCGATAAAATCGTGCGACTTGTCCGGATTCGGCCCGGGCAGGTTGGTCGGAACTTCAGCGACGGGAGGCAGGTTGGATTGGTCGAGGATGACGTCGCTGCCTTGGGCGACCGCCCAGGTGCGCCGATCGCGATTGGCCGTGAGCACGTCGCGCTGCGACATCTCCTGCTGCATGACCTCGAAGTTTGTGATCGTGGAACCCTCCGCGCCGGAGGGAAACGCGAGTTTCGACCGGCCGCCGTAAACGTTATAGCCATCGACGGTGCGGTAGCGCGAATGCCACATCGCGCTCTTGTCGTTCACGGCATCGCGCAAGCGCTCGAGTCCGGCCGAAGTCGGTGGCTTCTCGCCGAAGAGCGCCTCGAAGATCACCGGCGCGAACGCGGCGTCGCCGGCCGCGGTGAGATGCACGCCGTTGAAGGTGAGTGATTGTCCTTCCCTCGCCGCTTCGGCGTAGAGCCGCTGCGAAGGCGCGTGGAGGTTCACGAAAATCACGCCGGGATGATCGCGCGCGACCTCCGCCATCGCGGCGGTGTAAAGTGAAAGGTTGTCGTCGAGCCGCGGCGGCAGCGCGCGATCGGGATCCGGAAGGTGCTCGGCCGCGAGAGGCGAGAAAAGCACGATGCGCGGCGCGGCGCCGTTCCGATAGCGTTGCTCGAGCGTGTGACGCAGGAAGGCGGCGAGCTCCTCTTTGAATTGCGGCAACCCCTCCGCGCCGGCGAACGATTCGTTATATCCGAAAAACGCGAACACCACGTCCGCGCCGACGCGCGTGAGCCATTCGTCGGGCGTGCCGAAGTTTGCCGAACGCGCGCGGGTCGCGACTTCGTCGCCGGCGACCGCGAGGTTGCGAAACACGAGCTGGTGCCCGGGAAACTTCGCGTGGATCAACGTCTCCAGCCAGCCGTGATGTTGCATGCGGTCGGCGAGGCCGTTGCCGATGAGCGCGATGTGTTCGTTGGGCGCGAGTGTGAGGAGGGCGGAGTCCGATTTCGGCGGCGGGGACGCCGTCGCTCCGGGCGAAGCCGGCGGCAGGCCGCCGGGCGGGAGTTTCTTTCCCAACGCGTGATCGGCCGGGGTCAGGCCGGTGCGATAGCCTTTGAAGCCATACATGCGCGGTTCATAAGGATCGATATAGCGCACGTCGGCGCGCGCGGGCGCCTCGCGGCCCAGCGCCCAGTAAACGCCGTTCACGATCAGGCGGCGCAGGCCCTCGTTCTCCAGATCGGTGGCCGCGCCCATCGTGGTGGTGAGGACGCGGTTCTGCTTCCCGGCCCGATTGCGGTGAAGGCGCGTCCACGCGATCGGCATGGGCGGATCGTTGACCGGCTGCTCGACGCCGTCGCTCTTGCGCGTTTTGCGGTAGCCGGCCGGCTCGTCGCCGGGCTTCATGCCGCGCAGCACGAGCCCGCGCAGCAGGATCGTGGCATCGGCGGGCGGGGCGGCTTCGTAAACATCGCTCGTGCCGAACACGTCCTCGACCCCGCGCAGGAGCGGATGGTTTGCGGCGGACGGCTCAATGACGCCGCGGGTCGCCTCGGCTTTGTGTTTTCCCCAGTGGCTGACCCAGCGCTCGCCGAGGACGTTTTTTCCGAAGTCGTTATACTCCTGGTGGGGACCGTCCGGAAAGCGAAACGCGTGGGTCGAGGTGCGCAGCGCGATGATCGGAACGCCACGCCGATACGCATCGACGAAATGTTTCATCTCCGCTTCCGGCCAGGCGCGAAAGCGCAGCGCCATGATGATCACATCGGCGGAATCGAGCGCGGCGGCGTCACCGGGTGAGCGCGCGTTGTCGGGATTGATCGTGCCGTCCGGATCGAGGGCGAACAACACCGTGGATTTGAAGCCGTGGCGCTGGCTGAGGATCTTGGCCAGCATCGGCAGCGCTTCCTCGCTGCGATACTCTTCGTCGCCGGAGAGCAGGACGACGTGTTTCGTCTCCGGTGTGGCGCCGCCGCGTGGCTCGAGGACGAGCGAACGTGGCGCGGCGCTTTGGGCGATTGAGACGAGTGGGAAAAAGAGAAAGAGGAGGAGAACGAGAAAGAGGGGCAGGCGGCCTGACTGTAACCGTGCGGTTGCGGAGGTGGACCGCCGCGTCCCCGCGGGGGATTCTGGAGCGACTCGAGACAACGCGGGCGGGGACGCCCGCGACCACCCTGCAGTTGTGTTCAGGCGACCGATCATGCGCGGTAGCCGGCGGCGGCGAGCTCCTGGCGGAGAAAGGCGTGACCGCGTTCCGCGATGTCCCAGTCCGGAGAGAACTCGCGCCAGACATTGATGGCGTTGGCAAAATCCGGATCGGCGCGGCTGAAGGCCTCGATCGTCATCCAACCCTCGTAGCCTGCCTCGCGCAGGGTCGCGATTGCCTCGCGAAAATCCACGTGGCCGCTGCCGGGCGTCCCGCGGTCGTTCTCGCTCAGATGGACGTGCGCCAGGACCGGCGCGATGGTTTTGATGGCCTCGACCTGGCTCTTCTCCTCGATGTTGGCGTGGTGCGTGTCGAACATCGCGCGGATGTTTGGATGATCGATCGACTCGATGAGTTCGCGGAGTTGCGCCATCGTGTTGCACAGGTAGCACTCGAAGCGGTTGAGGGCCTCGACCGTAATCACGACGCCGCCCGCGCGCGCATGGTCTCCGGCGGCGCGCAGAACCTCGGCGCTGCGGGCAAACTCGTCCGCGGTCGGCGCGGCCCGCGTGAAGGTGGCAAAAGCCGAATGCACGGGACCCGCGAGAATGGTCGCGCCGGCATCGACGCAGCGGTCGATGTTCCACTTCAACGCGTCGAGCGCCTTGGCGCGAACGGCCTTGTCGGCGCTCACTGGATTGGCCTCGGCGGGAAGAACAGTCACGGCGGTGATCCCGAGGCCAAGATCGCGCACGAGCCTGGCGGTTTGTCTGTAGGGTTCCGCCTCCGTCTGCCCCATGCAGATCTCGATGCCGTCGTAGCCGATCTTCTTCAGCCGCTCGATATGTGGGAAATACTTCTCCGAGATCGCGGCAGTCCAGACGAGAAGGTTGAAGCCGAGTTGAGGCATCGGGAGAAGAGGATGTCGAAGGTCGAAGGTCGTAGATGCGGCGTCCGTGACTTTGGGCTTTTAGACTTGTTCCGGCTCGCTTCGCGCCCGGTCTTGTCGCTTCGCTCGGAACGACTTTCGACTCGCGTCGCTTGCGACGCGCTCCCACTTGCGTGTCCGGGCGGATTTGAGCACGGCGTCGGTGACCCGGTCGGTGGCGAGGCCGTCGCGGAAGGTGGGCGCGGCGGGCTTGCCGTCCTCCAAACCCTGGAGGAAGTCGGCGGCCTGGTGGATGAAGGAATGCTCATAGCCGATCTGCAGCCCCGGAACCCACCAGTGTTTCATATAAGGATGGTCGCCGTCGCTGACATGTATCGAACGCCAGCCGCGGACGAGCCCGGTGTCGCGATGATCGAACCACTGCAGGCGGTGGAGGTCGTGGAGATCCCAGAAAATCGAGCCATGCTCGCCGTTGATCTCGAAAGTATAGAGCGCCTTGTGGCCGCGGGCGTAGCGGGTGGCTTCGAAGGTCGCGAGCGAGCCGTTGCGGAAGCGCGCGAGAAACGCGCTGGCGTCGTCGATGCCGACCTTTTGTGTTTTGCCGGTGACGGCGTGCTTGCGCTTCTTGACGAAGGTCTCGGTCATGGCGGTGACCTTCTCGATGCCGCCGTTGAGCCAGAGGGCGGTGTCGATGCAGTGCGCGAGGAGATCGCCGGTGACGCCGCTGCCGGCAATCGAGGCGTCGAGCCGCCACGTGCCCGGGCCGCCCTGCGGGACGTCGGCGGAGATGGTCCAGTCCTGGAGGAATTTTGCGCGGTAGTGGAAGATCCTGCCGAGGCGGCCTTCATCGATGAGATGCCTGGCGAGCATGACCGCGGGAATGCGGCGGTAGTTATACCAGACCATGTTTGGAACGCCGGCGGCCTCGACCGCCTTCACCATGCTCGCGCCTTCCGCGGGATTCATCGCGAGGGGTTTCTCGCAAAGGATCATCTTGCCGGCCTTTGCGGCCGCGAGGGCGATCCTGGCGTGCACATGGTTCGGCGCGGCGATGTCGATGAGGTCGATGTCCTTGCGGGCGATGAGTTTTTTCCAATCGGTTTCGACAGACTCGTATCCCCACGTGGCGGCGAAGGCCCTGGTCTGCGCCGCGTCGCGTCCGCATGCGGCCTTGAGCACGGGTTGATATTCACCGGGGAAAAAATTGCGGACCTTGCGGTAGGCGTTCGAATGGGCGCGGCCCATGAAGCCGTAGCCGATCATGCCTATATTGAGAGGCTTCATTGGAAGGGAAGTGGCGAGTAGCGAGGAGTGAGTGGCGAGTAGGGGATGAACGAGGAGCGGGCGGCGTCGGCGGATCGTTGTTTATTCTGTCCAGCCGTGATTGGCCCGGACTTCGATCATGGCGGCGAGAACGTCGTTCCATGTCTGCTGTTTCAGCATGGTTTCGTTGGGAAACATGCAGCCGTCCCAGCAGATGTGGCGGGTCTTCTTCGCGACCCTGCCCCGGCCGTCGCGGAGCCAGTAGCCGGCGTCGCGCGGAATATTGAGTTTGCCGCGTGGATCGGTCGCGAGGCAGTGGCGCCCGGTTTTCTCGTGCGTGCCGGAGCCGAAGACGCTGCCGTCGTTTTGCGCGACGTGAAAATCGATCGTCCACGGGCGGAGCGCGTCGGTGAGCTTCGTCATGGCGGCGTGAAACGCGCCGGGCTCCCAGTGGAATTTTTTCGGCGCGATGCGGTGCGCCGGGGCATTTTCGCCGAGCATATAAAGCAGCGTGTGCGACATGTCGGCCTGAAACCCGAGAACCTTCGGCTCGCCGACGGCTTCCAGGAGGTCGAGCATGTGTTTCCAACTGTGCATGCCGCCCCAGCAGATCTCGCCCTCGGCGGCGAGGCGCTCGCCGTGGTCCTTCGCGATTTTGGCGGCCTCGCGAAAGGTCGCGGCGATTTTCTTCGTGTTTCCTTTCGGATCCCCGGCCCAGTCGGCGACGGAGGCGGAGGAGTCGACGCGGACGACGCCCGAGGGCCGGATGCCGAGGTCGCGCAGGGTGGCTCCGATGCGGCAGGCATGACGGACCTGCGCGAGGAATTTCTTGCGCTCCTCCTCGCCGCCCATGGCGGAGCCGCCGCCCGTGGCGCCCCAGACCGGGGCGACGAGCGAGCCGGCCACGAGTTTCTTCTTGCGGAGTTTGGCCGCGAGTTTCTTCAGGTCGGAACCGCTGGAATCTATCGGGATGTGCGGCGCGGAGAGAAAGAGATCGACGCCGTCAAACCTGGCGTCGCCGACCCTCGCCTTCGCGGTCAGATCGAGCATCGTGTCCAGATCGATGAACGGCTCGGCGCCGGGGCTGCCCTTGCCGACGATTCCGGGCCACATGGCATTGTGAAGTTTGGGATAATTGTTCGCGGACATGATGGAGGGAGTCAGGCTTTGAGGTTTTTATAGGCGCCGACCGCGGGCGCGTCGGGATTCACTTCGGGGCCGAAATAACGGAGGACGACAAGCGGTTCGACATCGCTCGTGTTCTCGAAAACGACGCCGGCGCGGGCGGCGCTCTCGGTGCAGAAAACCTCGTCCTCGGTCAGATCGTGGAAGCGGATGAGCTTGGGGCAATCGAGCGCGAGCCTGTTCATGCGCCCCTTGCCCTGCACGGTGATGAGGCCGTAGGCGCCGTTGTCCTTGATCACGCACCTCGCCCCTGGCTCGACCGTCAGCTCCTTGGCGGAGAACAATTGCTCGCCCTTGATCCGGCCATAGACGATCCAGCGATCGATATAGCCTTCGCTCGCGGTGTCGGCGACCGGGATCGGCTCGAGGTAATGATTGTCCTTGAAGTTCGGGTCGAGATTCCGCTCCCAGTCGAGCTGATCGACGATGAAGTCGAGATCCCGGCTCCTGTCCGCCGGCATGTCCTTGACGAGGAGCGCCCATGGCACCTCGCGGCCCTCGACGAGCGATTGATACATGCCGAAGACGTCGGAGCCCCATTGGGGCTCGTAGGTGCAGAGCGATCCGGGGGCGTGGAGAACGCAGGGCGGAATGAGCCAGCCGGAGCCGGGCTTGAGCCGGTAGGCGCGGGAAAGATCGAGGATGCCGTTGTCCCCGCGATTCCAGTTCTCGAGGCAGCGGCGCACCTGGGCCTTCGTCGTCCCGGGCTCGAGGCCCATGAATGTATAGGGAAAGTTATTGCCGGTGTTGTTGTGTTGCGGCGGAAAATAATAGGACTCGGGCTTGCCTTCCTGCCCCACCAGCGCGGCCTGCTCCCGGGACTGGTGCATGTGGTGCGGGATGGGGCCCATGTTGTCGAAGAACTTCGAGTAAACGGGCCATTTGTTATATTTGTTCCAGATATCGCTCCCGATGAGGCCGGCGCCGCACTCGGCCACGGCGGCGGCAAGTGTGAATCGATGGCCGCCGGCAACGACATAGCTGAAGCCCTCGTCGTCCGTGCGGTTGTCGTTCGCGGCGGGCGTGGTCGAGGCGAACCAGCGCTCGTCGATGCCGCCGCGGTTCAATCCGTAGGCGTAGAGATCGTCGGGATGGAGCTTGAGGCGCTTGCCCGGTTGCAGAAAGGAGCGCGGCACCCAGCAGGGCGCGAGGCGAAGGAGGCCGCCCGTCTCGCCGAGCGCGTCTTCGACGAGCGTTTTGACGGAGGAGGCGACGGTCTCGAGGTCGGGGACGGAGCGTTGGGCCATGGGCGTGAGGGGGCTGGCTATGGTGATGATCCCGGGAATCGCCGGGCGCGTGGGGCGCGGGGCTTCCGGGGGAAGGGGGAGCAGGGGAAGCGACAGGCGCGGGCGTTGTCCCGGCGGGCCGTTTCCAAGCCATACCCTAGATCATCGCTCGCCGGACGGCTAGGATCACGACGGCAATATTTTGTTCAAAAGCGTCGAACGCCCGGGCGGGAGAATCGGAAATCCTACGCCTGACTCGCATGTTTCGCGTAGCGCAGGCGATAGGCGCGCGGGGTCTCGCCCATGAGCCGGCGAAATTCCTTGGTGAAGTGGCTTTGGTCCGCGAAGCCGAATTCGGTCGTGATCTCCGCGAGCGATTTGCGGGTGAACACCAGCGCGCTGCAACTCATCCGCACGCGCAGATCGCGCACGTAGTCGTGCGGCGAGACCCGGTAGGTGGCCTGGAACTGGCGCTCGAATGTTCGCAGGGAAAGGCCGCACACTTTCGCCAGTTCCCGATTCGAGATCGATTCGCTGTAATGCTGGCTCACGTAGCGAATCGCCGCGCTCAACGGGGAATGCGCGGGGGTGACCGGCGCCCGTTGATCGAGCGGCCGGGTGACGCCGACCGTGCCGACGATGGCGTGTTTCGCGTCGTGCAGCGGGATCTTCGAGGTCACGCACCAGCGCGCCGTATGATCGAAGCGACCGACGAGTTCCACCCGCGAGAGGATGCGCTCGCCGCGCAACACGCGCTCGTCGTCGATGCGATACTGGTTGGCGAGCACGAGGCCGCAGAGATCGAAGTCGGTGCGGCCGATGATCTCCGCGCGGGTCCTCACGTTGAAGTTGAGGAGGAAGGCGAGGTTCACCCATTGATAATGCCCCGCGGCGTCCTTCATCCAGAGGAGAAGGTCATCGACGTAATCGAACAACTCGATGACCTCCGGCGGCGCGGCGCCGATCCGTCGCAGCGTTTCCAGCATGTGCGGATCTCGCGCGGCGCGTTTCATTCTGTCGCCGTCAGGCCGAGCCATGAAAGATCGAGCGCGGCCTGCGTGTGACGGCCGTTCGCGGCGGTCAGTTTCACGCCGCCGGTCGCGGGGGCGATTGTCTTCACGCGATCGAAACCGGCCGGAATCGCCGCGACCGCCATGATGGCGCTGACCCGCGTGGGCCGGCGCGGGTTCAGCGTCAATGTCGTCGGGATGCCGCCGCGATTGAGCGGGTTGGGGCGCGCCGATTCGGCGAGGCCGTGATGAAAATAGCTCGTGGTGTCCTCGAGGCCGAGCACGCCGGTGTGCCGGCCGTTCCATGGCGGATAGTGCCGGCCGCCGTTCGAGATCCAGAGGATGGTGTTTCGCAGCACGCGCGGATCGCGCAACGAGAACCAGACATAACCCTCCGCCGCGAACGTCACGGCAGTCCATGCAAACGGCAGCCGCGGATCGGCGGTCACCATCGCGAGGTCTTCATAACCGCGGCGCGCGGGATAACGACTGAGGTCGGTGTGGCCGCCCGCGAGCAGCGGCACGCGCTCGAGCGTCCGGAAAGTCGCGCCCGGCTCGAGGCTTTGGTAGCCGCGTTGCTCGGGCGATTCGAAGGCGCCGGGAAGCACCTGGCCGCGCACGAAGCGGCTGGCGCTGATGACGCCGCTCCCGGGCTGCTCGGGAAATTTCAACATCGCGTGATGCCCCAGCGCCATCGGGCCGCGCATCCCCGTGATCTCGTGGCGCGAGTAAACGGCGTGGTGGCCGTCGATGAGCATGATATATTTATCCACGCGCCCTTCGCGCACGGTCGTCGCCAGGCTGGCGTGGAGCGTCACGCGCGCGTCCTCCCTCGCGGAAGACTCGAGCCGCCAGGTTGCGTTCGCCGTCTCGCCATGCGGCGGATGCTGTTCGCCGCGCCAGCGCGCGGCATTGCCGCCGAAGGGGCAGCAGAAGAAATCTCCGCGCAACGCCCGCAGCATGGCGGGAGTGTCGGGCGGGAGTTTCTCCTCCGCCCAAGGGGCGACGGAATACGGATCGACGGTTTTCCGTCCCAGCCGAAACCTCACCGGGGCCAGGTGGCCGCCGAGCCGGGTCAGCGAGGCATGGACGTGACTTGATTCGAGCGGCCAGGAGGGCTGGCCAAGGACGGTTTTCAATCGGGCGTGAGGCATCGCAGTCCATTGTTTCCAATGACAAACCCTCCGTTTTGCAACCCGTCGCGCCAACCGAAGGACGGCTCGCGCCCAATCCAAAATGGCGGAAGGGGAGGGATTCGAACCCCCGGGACCCTTGCGGGCCCGGCGGTTTTCAAGACCGCCG
>CAZFCY010000093.1:0-19184 GCA_964517665.1 uncultured Opitutaceae bacterium | reverse complement strand
ACCGGGTCGGGCAGGGCGACGCGGATGTCGGTCGAGAAGATTTCCTGGATGTTGCCGCAGTCGCACTTGGCGCCGTCGCTCACGAAAATCTCGTCCGCGTCGATCGCGCAGCCGCGTTCCTGGAAGTCGTGCCTGGCGATCGCCTCGCGCAGAAACGCATAGCCCTGCTCGGGACCGTAGCCACGGAAGGTCTCGCGCTTCGACATCTCGTCCACCGCAGCGTGAAAGGCTTGCGTGCATGCCTCGGGCAGCGGTTCGGTCACATCGCCGATGCCCATGCGGATGATCCGTTTTTCCGGATGGGCCTGTTGGTGGGCCGTCACGCGTTTCGCAATGTCGGCGAAGAGGTAGGAGGCCTTCAGCTTGGTGTAGTTTTCGTTGATGCGGATCATGGCAAATGGATCGCGGGAGACACCACCTTTTCGCCCGCGGGGCAAGCGACGAGTGCGGGTGAGCGCGATCGGAACGGGTCGGGGCTGATCGCGCGCTGCGGAATGCGAGGGACTCGTGTCTTGCCTCGCGCACGGCGCGGATGCGAGTGTTGCCGGGAAGCCGTCCCGGCTTTCGAGTCCGAGAAACATGGAACGCATCGAATCGATCCTCCAGATGCAGTCGCTCGCGATCAGCCTTCGCCAGCGCGGCCGCTTGATCGCGCTGATCCCGACGCAAGGGGCGCTGCACGCGGCCCATGCCTCGCTCGTCGCCGCCGCGCGCCAGCAGGCGGACACGGTCGTGGTCAGCCTGTTTGTCAACCCCATGCAGTTCGGCCCCAACGAGGATCACACGCGCTACCCGCGCGATCTGGAGGGCGACCTGAAGATCTGCGAGGACGCGGGCGCGGACATCGTGTTCATCCCGTCGGCGGAGGAAATGTTTCCCCGGCGCTTCTCGACCCACGTGGTGGAGGAGGCGTTGAGCAAGGGGCTTTGCGGGGTCACGCGGCCGGCGCACTTCCGGGGCGTGACCACGTTTCTCGCCAAACTCTGCAACATCGTGCATCCGGACGTGCTCGTGTTCGGGCAGAAAACCGCGCAGCAGGCCGCCGTGGCGCGCCGGATGATCGAGGATCTCAACTTCAGCATCCAGGTCATGGTAGAGCCGACGGTGCGCGACGAGGCCGGGCTCGCGCTCGGCTCGCGCAACCTCAACCTCACGCAGGGCCAGCGCGACGACATGGCGGTGATTCACCGCGCCTTGATCGCCGGCAAGGATCTCGTCGACTCCGGCAACCGCAACGTCGATCGCATCATCGCGGAGGCCACGCACACGCTTTCGGAGCGCCGCCGCGTGCGCGTCATCTACGTGGCGATCGTCGATCGCGAGACGATGGAGCCCGAGCGAGTGATCGAGCCGGGCCGCTCGCTCTTGATGGTCGCGGTGTGGATCGACGAAGTGCGGTTCATCGACAACATGCTCTTGTGAGCGGGCGAGGGGCAAGGCGCCGTTTGCCATTCGCCTCTTGCCTCTTGCCCCACGCCCGCGCGAGCTAGGCGAGCGCATGAATCACAGCTTTGACGCGATCATTGTCGGCAGCGGCATCGCCGGGCTCAGCCTGGCCCTGAAAGTGGCCGCCGGAAGACGCCGGGTCGCCATCCTCACGAAGAAAAATCGGGCGGAGTCCAACACCAACCACGCGCAGGGCGGCATCGCATGCGTCACTTCGAACACGGACGACTTCGAGAGCCACATGGCCGACACCCTCGAAGCGGGCGACGGGCTGTGCCGCCGCGAAGTGGTCGAGCAGATCGTCCGCGAGGGGCCGCCGCGCATCCAGGAACTGGTGGACCTCGGGCTGAAGTTTTCCCGCGACGTCAGCGGCGGCTACGACCTCGGCCAGGAGGGCGGCCACACCCATCGCCGCATCCTCCACGTCAAGGACATGACGGGGAAGGCGATCGAGGAGGCGCTGCTCCAGGCTGTGGCCGAGCACCCGCTCATCGTGATGCGCGAGCACACCTTCGCGATCGACCTGATCACCGCGCGCAAGACCGGCCTCGCGCGTGATCGCGCCGAGGATCGCACCCTCGGCCTTTACGCGCTCAATTGCGCCACGGGCCAGGTCGAGACGTACGCCGCGCCGGTCGTCATCCTCGCGACGGGCGGGGCCGGGCAGGTCTACTGTTTCACCACCAATCCCGACATCGCGACGGGCGACGGCATCGCCATGGCCTACCGCGCGGGCGTGGCGGTGGAGAACATGGAGTTCATCCAGTTTCACCCCACCACGCTCTACTCGCTCGAGTCGAAGCGGTTTCTCGTCAGCGAGGCCGTGCGCGGCGAGGGCGCCATCCTGCGCAACGTCCGCGGCGAGGCCTTCATGCCGCGCTACCATCCCATGGCGGACCTCGCGCCGCGCGACATCGTCGCGCGCGCGATCGACGCGGAGATGAAAACCTCCGGCAGCGCCTGCGTGTGGCTCGACATCACGCACAAGCCCGAGGAGGAGCTGCGCGCGCGTTTCCCGGTCATTTTCGAGAACTGCCTGAAGTTCGGCTTCAATCTCGCGCGCGACCGCATCCCGGTCGTGCCGGCGGCGCACTACACCTGCGGCGGAGTCGTGACGAATCTCGAGGCGGAGACCTCGCTCGCCGGGCTCTACGCCTGCGGCGAAGTCGCCTCCACCGGGCTGCACGGCGCAAACCGCCTCGCCAGCAACTCGCTGCTCGAGGCGGTCGTGATGGCGCACCGCGGCGCGGCCTCGATCCTGCGCTACCTCGACCGGCATCCGCCGGGAGACCACAAGATGCCGAAATGGATCTCCGGCGAAGCGGACGATTCGGATGAGCGCGTCGTCATCGCGCACAACTGGGACGAGCTGCGCCGCACCATGTGGGACTACGTCGGAATCGTGCGGACGACCAAGCGGCTCGAGCGCGCGCGCGCCCGGATCGCGAACCTGGGGAAGGAGATTCAGGAGTATTATTGGAACTTCAGGGTGGAGGCGGGTTTGCTGGAGTTGCGCAACCTCATCCAGATCGCGGAGCTGGTCGTCGGCTGCGCCATGCAGCGGCGCGAAAGTCGCGGCCTGCACTACATCCTGGACTTCCCCGCGAAAGCGCCGGAACCGCGGGACACGGTGCTCATACGGGACTCCGTGTAGGGGCGGTCGAGAGCGCGTCCGGCGCGCCTTAAACAGGCGGTTTTCGGCCTTGTGAATAACTTGTCGGTAATCCTCGGATTCCGTTGTTGATTGGCATCCTGCGGGACTGCGCGTTTTCGAACTCCCGTGAAAAAATCGTGAGCGCATGCGATTGTTTGCCTCCAAACAGGCGGTTGCCCGGAGCTGTCGCCAACCGTCCGATCCATGCATTTTGCCCGTATCCGGATCATGGGCCGGACCGGAGCGGCCCGGGCGAAGTGACGAATGGGTTACGGGAAGATCGGATATAAGCCGTTTAAAACAAGCAGGTTAGATTGATGGCTGCCCCGTCCGGACCCGCGTTTCGCAAGATCTGTCACGAAACCATGGCGCGCTGCCACCGGGTTCGCCCCGGAAAGCGTGCAAAGTGCCTCGAAAAGCGGAAGGAAAAGCCCCGGGGATTTCCCCTGCGGCGAGGCGCGAGCGGGTGTGTGGCGCGGCTCATCCGGCCATTCCGACCCGGGCGCGCGTTCACAGTTTTTTTACACCGCGGCGCGTTGTGAAGAATTCCGTATTTTGGGCTTGTTTGCAGAAAAATGGACGCCGTGGGAACGACCGCCGCCAGGGCTTCATGCGACGGGGCGCTTTCGGCATTGATCAGCGCTCGCAACTGCCAAGCGTTGCGCGCTCGCCTGCGCGAATCTCCTCCCATGGATGCCCAACCGATCGCTCCCTCGCTGTCCGACTATCCGGCCGTGCGGCATTACCTTTACGGCCTCAAGCACCACGGCGCGAAGTTCGGGATCGATCGGATGCGGATCCTCGTCGAGCACATCGGGCGTCCGCACACGGGTTTCCCGGTCGTTCACGTAGCCGGGACGAACGGCAAGGGATCCGTGGCCGCGATGATCGAAAGCGCGTTGCGCCGCGCCGGTTGCAAGACCGGGCTCTACACCTCGCCGCACCTGGTTCATCAGGGCGAACGGGTTCAGATCGACCGGATCCCGCTGACGGAGGCGCAGATCGTGGACTACGCGCGCGAGTTGCAGCCGATCGCGGCCGAACTCGGCGCGCGCGACCCGGACGATCATCCGAGTTTTTTCGAGTTCATGACCGCGATGGCGTTCCTGCACTTCGCGCGCCATCGCGTGGACGTCGCGATCATCGAGGTCGGGTTGGGCGGGCGGTTGGATGCGACCAACGTCGTCGATCCCGCGGTCTCCGTGATCACGTCGATCAGTTTCGATCACACCGAGATTCTGGGGGAAACCATCGAGAAGATCGCGGCCGAGAAGGGGGGCATCATCAAGCCCGGCCGGCCGGTGGTCATCGGAAGGCTTTCAGCCGGGGCGGAGAAAGTCATCCGCGGCATCGCCCGGGACCGGGGGTGCGGGCTGTCGAGCGTCGCGGACGAGTTCGCGTCGGTCGGCGACATGCCCGAAACGAATCTCGCGGGCACGTTTCAACGCGCGAACGCCGCGACCGCCGCCCTCGCGCTGCGCGCGCTCGAGCCGCGCTATATCGTCAGCGAGGCTGTTCGAAACGCGGCCTTTCGCGAAGTCCATTGGCCCGGGCGGTGGCACACGATGGAGCTGGCCGGCCGGCGATTCATCTTCGACGCCGCGCACAATGCGGAAGGGGCCGCGTGCCTGGAAGAGAATCTGGCGCGCCTCGCGCATGAAACAGGCCGGCGTCCTCACGTGGTCGTCGGCGTGCTCGGATCCGCCCGGGCCGGGCCGATCATGGCGACCGTGGCCCGTTACGCGCGTTTGATATATCTTGTCACGGTCGCGCATCAGCCGCGCGCCTGCTCGCCGGAGGAGTTGTCGATGTTGATTCCGCGCGATTATACAGGCGGCGCGCAACAAGCGACCGTGGAAGAGCTGTTTCCGGCGGCGGGGGAATCCCGCGCGGGCGGAAACGGCGACACCGTGCTGGTGACCGGCTCGATCTATCTGATCGGCGACGTCATGGACCGCCTCCTCAACGAAAAACGGCTGGGCCAGGGCGAGCTGCAGGACTGAATCGCCGCGCCTTGCGGGCCCATCCCGGAGCGGGAGGTTCGCTTCGAGGCTGAAGGCGGTTGACGCTTCGGTTTTCGTCCATTAGGGGAAGTGGTGTTCATATTTGGATAAATCTGGCTTCATCGCTTACGACAGCCGAGCGCATGCAATACTCATGAATTTCATCTCATCTGTTCATCCTGAAGACGTGGAGATGCTGTCCACCGAAGACCTGCGTGAGCGTTTCCTGCTCACCGGGCTTTTTGAAGACGGCGAGGTTTCCCTCAACTACTGGGAGGTCGATCGCACCGTGATCGGCGGAGCGGTTCCGACCGGGGCCGCGCTCTCCCTCGGCGCGCCCGATGCGTTGAAGTCCGCCGCGTTTTGCGAGCGCCGCGAACTCGGCATCATCAACCTCGGCGACGCTGGTTCCATCGACGTGGACGGCGTCAGTTACGCGATGGCCACGCACGACGGCCTCTATGTCGGCCGGGGCGCGAAGGAGATTTCGTTCTCGTCCGCGGATGCCGCAAAGCCCGCGCGTTTCTACCTGCTCAGCTATCCGGCCCACGCGACGCATCCGACGACGCACATTCCCGTGGCCACGGTCGCGGGCGACAAACTCGGCTCGGTCGAGACGGCCAACCAGCGCCTCCTGCGCAAGTACATCGCGCCCGGCCTGGTGCAGAGCTGCCAGCTCGTGATGGGCCTCACCACGATGGAAACGGGCAGCGTCTGGAACACGATGCCGCCGCACACGCACCTGCGCCGTTCGGAGGTTTACGTTTATACGAAGATCGCTCCGGGGCAGGTGGTTTTTCACTTCATGGGCGAGCCGGAAAACACGCGGCATCTCGTCATCGAGGACGGCCAGGCCGTGCTTTCGCCGCCGTGGTCGATCCACACCGGCTGCGGCACCGGCGCCTACGGATTCGTCTGGGGCATGGGCGGCGAGAATCAGGCCTTCGCCGACATGGATCATATCGCGGCCAACGACCTCCGCTGAGCCCGCCATGCCCGTGCCCGGTTTGTTCAATCTCGAGGGAAACATCGCCGTCGTCACCGGCGCCTCGCGCGGCCTCGGCGCCGCCGTCGCGGTCGGTCTGGCGCAGGCCGGCGCGGACGTCGCGCTGGTCGCGCGCGGCGATTGCGAGGACGCCGCCCGGCAGATCCGCGCGGCGGGCCGCCGCGCGCTGATCGTGCCCGCCGACCTCGGCGTCGCGGGCGAAGGGGCGAAGGCGCTCGAGACGGTGACCGCTGAACTCGGCGCGCCGGACATCCTCGTCAATAATGCCGGCATCATCCGCCGCGCGGACTTCGTCGATTACACCCGCTCGGATTGGGACGAGGTCATGGCGGTGAACATCGATTCGGTCTTCGAGCTCAGCCAGGATTTCGTCCGCCGCTGCGTGAACGCGAATCGTCCCGGCCGGATCATCAACATCGCTTCGATGCTCTCGTTCCAGGGCGGGATTCGCGTCGTCGCCTACACGTCGTCGAAGAGCGCGATTCTCGGTTTCACCCGCGCCCTCGCCAACGAGCTGGCGGGAAAAAACATCAACGTGAACGCCATCGCCCCCGGCTACATGGCGACGGACAACACCGCGGCCCTGCGCGCGGACGAGAATCGCAACCGCGCGATCCTCGAGCGCATCCCGGCCGGCCGTTGGGGAACGCCCGACGATCTCGTGGGCGCGGCCGTTTTCCTCGCTTCGCCCGCCGCGGCGTATGTCCATGGCGTGGTCCTGCCGGTCGATGGCGGCTGGCTCGCCCGCTGAATCGTCACTGAAAAAACCAACCGCGAATGCGCGCGAATCGGAAGGGAAGCCGCCGCCGATTGCGCGGATTAACACAGATAAGGAAACGAATATGAATCGGCGCCTGCCCGTGTGGTCCGTTGTTGATATATTCGTGTTTGTTCGTTTCCGCCGTTCGTGATTCCAATATCACCATGAAAACATCCCCGGTTCTCGCTCTGCTTCTCCTTCTCCCCTTCGCGTCCGCCCCGGCGGCGGAGCGCGTCACGGTCACCGTGACGCACGACCTCGACCTCGCGCGCCCCGCGGAGACGATCACGGTTCCGTGGTCGGAGATCGCCGGGCGGCTGCCCGGGGCCTTGTTGCAGCGCATCGTCGTGAAGAACTGGAAGGGGGATGCCATTCCGTATCAGGTCACGAACGTCGCGCCGCAGGCCAAGGATCCTGAAAACAAGGGCGTCGCCTACGGCGATCTGATCTTCCAGCACGACTTCGCGGCGGGGGAGAAGGCGGCCACGTTCACCGTCGAGAAAACCGAGCGGGTCGCGCCGGTGTTTCCGTCCCGGGTATCCGCCCGTTATATACAGGAGCGGCTCGATGACTTCGCGTGGGAGAACGACAAGGTCGCGCACCGCACCTACGGCCAGGCCCTCGCCGCGCCCGCCGCGCCGGGCTCGGGCAAGGAGGTGCTCGTCAGCAGCGGACTCGACATCTGGAGCAAGCGCGTGAGCTACCCGATCGTGGATCGCTGGTACAACAAGGGGCACGACCACTACCACAAGGACGAGGGCGAGGGGATGGACATGTATCAGGTCGGCGGCACGCGCGGTTGCGGCGGCACCGGCATCTGGGACGGCAGGACGCTCGCCGTCGCCCGCAATTACAAGACCTGGAAGATCCTCGCGAACGGCCCGATCCGCGCGATTTTCGAACTCACTTACGACGCCTGGGACGCGCACGGCCGGCAGGTGACGGAGACGAAGCGCTTCACCGTCGATGCCGGCCACAATTTCGATCGCATCGAGAGCACCTTCGCCATCGTCTCGGGCAACCCGGACGGGCCGCTCGCCGTCGCCATCGGCTTGAACAAGACGCCGAGCGATCGCGGCCAGGATCCCCGGATCGAGGTCACGCGGACGCCCGCCAGCGGCATCCTCACGCAATGGGTGGAGCAGAAAACGAACGACTCGCTCGGCGCCGCCGTGATCGTGCCGGGCGGCGCGTTCAAGAGCTTTGCGGAGGACGAGCGCAATCTGCTCGCCGTGGCCGAGGCCGCGCCGGGAACGCCGTTGCTCTATTATGTGGGCGCCGCGTGGTCGCGCGCCGGTGAATTCACGAGCAGGGAAGCCTGGAACGCCTACGTCGCGGTTTGCGCGCAACGCGTTCAATCCCCGGCGCGGGTCAGCCTCGCGCCGTGAGCTTCGTCCGCCCTCCCGCCGCGGCCTCGCGCCGAAAAAAATCTTACACGTGTTGGCGCGTTTCCTTGCGCCCTGGCTCGAACCCTCTTTTGTGAGGGCTGTTTCCGCAACCGCGACCCCTTCCTCTCAAATCTCATGCACGCCCCACGCAAGGCCCTCGCTCTGATTTCGTTCGCTTCCCTCGTCTTCGCTTCGGCTTCGGGAACGGCCGCCGAATCCGTCAAAACTTTCGGCGACGCGACTCCCCTCGAATGGTCGAAGCGGATGGCGGAGTCGGAAATGACCCGGCTCGACGGCCGCATCCATTATGGAGGCGCCCCGCGCGCGCGCTGGGATTACACGACCTCGCTCTTCGGCCTCTCCCTCCATCATCTCGGCGAGCAGACCGGCGACGAGCGCATGGTCGAGTACGGGATGAAGACCGCCCTCTCGTTTCTCGGTCCCGAGGGCGAGATCCGCACCTACAAGATGGAGGATTACAACATCGACATGATTCCTCCCGGCAAGCTGCTCCTGCTCGATTACGCGAAGCGCCCGACGCCGCGGGTGAAGGCCGCGATCGACACGCTCATCGAGCAGCTCGGCAAGCACCCGCGCACGAGCGAGGGCGGTTTCTGGCACAAGCTGCGTTACCCGTGGCAGATGTGGCTCGACGGGATTTTCATGGGCTCGCCCTTCCTCGCGCACTACGGCAAGATGTTCGAGGAACCGGCCATGTTCGACGATGTGGCCAACCAGATCATCCTCATGGACCGGCACGCCTACGATTCGAAGACGGGGCTGCACTACCACGCCTGGGATGAAAAACGCGAGCAGCCCTGGGCCGACAAGGAGACCGGCCAGTCCCCGAATTTCTGGGGCCGCGCCGAAGGCTGGTACGCGATGGCGCTGGTGGACTCGCTCGACTTCTTCTCGCCCACGCATCCCGAGGTCGATCACATCAACGACATCCTTCGCCGCGTGGCCGACGGCATCACCCGCTGGCAGGATCCCGACTCCGGCCTCTGGTGGCAGGTGATGAACGAGGGCGATCGCGAGGGCAACTACCTCGAGGCCACCGCCTCCAGCATGTTCGTCTATGCCCTGGCCAAGGGCATCAACCGCGGCTACCTCCCGCGCGAGACCTACCTCCCGGTCGTGACGAAGGGTTACGCGGGGATCATCCGCGAGTTGATCCGGAAGGAGGACAACGGCCTCGTTTCCCTCACGCAGTGCTGTTCCGTCGCCGGCCTTGGCTACACCAATTCCGCCGGGCGCGCGCGCGATGGCTCGTTCGACTATTATGTCACCGAGCCGATCGTGGACAACGACCTCAAGGGCGTCGGCCCGTTCATCCTCGCCGGCCTCGAGGTGCAGGAGTTGCTTGCGACGAAGGAATCGAGGCAGATCGTGCGCGGCTGGGGCGACTACGAGCGGCTGCTCGCGCGCATCCAGGCGCCGGAGTTTCCCGATCGTGATTTCAATATAACGAAATACGGCGCGAAAAAAGGCGGCGACGCGACCACCGCGATCCGCGCCGCGATCGACGCCTGCAACAAGGCCGGCGGCGGCCGCGTCGTGATCCCGTCCGGCGAGTGGCTCACCGGCGCGGTGCATCTCAAGAGCAACGTCAACCTGCACGTCTCGCGGGGCGCGACGCTCAAGTTCGTCACCGATCCCAAGGCCTATCCCATCGTCTTCACGCGTTGGGAGGGCGTGGAGTTGATGAACTATTCGCCGCTCATCTACGCTTTCGAGCAGGAAAACATCGCCATCACCGGCGAGGGCACGCTCGACGGCCAGGCGACGTGGGAAAACTGGTGGGGCTGGAACAACAAGCGCGACGGCTCCGTCTCGCAGCGCGCCGCCCGAAACCGCCTCATCGAGATGGGCGAGAAGGGCGTGCCGGTGAACGAGCGCGTCTTCGGCGACGGCGACTTTCTCCGCCCCAATTTCATCCAGCCCTACCGCTGCGAAAACATCCTCATCGAGGGCGTGAAGATCATCAACTCGCCCATGTGGGAGATCCATCCCGTGCTCAGCCGGAACATCACGGTGCGCGGCGTGGAAATCTATTCGCACGGGCCGAACAACGACGGCTGCAACCCCGAGTCCTCCCGCGACGTGCTGATCGAGGACTGTGTTTTCGACACGGGCGACGACTGCATCGCGATCAAGTCCGGCCGCAACAACGACGGCCGCCGCGTCGACGTGCCCTCGGAAAACATCATCGTGCGCAACTGCACGATGAAGGACGGCCATGGCGGCGTCGTCCTCGGCAGCGAGATCTCCGGCCACGTGCGCAACGTCTTCATCGAGGATTGCGTGATGGACAGCCCGAACCTCGACCGCGGGCTGCGCTTCAAGAACAACGCCGTGCGCGGCGGCATCCTCGAAAACGTCTTCATGCGCAACGTGAAGATCGGCCGCGTCGGCGAGGCCGTGCTCACGATCGACCTGCTTTACGAAGAGGGCGCCAAGGGCGAACACATGCCCGTGGTGCGCAACGTCTCGCTCGAGAACGTGACCAGCTCCGCCAGCCCGCGCGTGATGTATATCGCCGGCTTCGAGGGCGCCACGATCGACAACATCCGTTTCACCGATTGCGTCTTCAGCGGCGTGACCGAGACGGAGGTCCTCCAGCACGCGGGAACCGTCACTTTCTCCAACGTTACGATTGTGCCCGCGGAGAAAGCCCGCAGTTTGAATTCCGTTCCCGCGGTGAAGTAGCAGGCGCCTCCTGCGTCGAGCCTCCGCTCCGTTCAACCCGTTCCCCTTTTCCTCATGATGAGAAAGGACATTTCCTTCCTCCTGTTCGGCCTCGTTCTCGGAGGTCTGCTCACAGCCGGCATTTTCGTCGGCGTGCTGCGATCGGGAGGCCCCGATTCCAAATCCGACACGACGGTCATCAAGCTCTCCCACGTCCTCGACGAGTCGCACCCGGTGCACAAGGGCATGGTCGAAATGAACCGCCGCCTGAAGGAGTTGTCGGGCGGCGCGGTGGAGTTGCTCATCATCGCGAACAGCCCGCTCGGCTCGGAGACGGAATGCCTTTCGCAGGTCCGCTCCGGCGCGCTGGCGATGACGAAGGTTTCCGCCGCGGCGCTCGAAACGTTTGTGCCGGAAATGGCCGTCTTCAGCCTGCCTTACCTGTTTCGTGACAGCGAACATTTTTGGAACGTGCTCAATGGGCCGATCGGCGAGGAGCTTCTGAAGGCCGGCGAACGCGCGGGTTTGCACGGGCTTTGTTATTACGATTCCGGCAGCCGCAGCTTTTATACGACTTCGAAGCCGATCCTCACGCCGGCGGATATCGAGGGAATGAAGATCCGCGTCATGCAGAGCCCGATGGCGATGGACTTGATCAAGATGCTGGGCGGCGCGCCCACGCCCATCGCTTGGGGCGAACTCTACACCGCGCTGCAGCAGGGCATGGTGGACGGAGCGGAGAACAACGAGCCGAGCCTTTCGACCAGCCGCCACTACGAGGTGGCCAAGCACTATTCGCTCGATGAGCACACGAGCATCCCGGATGTGCTCGTCATGAGCAAGCTGGACTGGGACCGGCTTGCGCCTCAGGCGCAGGCGTGGCTGACGCAGGCCGCGCGGGAGTCCGTGCCGGTCCAGCGCCAGCTCTGGCGGGAGCAGGTCGAGAAGTCGCTCGAAGAGGTGAAGGCGGCCGGGGTCACGATCTATCATCCCGACAAGGCGCCTTTCGTCGAAGCCTCCGCTCCCATGTACAAACCCTATGAAGGCCAGCCGCTGGGCCGGCTGGCTGAGCGCATCCGCGAGGTCGAATGATCATGGAGCCCGATATAAAGACGAGCGAGACGCATCCCGTCGCGCAGCCGCCCGGCTGGTGGCTGGCGGTCGTGCGCGGCCTCGAGGTGCTGACGGTGGCGCTTTTCGCCGCGCTTACGCTGGTCGTGCTCTGGGGCGTGTTTTCCCGCTATATCATGGGCGCGCAGAGCACGTGGACCGACGAGCTTTCCCGCTACCTTCTCGTGTGGGTGTCGCTGCTTGGCGCGGCGCTGATGTTTCGCGAGCACGGCCATCTCGGGGTCGATTTCGTCGTGGCGAAGTTTCATCCGGATGTGCAGCGGCTCTGCGCGATTTTTTCCGAGCTGATCGTGATCGCCTTCGCCCTTGCCGCGCTGGGAGTCGGAGGCTCGAGGCTCATGCTCGACGCGTTCCGGGTGAATGAAATGACGACCGCCCTCGGCATCCAGGTCGGCTATTTGCAGATCGTCACTCCCCTGGCCGGTCTGTTTTTTGCCGCGTTCGGGATCGAGCATCTGATACAACGGCGCCTGGCCATTCCCGCCGCCGCCGTCATCGACGCGAAGGAGAACTCATGAGCGCCGAAGTCCTTGTCCTGCTGGTTGTGTTCGTCGGACTGCTGCTGCTCAACGTGCCGGTGGCCGTGTGCATCGGCGTGGCGGCGTTCGCGATGATCGCGACGCTCGGCCATGTGCCGGTGATGTTTCTCGTCGGCGAGCGCATGTCGAATGGCATCAACAGCTTTCCGTTGCTGGCGATTCCGTTCTTCGTCCTCGCCGGCGTGCTCATGGGCGAGGGCGGGCTCGCCCGCCGCCTGATGCATTTCGCGGCGGCCATCGTCGGCCGGCTGCCCGGCGGCCTCGCGTATGTGAACACGATGTCGTGCATGCTTTTCGGCGCGGTGTCGGGCTCGGCCACCGCGGCGGTGTCGTCCATCGGCACGTTCATGATTCCGCAGATGCGGGAGAAGGGCTACTCGAGCGAGTTCGCCGTGGCGCTCACCGTCACCTCCGCCACGACCGGGCTGCTTATTCCGCCGAGCAATATCATGATCGTTTATGCGGTCGTGTCCGGCGGCGTCTCGGTCGCCGCGCTCTTCATGGCCGGCATCATTCCCGGGATCCTCGTCGGCCTGCTTCTCATGGTGGCGAGCGCGACGCTCATGAAGATCGGCGGGCATCAGGCCGTGAGGGTGTCCGATGTGCCGCGGTTTTTCCCCGCCTTCTTCGGCGCCGTGCCCGGCCTGCTCCTCATCATCATCGTGCTCGGCGGCATTCTCGGCGGCATTTTCTCCCCCACGGAGGCGTCGGCCGTCGCGGTCGCCTACGCGCTGCTGCTGGGCGCGCTCGTGTATCGCGAGATCAGGCTTTCACAACTGCCGGCCATCATCCTCAGCGCCGCCAAGACGACTTCGGTCGTGATGTTTCTCATCGGCGCCAGCCAGGCGATGAGCTGGGTGCTCGCCTACGAGAACATTCCGCAGACGGTCAGCGCGGCGATGCTCACGCTGGCGGAAAATCCGCTGATGGTCTTCCTGCTCATCAACCTGCTGCTGCTTATCGTGGGAATGTTCATGGACATGACGCCGGCCGTGCTGATCTTCACGCCGATCTTCCTGCCGGTCGTGACGAATCTCGGGATGGATCCGGTGCACTTCGGCGTCATGATGGTTGCGAATCTCTGCATCGGCCTGTGCACGCCGCCGGTCGGCACGTGCCTCTTCGTGGGGTGCAGCGTGGGCCGCACCACGATCGCGCGCACGACGATACCCGCGATTCCCTTCTTTATCGCGATGTTCATCGGCCTGATGCTCATCACTTATGTTCCGTGGTTCTCTCTCGCGCTGCCGCGATGGCTCGGTCTCTGAGCCACTGACGCTTCGCCGGGGTGACATGCCGCCGCCAGGTTTTGTCCCATGAGTCAATCGCCCATCCCCGCCGTGCCGCCGTTTCGCTCGGCGCACTACCGCTGGATCATCTGCGCGCTGCTCTTCTTCGCGACGACGATCAACTACATGGATCGCGCCGTGCTCGGCGTCCTTGCGCCGTTGCTGCGCGATGAGATCGGATGGACGGATCAGGAGTACGGTTATATCAACGCCGGCTTCACGCTGGCCTACGCGCTCGGTTTTCTTTTCGCCGGCTGGCTGATCGACCGCGTCGGCTCGCGCCTCGGATACAGCCTCTATCTCGTCGTCTGGTCGCTCGCCGCCGCGGGCCACGCCTTTGCGCGCGGGACCATCGGCTTCGGGGTCGCCCGCTTCATGCTCGGCGTGGGCGAGTCCGGCAATTTTCCCGCCGCGATCAAGACCGTGGCGGAATGGTTTCCCCGGCGCGAGCGGGCGCTCGCCACCGGCATCTTCAACGCGGGCTCCAATGTCGGCGCCATCGCCGCGCCGCTGATCGTGCCGTGGATCGCGCTGACCTGGCACTGGCAGGCCGCGTTCATCGTCACCGGCCTCTCCGGCCTGGTGTGGGTCTTGTTCTGGTGGCCGATGTATCACAAGCCCCGCGAGCATCCGAAGATTTCCAAGGCGGAACTCGAGTATATCGAAAGCGACGCGGTCGACACGGGCGGCAAGGTGCCGTGGCTGAGGCTGCTCAAGCACAAGCAGACGTGGGCGTTCGCGATCGGGAAGTTTCTCACCGATTCGATCTGGTGGTTTTATCTGTTCTGGTTCCCGCTCTTCATGCACGACCGTTTCGGCGTCGATCTGCGCACGATCGGCCTGCCCTTGATCATCGTCTATGTGCTGGCGGATTTCGGATCGGTCGGGGGAGGCTGGCTGAGTTCGCGGCTCCTCGGCCGCGGATGGACGCCCAATGCCGCGCGCAAAACGGCGATGCTCGTGTGCGCGCTCTGCATCCTGCCGGTCGCGATGGCTCCGCGGGTGGAGGGGGAGTGGGTCGCCGTCTGGCTCGTCGGCATCGCGGCCGCCGCGCACCAGGGCTTTTCGGCCAATATCTTCACGCTCACCTCCGACATGTTCCCGCGCTACGCGGTCGCCTCCGTCGTGGGCATCGGCGGCTTCAGCGGCGCGATGGGCGGCTTCTTCATGAATCTCGGCGCCGGCTGGCTGAAGCAACACACGGGCAGCTATGTCACGATGTTCACCATCGCCGGCTTCGCCTATCTGCTGGCGCTGTTGATCATGCACGTGCTCGTTCCGCGCCTCGAGCCCGCGAAGCTTGACGACGCCGTGCCGGCCCGATGAAACGCGTCCGAAGGCTTGCGCGTCTTGGGGCCGCCCTGCTTGCGCTCGGCGCGGCGGCGGGCGCGGCGGGCTCGCCGGTCGTTTATCTGGTCGGCGATTCCACCATGGCGGACAAGCCGCGGCTCGAGCACCCCGAGCGCGGATGGGGCCAGTTGCTCGCGGAATATGTGATTCCGCCCGCGCGCGTCGAGAATCACGCGGTGAACGGGCGGAGTTCGAAATCGTTCCTCGACGAGGGCCGCTGGGCCGTCGTGCTCGAGAAGCTGCGGAAGGACGACTGGGTGATCATTCAGTTCGGGCACAACGACGAGAAGGCGCAATCGCCCGATCGTTATACGGATCCGGAGACGAGCTTCCGCGCCAATCTCACCCGCTATGCGCGCGAGGCGCGCGAGCGTGGCGCGCATCCGATCCTCGCGCCTTCCGTGGCGCGCCGCAAGTGGTCGGAGTCCGGGGAGCTTGTCGATACGCACGGACGCTATATCGACGCGGCGCGCGCGGTCGCCGCCGCGGAGGATGTGCCGCTGCTGGAGTTGAACCGCCTGACCTCGGAAATGATCCGTCAGCGGGGAGTCGAAGGCTCCAAGGATTTCTTTCTCTGGTTCGAGCCCGGGGAATTGCCGACCGCGCCGAATGGACTGCGGGACGACACGCATTTCTCCCGGTTTGGCGCCTCCATCGTGGCGGGCCTGGCCGTGGGGGAAATCCGCCGGCTGGATCTGCCGCTGAAGGCCCATTTTCGGGCGCTTCCACGCGACCCCGGGCGCGTGGTCGTGGCCGCGGACGGCAGCGGACACGTGAAAACAATCCAGGAGGCGATCGAGGCGGCGCAATGGCATCGCGGCGAGCCGGTGGAGATTTATATCAAGGCGGGCACGTACGACGGCATCGCGCGCGTCCCGCGCGAGCGGCCGAACCTGCGCTTCATCGGCGAGGATCGAAAGCGCGTGATCATCACCGCGCTCAACAACGAACGGCTTCATCCGAATGCCGGCTGGCCGGCGCGCTCGGCCTTCGTGGTCGAGGCGGACGATGTCGTGATCGAAAATCTGACCATCCGCAACACCACGCCGAAAGGCGGCTCGCAGGCCGAGGCGCTTTATGTCAACGGGCAGCGCTGCGTCATGCGCGACTGCGATTTCTACAGTTTTCAGGACACGCTCAATCTTTCCGGCCGCGTGTATGTGGAAAACTGTTATATCGAAGGCGACGTCGATTTTGCCTGGGGCTACGGCTCGGTCGTGTTCAAGGACTGCGAGCTGAAGGCGGTATACGACGGCTACTACGTCCAGTCGCGCAACGCGGTCGGCGTTCCCGGGATGATTTTTGTCGATTGCACGCTCTCGGCCGGGCCGGAGACGACCAGGTGCTGGCTTGGCCGGATCGAGACCGACCGCTTTCCCGGAAGCGAGGTCGCGTTCATCCGTTGCCGGATGGGCCCGCACGTGCCGGCCGCCGGCTGGATCGTGACAGGCGAGGGGCGCCGGGATCAGCTTCGTTTTGTCGAGTTCGGCAGCGCCGACCTCGCTGGCGCGCCGCTCGATGTGTCCGCGCGGCATCCTGATTCGCGCCAGCTCACCGAGGTCGAGGCCGGGGATCTGGGCGACGCGACCCGGGTTCTCGCCGGCTCCGACGGCTGGAATCCATTGAAGTAGTTTTCGCGGAAGGCCCGGTCGCGCCGCGGCCCTACTTCCAGGGCGGGACAAACTTCCGGCACAGGAGGCCGACGACGAGCAAGGCTCCGCAGATCAACCCGATGCTGAAGCCGATCAGAAACATGCTCATGATGGGAGTGATTGGGGGTGGGGGGAGAAAGCGGCAAGAAACCCCGGCGCTCGGGGCCGGATGAACCCGCGCCTCCGGGTGGCAGAAGTTTGGGTAACTTGTTTTCGTGGGACCGCAATCCCGGCGTGTGGGTTGCATCCGAACTTCCGCGACTTTTCCCCGGCCGCCCGGGCCAGGGCGTGACGGCGCCGGATGCCGGGGTGGACCGGCCCGCGCCCCCGCGGCGGTTTTCCGGAGCGACGCGACACCACGCGGGCAGGGACGCCCGCGCCTGCCTTTCGGCCTTGGATCCTGGACTTTCCGGCTCCGCTCTTTGTCGTTCGGCTCCCTGATTTTTGGTTTCTTTCGAGCGAATCATTCGTTCAAGGTCACGCCGCGCATGTTCGACCTGATCAAAAAACTCGTTGATTTCATCATTCACATCGATCGCCACCTGGCGGAGATCATCGCGAGCTATGGGGCCTGGACGTACGCGGTGCTCTTTCTGATCGTGTTTGCGGAGACGGGTCTGGTCGTCACGCCGTTTCTTCCCGGCGATTCCCTTCTCTTCGCCGCCGGCGCGTTCTGCGCGAAGCCGGAGACCGGGCTCAATGTTCACGCCATGGCCTTGCTGCTTTTCGTGGCCGCGGTGGCGGGCGATTCGGTGAACTACTACATCGGCTCCAAGATCGGCCCGGCGGTTTTCAGGCGGGAGGATTCGATCTTTCTCCGCCGCAGGCACCTCGACCGGGCGCATGCGTTTTTCGAGCGGTACGGCGGCCGGGCGATCATCTTCGCGCGCTTCGTTCCGATCGTCCGGACCTTCGTGCCGTTCGTCGCGGGAGTGGGGCGGATGACCTATGCGCGCTTTTTCGCCTTCAATGTCATCGGCGGCTTCGTGTGGGTCTATTTCTTCACCTACGCCGGGTATCTCTTCGGCAACCAGCCTTTCGTGCAGCGAAACTTCAAGCTGGTCATCATCGCCATCATCATCCTTTCCGTCGTCCCGATGGTCGTCTCCGCCTGGCGCGAATGGAACATCAGCCGCAAGGCCGCGAAAGTGCCGCTGTAGGCCGCGGCGTGACGCCCGGGCGCGTGTGTTATAGCGGGTGTTTGTTTTTCCGGCGGAAACGGCTTTAGAAAACGCCGCCGGATTCCAACGCGCGCTTCGTCAGCCACGCCAGCAGCATCGCGAGGGCGAAGCTCCACAAGGTGCCGATCAGAACGTATTCGGCGACCTGCTGTTTCTTCGCCTCTTCGAAGCGCAGGATCGATTTGGCTCCGATCAGAAAACCGATGCCGGTGGGCGCGCCCGCCAGTATCAGGATGAAGATCACGGCCCGCTCGAGTTGGCCGATGCGTTTGCCTCCGTCTTTGAGGCCGTCCCGCAACGCGTCGCGCAGGCTGCTGTTTTCGGAGATGATGCGATCCGTCACCTCGCCCACGAAAAAACCGACTCCCCTCACGGTCGCGCAAAATCCGGCAAGGCCGACGATCCACGGCCCCCCGAAACCGGCGAACGGAGCGGACCAGCCCTGCCTCGCGGCCCACCAGGCGATGAGCAGGACGGAGAGAACATGGGCGGCCTGATCGCCGGCGAACGTCGCGGCCGAGCGCGGGCATCGGCTTTTCACCGCGTCGATCGCGCTGTGCGCGAGGACGACCAGCACGGGCGCCTGCCAGGCCGTCCATTGTTGCAGAAGCGCGTAAGCCAGCGCGCCATGAATCAGGCTGTGAACGAGCAGCCACCCCAGGCGATGCTTCCGTTGGGCGATGGTGTTGGTTTGCAGGAGGAAGTCTCCATAAACGTGCGCAGACAGGAGGATGATCGCGACGGTCGGCATAAAAATTAGCAAGCTCATCAACTTGCAATCATCGAAAGCAAGCTATTCGGCTTTTCGTGTGTTCTCGAGATCCGGCTCATCCGACCGGATGGACCGGGAGCCGGCCCCTTCATCGCGTTTTCCTCCTTTCGAGCAGCCCTTGGACCGCGGCGAGGATGGGCTCGATGTGGCTGGCCCAGTGGATGCGGCGAAGGGCGTCGTGGACGGCCTGGCGGGTGGGCGCCCGGCCCGTTCGCGTGCGCGCGCCGGGCAGCCCGGCGATGGCGCTCTGCGTCAGCTTGCGGAGGGTTCCGTAAACGGCGAGCGATTCGCGTTGCGTCCAGCGGGCGACCTGCAGCTCGAGCAG
>CAZFCY010000092.1:6476-19382 GCA_964517665.1 uncultured Opitutaceae bacterium | reverse complement strand
GTCCGGTTGGAGAAACGAGTGCCGGGGGTATTCGCGGACCGGACGGAGCCGGTCCTTCCAATGCCCCGGAGCTTGCTCCGGGGATCTTTACTCTCAACGAAGGCTTCGACCCGAAGCAGTGAATTCCCTTTTGTGCTTTGTGAGCCTTATGTGGCCATTTCTCCTCTCCTCCTCTCGTCAATGCCCATGGGCCGGGACCTTCGCCGTTCGTCGCAGCCTGGTCGCGCTCGCGTTTTCGCTGCTCGTTTCATTTGCGTCCGCCACCGATCTGCGTGTCACCGACCTGCGTTGCGAGTACGGTGTCGAGCCCATGGGCATCGATGTCGCGCAGCCGCGGCTCTACTGGCGCGTCGAAAGCGATTCGCGCGGACAGCGCCAGACCGCGTGGCGGGCGCTGGCCGCGAGCACGCGCGAGCTGCTCGACGCGGACACCGGCGACCTCTGGGACAGCGGTCGTATCCAATCATCGGATACGACGCACATCCGCTACGGCGGGAAGCCGCCGGCATCCTCCCAGAAGGTCTTCTGGAAGGTCCGCGCGTGGGATCGCGAGGGCGAGGCGACTGCGTGGAGCGAACCGGCCTCGTGGACGATGGGATTGCTCACGGTCGAGGAATGGAAGGGCCGCTGGATCGTCGCGCCGTGGACGAGCGAGGCGCTGCTCGTGCGGCACGAATTCGAGGTGAAACCGAAGTTGAAACGCGCGCTGCTGCACGTGAGCGGCCTCGGCCAGTACGAGGCTTTCTTCAACGGCGCGAAGGCGGGCGAGGACCTGCTTTCGCCGGGCTGGACCAACTACGACAAAACCTCGCTCTACGACACGCGCGACGTCACCGATCTCGTTCGCGCCGGGCGCAATGCCATCGGCCTCGCCCTCGGCCCGGGCATGTATCGGGTCGAGCGGCGCAATCGCTTCGCCAAGTTCACCGGCTCGTTCGGTCCGCTTCGCGCGGTCGCGCATCTGCAACTCGAGTACGCGGACGGCACGGTTGATGTCGTAGGCACGGACGACACCTGGCGCGTCGATCGCGGGCCGATCACGTACTCGAGCATCTACGGCGGCGAGGACTTCGACGCGCGACTCGTGCAGGAAGGATGGAACCAGCCGGGCTTCGACGACGCCTCGTGGGCGCGCGCGGTTTACTGGGTGCGGCCTCCGCTCACGCAGAAGGGATACAGCCATGCGGCCGAGCCGCTGCGCGCGATAGAGACGCGCCAGCCGGTGGCGACGAGGCCGCTGGGCGAGGGCGTGGTGCTTTACGACTTCGGCCAGAACGCGTCGTTCATGCCCCGGATTCGCGTGAGCGGGCCGCGCGGCTCGATGGTGCGGCTCACGCCGGGCGAGGTGGTGAACGACGACGGCACGATCGATCGCGGCACGATGGGCGGCGCGCATCGCGGCAGCGCGTGGTGGCAATATACGAAGGCCACCGATGGCGAGGAGTCGTGGTTTCCGCAATTTTATTACGTCGGCTCGCGCCATATCCACGCGGAACTGTTCGCGCCCGAAGCGGGTGGCGCGCGACCGGAGATCGAGTCGATCGAATCCGTCGTCGTGCATTCCATCGCGAAGCCGCTCGGTCGCTTCGCGACGTCGAACCCGCTGCTCGAGCGAATCCGCGATCTCGTGCGCTGGGCGCAGCGTTCGAACATGGTTTCGGTGCTCACCGACTGTCCGCATCGCGAAAAGCTGGGCTGGATCGAGCAATATCACCTCAACGGCCCGTCGATCCGCTACGAGTTCGACGTCGCGCGCATTTATACAAAGGGCATGCGCGACATGGCCGCGGCGCAGCTCGACAACGGCCTCGTGCCGAACATCGCGCCCGAGTTCACCGAGTTCAAGGGCGCCTTCCGCGGCGCGGCGGAGTGGGGGGCCGCCTTCATCCTTGTGCCGTGGCAGCAGTATCAGTTCACCGGGGACATGGAGCTGATGCGCGCGCACTACGAGTCGATGAAGCGCTACTTCGCGCATCTCGAGGGTCGGACGAAGGACGGCCTGCTCCACGATGGACTCGGCGACTGGCACGACCTGCTTCTCGGCAGGAAAGGGCGCGCCGGACTGACGCCGGCTCCGATTACGGCAACGGCGTTTTACTACTACGATGCCGTCATCCTCTCGCGCATCGCGGATGTGCTCGGGCACGCGGACGACGCGCGCGATTACGCGGCGCGCGCCGAACGCATCCGCCAGCGTTACAACGAGGAGTTCCTCAAGTCCGATCCGGTCAGTTACGCCACCGGCTCGCAGGCCTCGCTCGCGCTGCCGCTGGTGATGGGCATCGTCGAGCCCGCGCATCGCGCGGCGGTGCTCGACGCGCTTGCGCGCGATGTGGAGGAGCGCGGCTACGCGACCGCGGGCGACGTCGGTTTCCGCTATATGCTGCGGGCGCTGGCGCAAGGCGGACGCTCCGATGTGATCCATAACCTGATCAACCAGGACGAAAAACCCGGCTACGGTTATCAGATCAAGATGGGCGCGACGGCGCTGACCGAGTCCTGGGACGCAAGCCGCGGGGCCTCGCACAATCATTTCATGCTCGGGCAGATCATCGAATGGTTCTACAAGGATCTCGCCGGCATCGACACTGATCCTTCCGTTCCCGGCTTCCGCAAGATCCTCATCCGCCCGCAACCGGTGGGCGATCTCGCGTGGGTGGAAGCGGGCTACGAATCGATCCGCGGACCGATCGCGGTGCGCTGGGATCGCGGAGGCGGGAGTTTCAAGCTTCGCGTCTCGATCCCGGCGAACACGACCGCGACGGTCACGCTCCCTGCCCGCGAAGGCAGCGCGATAACCGAAGGAGGACGCCCGCTTGCGCCGAACGTCCATGTGAAACGGGTGTCCCAGGCGAGTGATCACGCCGTGATCGAGATCGACTCCGGTGAATATGTTTTCGAAACCACAATCCCATAGCCCTGCGCGGAAGCGCAGGGACGCGGCGGCAGGCTTTCCGCATGTCGCTTCGCGCGCTCAGCGCATACTGGTCCCGGCCCTCTCGGGCCGGGCTGTCAACAACCGCATTTCCATCAACCCCTCACATCATCGTTCCATGTCTCGCATCTTGTTTTCTGGTTTGTTTCTTTTTGCTTTCAGCGTCGTTGCCTCGCGCATGTCCGCCGATGTCACCTGGCTGCCGGCCGGAGTTCCGCCGCCGCCGGCTGAAGGCCCGGCGCTGTGTCCGGGCGGTTTTCTCGAGCCCGGGGTGGGCGCGGCCGTGCTCGACGCGGCATTAAAGGAGTTTCCCGACCGCGCCTCGTGGGAGGCTTACACCGCGCGCGCGCGCGCGCGCATCCAGGAGGGCGCGGGACTCGCGCCGTGGCCGAAGCGCACGCCGCTGCGGCCGATCCTTCATTCGCGCAGCGCGCACGACGGCTATTCGGTCGAGAACGTCGCGCTCGAAACCGTGCCCGGTTTCTTCGCCACGGGAAATCTTTACCGCCCGCTCGGCCGCGACGGAGCGTATCCAGTAATCCTATACACGCACGGTCATTCGCGCGGGATCACGAAGCCGGAGGACTATGCGACGCACGGACGGTTTTCCGCCAGCGCGCAGATCTGCGCGGCGAACCTCGCGCGCATGGGCGCGATCGTGATGACGATCGACATGTTCGGCTACGGCGACTCGATCGGGCAGGTCGGGCAGGAGGCGCATCGCACGGAGCAATCGATGCCGATCCACATCTGGAACGGCGTGCGCGCGCTCGATTTTCTGCTCTCGCTCGATGGCGCCGATCCGGAGCGCGTGGCCGTGACGGGCGCGTCCGGCGGCGGCACGCAGGCGTTTCTCCTCACCGCGCTCGATCCGCGCGTGAAGGTGAGCGTGCCCGTCGTGATGGTGTCGTCGTATTTCTTCGGCGGATGCCCGTGCGAGAGCGGCCGGCCGGTGCATCGCGGCGCGGATCATTTCGTCAACAACACCATGATCGCCGCGATGGCCGCGCCCCGTCCGCTGCTCGTCGTTTCCGATGGCAAGGATTGGACGCAACACGCGCCGGAGATCGACATGCCGTTTCTGAAGTCGATTTACGGATATTACCATGCGGGCGCCGGCGTGGAGAACGCGCACTACCCCGAGGAGGGCCACGACTACGGTCCGTCCAAGCGCGCGGCGGCCTATCGTTTCCTGGCGCAACGTCTCGGCCTCGAACTCGCCGCCGTGCAGGATGGATCGGGCGCGATCGACGAGTCGCGCGCGACCGTGCTCGCGCCCGACGCGCTGCACGTCTTCGACGACGCGCACCCGCTTCCCGAGCGCGCGGCAGGCGACGCGCGGGCCGTGACGGAAGCATTGCGGAAGCTGCAGGAGTGAGGATGCGGGGAAGAACACCCCCCTTCCGCGATTGGAAGTGGCGCCGCGCTCCCCGGAACGCAACGGGCGCGCGATTGAAAACCGGCGAGGCGCGCTTGTGTTCGTGGCTCGTTCTCTTCGCGGCTTGCGCCTTCCTGCCGGTTTTCGCTTTTGCCGCGGAAACGCCCGCGCAACAAGGCTCCATCACGCCGGTGAACCTGCGTTGCGACGGGATCGTGGATCCTGTCGGCATCGATTCCGCGCCGCCGCGCCTTTCGTGGAAACTGCTCGGCGAGGGGCGCGCGTTGAAACAGACCGCGTATCGCATCCTCGTCGCGACCTCGCCGGAGCTTCTCGCGCGCGAGCGCGGCGATGTCTGGGACAGCGGCCGGGTTTCTGGCGACGAACAACTGCACATTGCTTATGCCGGCCGGCCGCTCGCGTCGGCGGAGCGCGTCTTTTGGACGGTGAAGGTCTGGGATCAAGACGGCGTTCCTTCGTCTTGGAGCGAGCCGGCGACGTGGACGATGGGCTTGCTCGAACCCGCGGCCTGGGAGGATGCGGCGTGGATCGGCAGCGCGGCGTGGCTCGCGGAGGATCGTCCGCATCTTGGATACAAATCGGAGGACGCCTCCGATGTGAACACGCCGAAATGGATCCAGCTCGATCTCGGGCGCGCGCACGCGATCGACGAGATCAAGCTCCACGCGTTGCGCCACACCGTGGCCGAGCGGCTCGGTTTTCCACGGCAGTTTCTCGTCGAGGTTTCCAACGATGCCGCCTTCACGCGGCCGGTCGTGATCGCGGACACGCGCGGGCAGCCGGCGAACACGTGGCTCACACGCCAGATCCTGCCCGCGGGCGGCGCCATCGGGCGATACGCGCGTGTATCCGTTCCTCAACTACGCGAGTTGAACGGCGTGATCTGCCTCGCGTTCAATCAGATCGAGGTTCTTTCC
This sequence comes from uncultured Opitutaceae bacterium, assembly GCA_964517665.1. Classification (GTDB taxonomy): domain Bacteria; phylum Verrucomicrobiota; class Verrucomicrobiia; order Opitutales; family Opitutaceae; genus Congregicoccus. Next base: position 14,131 of record CAZFCY010000092.1, on the reverse strand, counting down.
GGCGGGCGCAATGTCGCGATCGGCGCGACGGTCACGGCGGGCGACAGCGTCGAGTCCGGCATGTGGAGCGCCTCCGCCGTCGTCGATGGCAGGGGCGTGCCGGGCAATAATCCGTTGAAGACGGAAACCGTCCTGCTGCGTCGCGCGTTCACCGCCCCCGCCGGTCTCGCGCGCGCCACGGCATTCGTGTGCGGGCTCGGTCAATACACGATGGAGATCAATGGCGAGCGCGTGGGCGACGCGGTGCTCTCTCCCGGCTGGACCGACACGACGAAGACCTGCCTCTACGATTCCTTCGACGTCACCGGGCGGATTCGCGCGGGCGCCAACGCCGTCGGCCTCGCGCTCGCGGGCGGCATGCACAACGTGCCGGACGCGGGCGGGCGCTACACGAAGTTCGTCAGCCGCTTTCGTCCGCTCCGCGCGATCGCGCGGATCCGGCTGGAGTTCGAGGACGGTTCGGTGAAAACGATCGTGACCGACGAAGCCTGGAAAACGCGTTCCGGCCCGATCACTTACAGCCATGTTTACGGCGGCGAGGACTACGACGCGCGGCTCGATCCCGCGGGCTGGACGGAGCCCGGCTTCGACGACAGCGACTGGATGGGGGCCGTCGTCGTGGGCGCGCCCGGCGGCGTGTTGCGCGGCGCGTCGCACGCGGCCCCGGAGTTGCGGATGTTCGACGAGTTGAAGCCGGTCGGGGAGACGCGGCTTCGGCCCGGCGTCACGGTTTACGACCTCGGGCAGAACGCCTCGCTCGTCATCCGTCTTGCCGCGCGCGGTCCGGCGGGGTCGCGGGTTCGCATCCTGCCGGCGGAGCTGATCAACGAGGACGGCAGCGTCGATCGGGCGTCGGTGGGCGGAAACATTCCCGCGTGGTGGCAGCTCACGCTCGCCGGTAATGGAAAACTGGATACGTGGACGCCGGACTTCTTCTATCATGGCGCGCGTTATTTGCAGGTCGAGACGATGCCGGCGGAGGAGGGCGGCGAACTCCCGGTCGTCGAGAGCATCGCCGGGCTCGTCACGCACAGCTCCGCGGCGCCGGCGGGGACTTTTCACACCTCGGACGCGTTGTTCGATCGCACCCGCGCGCTCATCCGCTGGGCGCAGCGCAGCAATCTCGTGAGCGTCATGACGGATTGCCCGCATCGCGAGCGGCTCGGCTGGCTGGAGCAATATCATCTCAACGGCCCGTCGCTGCGCTACGAGTTCGATCTCGCCCGGCTTTATATGAAAACCTTCGGCGACATGGCCGACGCGCAGACGGAAGGCGGTCTCGTGCCGTCGATCGCGCCGGAATATATTGTCTTTGAGGGCGGGTTTCGCGATTCGCCGGAATGGGGGAGCGCGCTCATCCTCGCGGCGTGGCAGCAGTATTTGTTCACGGGAGACGACGCCGTTTTTCGCCGGCACTACGACGCGATGGTTCGTTATTGCGGCCATCTCGAGCGCATGGCGACGGATCACATCCTCGACCACGGGCTCGGCGACTGGCACGACCTCGGCCCCACGGCCCCGGGAGTTTCGCAGCTCACGCCGATCGCGGTGACGGCGACCGCCACCTACTACGAGGATCTGCGCGTCATGACCACGATCGCGCGGCGGCTCGGGCGCGCGTCCGACGCGGAGGATTTCGAGCGCCGCGCGGCGGCGGTGCGCGAGGCTTTCAACCGGAGGTTTTTCGACGCCGAAACCGGCAGTTACGCGGCGGGCAGCCAGACGGCGAACGCGATGGCGAGCGTGCTCGGTCTTCCGCCCGATGGCCGCGAGAACGACGTGCTCGAGGCGATCGTCGCCGACATCCGCTCGCGCGGCAACGCGCTCACCTCCGGCGACGTCGGGCATCGTTATCTCCTGCTCGCGCTCGCCCGCGGCGGGCGGTCCGACGTGATCTTCGACATGCACCACGAAGTCGATCGCCCGGGCTACGGTTATCAACTCGCGCGTGGCGCCACGAGCCTGACCGAGGCGTGGAACGCGCGGCGGCATGCCTCGCAAAATCATTTCATGCTCGGGCACATCATGGAGTGGTTTTATCAGAACCTCGCCGGCATCGGCATCGATCCCGCCGCGCCGGGCTTCGAGAACGTGATCGTCGAGCCGCAGCCGGTTGGCGACATCGAATGGGTCGAAGCGAAACACGAGTCGCCGCGCGGCCCGATCCGTGTGCGCTGGGAACGCGACGGCGCGCGCTTCCGGCTCGAGGTTTCGATTCCACCCAACGCCTCCGCGACGATTCGCCTGCCCGCTGAAGCCGGGAGCGAGATCGCCATCCCCGCCCTTCCGGGCAGGGCCGCATCCGAAGCCACGCGCATCGTCGCCGGCGCCGGCGGCCGGGCGGTGTTCGATATTCCCTCCGGCAGTTATGTTTTCGAATCGCAGCTCGGATCCTCGCGATGATGTTGCCTGATTTTCGACCTTTGCTGCGCGGCCTGTTCGCGTGCGCATGCGCCGGCCCCCTGGCGTTCGGAGCGGAAGCGCCTTCGCCCACGACGACGTTGTGACACACCCGGCCCGCGCGCGTCTGGACCGAGGCGCTGCCGGGGCCGCGGGAATGCGGGAGAGCCGCGCTTGCGGCGCTACCGTGAGAGCAAGGGCGGTTTTGAGGCGCGCCGTTCCATGGCTTGCATGGAGCCTTCGGGTCGAAGCCCCGCGGCCCGTCGTCGCTCGTGATCGTGCCACCACCGCGGGCGTTGTGATTCCTTTTCCCTCATGCCCCATTACACCGAAAAGTTGTCCTTCCGCGAGAAGGCCGGATACAGCCTGGGAGACTCTGGAGCGAATTTCGTCTTCCAGGTGCTCATGGCCTACCAGTTCTTCTTTTTCACCAAGGTCATGGGCATCAGCCCGGTCGCCGCCGGCACGCTCTTCCTTGTCGGGCGCGTCTTCGACGCGTTCACCGATCCGCTCATGGGGGTGATCGCCGACCGCACGAAACATCGATGGGGACGCTTCCGGCCGTGGATCATCTGGTCGGCATTGCCGTTCGCGGCGGTCTTCTGGATGACGTTCACGACGCCGGATTTCGACGCGGGCGGGCGGTTGATATACGCCTATGTCATGTACTTCCTGCTCATGGCGGTATATACGATCAACAACGTGCCCTATTGCGCGCTCAACGGCGTGATGACGGGCGACGTGAACGAGCGCACGAGCCTCTCCACCTATCGCTTCATCGCGGTCACGATCACGCAGTTTCTCGTCACCGGCCTGACCTGGCCGCTCGTCGCCAAGCTCGGGCAGGGCGACGACGCGAAGGGCTGGTCGATGACGATCGGCATTTTCGCCTTCGCGACGATCTTCCTCTTTCTCGTCACCTTCCTCACCTCGAAGGAGCGCGTGCAGCCGGATCCCGGCCAGCAGTCGTCGCCGAAGCAGGATTTGAAGGACGCGTTCAACAACAGGCCGTGGGTCATCCTTTTTTGCGCCACGCTGATGATCTTCATCATGCTGGTCGTGCGGGGCGGCTCGCTGACGTTCTTCATGGATGCCTACGTGGACCGGGACGCGATGCATGCGTTTCTCGACGGCTGGGGGCTGGTCATGCCCGCGGCGGGCGAGCTCTCGGGCCGGCAGACCGTGCTCGACACATTCGGCCTGCTCATCCTGCAGGATCGCTCGAACATTCCGAACGTGGCCTACGCCTTCTTCAACATGGCGGGCACGCCGCTCACGCTCGTGGGCGTGCTGCTCTCGAAGCCCCTGTCCGAGCGCTTCGGCAAGCGCGGCGTTTTCTGCGCCTGCCTCGCGCTCACGGCGCTTTCGACGATGTGGCTGCTGTTCATTCCGGCCGACGGCATCGCGCTCATGTTCATCCAGGGGCTTTCGTGGGGCGCGTGTTATGGACCGACGATTCCGCTGCTCTGGTCGATGATCGCGGACACGGCCGACTATTCGGAATGGCGGACGGGTCGCCGCGCCACCGGCTTCATTTTCGCCGGCGTGGTCTTCGCGCTCAAGTTCGGGCTCGGCGTCGGCGGCTTCGTCAGCGGCATCATCCTGGGCGCCTATGGTTACGACGCGAGCGCGCCGTTGACGGACACCGCCGTGCTCGGCATCCGGCACTCGGCGACCATTTATCCGGCGATCTTCATCGTCGTCGCGGTCGTGATCCTGCTCTTCTATCCGATCACGAAGGAACTCAACTACCGCATCGGCGACGAACTGGCGGAGCGCCGCCGGAAGTTTGCGGGCGCGTGAGCAGCCGCCAACGATGAGGATTCGATATACTCCGAGCGCAAAGCCGGAGGCGCCACCACGCTCGAACTCCGCGGAGCGCAGGCGTCCGGGACAGGTTCCCCGGACGCCGATGATCGCGCGCATGGTGATGTCGCTGGCCGCTTTGATGGTCGGACGAGGAGAGATCGCCGCGCGCGATCTCTTCGTCGAGCTGCTCGGCAGGAGTTCCGCCGAGGTGGACGCGAAGATCGACGCCGCGCATCGCCAGCTCTTCCACGGAGACGACGAGACCGGGCGCGTCTATTATCCGGTGGGCGACGACATGGCCTATATGCTGGACGTCGGCAACAACGACGTCCGCTCCGAGGGCATGTCGTACGGCATGATGATCGCCGCGCAACTCGATCGACAGGACGAGTTCGACCGCATCTGGAAATGGGCGAAGACCCATATGTATCATGCGGAGGGTCCGCTGCGGGGCTATTTTGCATGGCATTGCGCGCCCGACGGCACGCGGCTGAGCGAGGGTCCGGCGTCGGACGGCGAGGAGTGGCTCGCCATGGCGCTGTTTTTCGCGGCCAACCGCTGGGGCTCGCGCGAGGGCATCTTCGATTACCGCGCCGAGGCCGATGCGATCCTGCGCGTCATGCTGCGCAAGAGCGACGAGGGGCACGAGGATCCCACCAGCATGTTCGATCCCGAGGCGAAGCAGGTGCTGTTCGTTCCGTGGCGCAGGTGGGCCGGCGTGACGGATCCGTCGTATCATCTGCCGGCGTTTTACGAACTGTGGGCGCGTTGGGCGCGCGAGGATCGCGAGTTTTGGGCGGAGGCGGCGAAGGCGAGCCGCGAGTTTTTCAAAAAGGCGGCGCACCCGCGCACGGGCTTGATGCCCGACTACGCGCATTTCGATGGCACTCCGCGCGTGGGCGGCGGGCACGAGGACTTTCGCTTCGACGCGTGGCGGACACTGGCGAATGTCGCGCTCGACCATGCGTGGTGGCGCGCGGATCCGTGGCAGGTGGAGCAGAGCAATCGCGTGTTGAGATTCCTCGACGATTTCCGCCCGAACATCCCGAATCAGTTCGCGATCGATGGGCGTCCGCTCACGGAGGATTTCTCGATCGGTCTCGTCGCCATGGCGGCGGTCGCGGGCCTCGCCGCCGAGCCGGACGTCGCGCGTCCGTTCGTGCGGATGTTGTGGGACGCGCCGGTTCCGAGGGGGCAGTGGCGCTATTACAACGGCATGCTCTACCTGCTCGGGTATTTACAGGCGAGTGGCCGGTTCCAGATTTTCCATCCCGCAGATCGACTCCAACCGCCATGAATCCTTTCCGATCGTCCGCGCGCCTTGTGCTTTTCTCCCTTCTCCTCGTGCCGTCCATGCCCGGCGCGCGGGCCGATGATGGCTACCGCCTCTGGTTGCGCTACGATTTGATCAGCGACGAGGAACTGCGCGCCGGCTACGCGCGTGAGTTGCGGGAGGTGGTCCTCGCCGCGCCCGGCATCGCCGAGTCGCCGACGGTCGCCGCGGCGCGCGATGAACTCACCGCCGGCCTGCGCGGTTTGCTCGGCCGGGACGCGCGCGTGACGCTCGACAGCTCGCCGTCGCACGACGAGAGCCTTGGCGCCGAAGGTCACCGGATCGAGGGCGGCCGCCGCGACGATCACGCCGCCGTGGTCGTTCGCGCCAACACCGAAATCGGCGCGCTCTATGGCTCGTTTGCCCTGCTGCGCATGGTCCAGACCGGCGAGCCCCTGGCCGGTATCCACGATTCGGATACACCGAGGATCGAGCGCCGCATCCTCAACCACTGGGACAACCTCAACCGCTTCGTCGAGCGCGGCTACGCCGGCTTCTCGCTCTGGGAATGGTTTCAACTGCCCGACCACCGCGCGCCGCGCTATCGCGATTACGCGCGCGCCTGCGCCTCCGTCGGGATCAACGGCGCCGTCCTGACCAACGTGAACGCCGACGCCCTCGTGCTCACCGCGCCCTATATCGAGAAGGTCGCGGCGCTGGCCGACGAGTTTCGTCCCTATGGCGTCCGCGTTTATCTCACCGCGCGCTTCAGCGCGCCGATGGAAATCGGCGGCCTCGAGACGGCCGACCCGCTCGATCCGGAAGTCGCGGCCTGGTGGAAGCGGAAGGTGGACGAGATCTACGCGCGCGTGCCCGACTTCGGCGGCTTTCTCGTCAAGGCCAACTCCGAGGGCCAGCCCGGTCCGCAGAACTTCGGGCGCACGCACGCCGAGGGCGCGAATCTCCTCGCCGACGCGCTCGCGCCGCGCGACGGCATCGTCATGTGGCGGGCGTTCGTCTACGCGGCGGAGGACGCGGAGGACCGCGTCAAGCAGGCCTATTCGGAGTTCCATCCGCTCGACGGCGCCTTCCGCGACAACGTCCTCGTCCAGATCAAGAACGGTCCGCTCGACTTCATGCCGCGCGAGCCGTTTCACCCGCTCTTCGGCGCGATGCCGCGCACCGGCCTCGCGCTCGAATTGCAGATCACGCAGGAGTACCTCGGCGCGTCCATCCATCTCGCCTATCTCGCCCCGATGTGGAAGGAGGTGCTCGACGCCGACACCTTCACCTCGGGTCCGGGCACGACCGTCGCGCGCGTGATCGCCGGCGATGTTCGCGCCGACGCCGGCAAACGGAAAACACCGACCGTGATCGCCGGCGTTGCCAACACCGGCACGGATCGAAACTGGACGGGCCATCCGCTCGCGCAGGCGAACTGGCACGCGTTCGGCCGCCTCGCGTGGGATTATTCGCTTTCCTCCGCGAAGATCGCCGACGAGTGGGCGCGCATGACCTTCAACCGCGCGGATGACGCGGCGCGGCGCGCGATCACCGACATCCTCCTCGGCTCGCGCGAGACGGTCGTGAGCTACTCCATGCCGCTCGGCCTTCACCATATCATGGCGTGGGATCATCATTACGGCCCGGGGCCGTGGGTGGACATCGGGCGCGCGGACTGGACCTCGCCCTATTATCATCAGGCCGACGCGGAGGGGCTCGGCGCCGCGCGCTCCGCCTCCGGCAGCAACGCGCTCGAGCAATACGCCGGGCCGCTGCGAAAACTCTGGGGCGATCCCGAGACCTGTCCCGAGGAACTCCTCCTTTGGTTTCACCACGTGCCGTGGGATCACCGCATGCAATCGGGCCGCACGCTGTGGGACGAGCTGTGCCTCGCCTACCAGCGCGGCGTCGACGAAGCGCGCGCCATGGTGGAAAAATGGGAAACGCTCTCCGGCGCGATCGACGCCGGGCGCCACACGCACACGAAGGCGCTGCTCGCGCGCCAGGAGCGCGAGGCCCGCGAATGGCGCGACGCCTGCACGCTATACTTTCAGCAGTTCTCGAAACGCCCGCTGCCCGAAGGCGTCGAGCCGCCCGCGTATCCATTGGAACACTACAAGGCGATCGACTTGCGCTACGTGCCCGGCACTCCGAGCGGAAGGTAGAGGAC
>CAZFCY010000092.1:0-6376 GCA_964517665.1 uncultured Opitutaceae bacterium | reverse complement strand
CTGTCTCCTGTTCCCTGACACCTGATGCCTGGCTTCAGATCCGCTCCCGGCGCGCGCGGACGAAGCCTGTCACCGCGACGACGAGCATCCAGCCGGCGACGATGAAGAGGCCGTACACTTCGCGCGTCTCGCGCACCTGCTCGTTCTTCATTTCCCACTCGTCGAACATGTCTCCCAGCGGGACCGACCATGCGCCGTGGCTCGCATGCGCGAGCGCCCAGCCGATCGCGACCAGCGCCACGGCGGCGGGCAACGGCCAGCGGGCGAGGCGGAGGCGGGGCCATTCGAGAAAACACGGGACCGCCGCGGCGAGATAGATCGCGATCCAGCGCAGTGGATCGGCATCGTTGAGCTGCAGGGCCGCGGCGAAGAGAAAGAGGACGCCGAAGAGTCCGTTGGCGAGTTTCCAGGGCAGGGATCGGTTGCGCATGGCTTTGGTTGGGCAAGCTCACGATGGCGCTCCGCGGATGGCGGTCAATGCCTCCACGCGCGGCCTCGGAATCCGGCCTCCCGAAACGCGGGCTGTTGACCTGCGCGCCGCGTTCCGGCAAATCGTGGGAACTCCATCTCCCATTCATCATGAAGAAGTTTGTATTCGGGTGTCTGTTCCTGCTCCTCCTGTGCGCGATCGGCGCCGGAGTCGCCTCTTATTATTTCATCTACCGGCCGGCGCGAAGCTACATGGCGAACGTCGCGCAACTGCGCGTCATTCCCGAATTGAACGAGCAGATCCTCAACAAGGCCCCCTACGCGCCGCCCGCCACGGGGGAGCTGGAGGCGGCGATGGTCGATCGCTTTCTCGCGACGCAGCAGACGGTGCAGGCCGGCCTCGGCGCGCGCCTCGACGCGCTCGGCGCGAAATATCAATCCCTGCAAAAGCTGAGCGGCGAAACGGGCGAGACGCCGTCGGTCTCCGAATTTTTCGAGGCGCTGAAGGATCTCTCCGGGCTGATCGTCGAGGCGAAGCGCGCGCAGGTCGCGGCGCTGAACGAGCGCCATTACTCGCTCGAGGAATACGAATGGACGCGCCGCCAGATCTATCAGGCGGCGGGAATCCCGATCGACGGAACCCTCGAGCAGATCATCCGCGACGCCTCGGCCGGGAAGCCGCCGGATTTCAAGAGGGTCATCGAGGGCGAGCCGGTGGAGGTTCCCGAGAAGAACAAGGAACTCGTCGCCCCGCACGCGAAGGAATTGATCGAACGATCCGCGCTGGCCTTCTTCGGCCTGTGAGCGTGTCGCGCGCTGGATGCAAGCAGTCGCGCGGAAGCAAACGAAGGCAACGAAGCAAGGCGCCTCGTCTCCGGGCCTTCGTTGCCTTTCGTTAAAGATCCGCGCCTCGGTCGTCCGTTCCGAGCCCGGCTATTTGCCACGGTACTCGACGCCGGGGCCGAGGTGCTTTTCCAGAAACTCGACGATCGCGCCATAGGCGGCGACGCGCGATTTTTCCTTCGTGAAGCGATGGCCCTCGCCGTTGAGGAAGAGCGCCTCGGGCGGGCGCCGCGCCTTCTTCAACGCCGAGACCATGTCCCTGGCCTGACCGGGCGGCACGGTGCGATCCTCCTTGCCCTGGATGATCAGGACCGGCGCCTCGATGCGATCGGCGAACGTGACCGGCGAGATGGATCGCAGGAACGCCTCGTCCTCGTCCGGATCGCCGATCTGCTCGATCCAGCGGCGGCGCGCGAACTGATATTCCGGCCGTTCGCGGCGCGAGAAGATTTCGAGCCAGTCGGTGACGCCGTTGATCGAAACGCCGCACCGATACATCCCCGGGCTGTTGCCGAGCGCGAACAAGGCCGAGTAGCCGCCGTAGCTGCCGCCGAGGATCGCGATGCGCGCCGGATCGGCCACGCCGGCGTCGATCGCCCAGCGCGTGGCGTCCTCGATGTCGGCCTGGATGCCGCGGCCCACCTGCTTTTTCCCCGCCATCGAAAAGGCCGAGCCGTATCCGGGCGAGCCGCGGTAGTTCATCTGCAACACGGCGTATCCGCGGCTGGCGAGCAGTTGCGCGATCGGATCGAAACCCCAGATGTCGCGCACCCACGGGCCGCCGTGCGGCACAACGACCAGCGGCAGGCTCTTCGACTCGTGCCCGACGGGAACGGTGAGGTAGCCGTGGATCAGCAGGTCGTCGCGCGCATGATATTTGATCGAGAGCGTGGGCGACATCTGCGACGGCTGGATCCACGGCATGCGCGTCGCCATCGGCGTGAACGAGCGGGCGGCGCGATCGAGGAGGTGAAACATGCCGGGATGCCGGTCGGAGAATGAAACAACGAGCAGCCGGTTGTCGTCGCGGGACAGCCCGGCGACGAGGTTCACCGTGTCCGGGAGCGCCTTGTCGATCGCCGCCTGGATTTTCGCGAACTCCGTATCCAGCCAGCGGATACGCGGGGAGTCGCCCGCGTAGGCGAGGCCGATGATCGCCTGTTTGCTCGCGGAGAAGAGGAGGCGCGCCATCGGAAGGCCGTCGAAGGCCGCGATCGTTCCCGTAGGCGCCGTGTCGTAAACGGGGTCGCTCACGAGCGCCTCGCCGCGCGCGCCGGTCTCCAGGTCGAAGGGGAAGACGCACCAGCGATCCTGCTCGTTGAACCCCGCGACGTAGAAGGTGTCGTTGGTGGCGTCGAACCCGATCGGCCGAAGCTTGTCCTGCCCGCGCGTGGGCAGCGGCAGGGCGCGCCACTCCCGCGTTTCGCTTTCGCGGTAGAGCACGCTGCTCGTGTCCTCGTCCCGCGCGATGCCGAGGCGGACGGCGCCCGCGTGGTCGGCCATCCAGTGGACGACGTTTCCCGGATTCTTCACCACGACACGGTCGGAGCCTGCCTGCGTGTCGACTTCGATGACGTTGGGGAAAAGTCGCTTCGCGCTGTCGGGAATGCGGCGATCGAGCATGAGGATGCGCGAGCGCGCGTCGTTGAAGGCATGGATGAGTTCGAAGGCGAACGTGCCGTGCTGGCCGCGCGGATCGAACTCGCGGCCCGTCAGGCCGACCCAGTGCCTGCCGTCCCGATCGACCGCGGCGGTCCCATAGAGATAGTCCCAAACCGTCGTCGTGACGATGAGCCGCGCGTCGCTGATCCAGCGAAAGGCCTCGATCTCCTTGTCCACCTCCGTCCCGAACGCCGGCGCGCGGCCGATCTGGAAGCGCGCGACCTTCTCCTCGCCGATCCTGTTGACGCAAAGAAAACTCCTTCCGCCGAACTCGCGCATGAAGGCGACCGACGAGCCGTCGGGCGAGAGCTGGAGATTGACATAAAGAGGCGCCCGCGCGAAGTCCTCCACCGGCACGCGCGCGGAGGCGGCGAGCGTGAACGAAGGACCGGTGAGCGCGAGCAGGCAGGCCAGGCGGGGCAATGGACTCATGGGGCAGCGCCGCGAACACTCGCCCGCTCGCCGGCGCGTGGCAACGCGTTTCAAATCCATCGATCTCTGACGGTAAGAGCTTCAGGTGGAGCCCGGCGTCCGCCTTCATGCGCAGCGCGAGCGCGCGCCTATATCGATCGCGCGACGGCGTCCGCCGTGCGGAAGGCCAGCGCCATGATCGTGAGGGCGGGATTGAAACCGCCGTTGGTGACATGCGCGGAACCGTCGGCGACGAAGAGGTTGTCGTGCCCGTGCACGCGGCACGTCGGATCGGCGACCGAGCTGCGCGCGTCCGTTCCCATGCGGCATGTGCCGGCCTGATGCTGGCCCGCGCTCAACTTCAAAACCGGCGGCCAGCTCCAGACGTCTTCGGCCCCGCTCGCGCGCAGCCATTCCTCGCAACGCTCGCGCATGAACCCGGCGGTCCGCAACGTCTCGGGATGCGTCGCGCCCGAGAGCCGCGCCACGGGAAGCCCGAAACGATCGCGGACATCGGGATCGAGCGTCACGCGGGAGTCGGGATGCGGGATCTCCTGCGCCGGCCCCTGCACGTGCGCGATGCGCCGGTAGCGCTCGCGCATGAATCGCTTGTTCGCGAGCCCCCATCGCGGAAAGCCGGGCGGCGCGCTGTTTTTCCAGAACTGGATCGGGAGCTTGACGAACTCGTTCGCGAGCATCGCGCCGCCGATGATTCCCGGATTGCCGTGGTTGAAGCGCGTGGTGGCGATGCACACGCCGGGGCCGAGGCCGTCGTTCTCCAGTGGCTCCGGCATGAACCCCTGCGCGCCCGGATAATAATGGCCCTGCAGGCAACGCCCCACCTGGTCGAAGGCGTTGCCGATGCCGCGCGGATGACGGCTCGATTGCGAGAGGAGAAGCAGCCGCGCCGTCTCGATCGCGCCGGCGGCGAGGATGACGGCGCGCGATCGGACGACGCGCTCGCGCGCGGCGCCACCGGGTTCCTGTTTGATATAACGCACGCCGGTCACCCGGCCGGTCGCGTCCGTCTCTACGCGTGCGGCGTGCGCGTGTGTTTCCAGGATGCAGAGGCCTGTCGCCAGCGCGCGCGGGATCAGGGTGTTGTGCGAGCCGTTTTTCGCGTCGGTCGGGCAGGCGAAGCCGATGCACTCCCCGCAGCGCGCGCAGGCTTCACGGCCGCCGTAGGGAACCGAGTTCAACGCCAGCGGCGGCGTGAGCGTGCTCCAGCCGAGCGCCGCGGCCCCGCGGGCGAGCCACGCGGCCTGGGGCGAAGGAGAAAGCGGCGGCATCGGATAAGCCGGGGCCAGCGGGACATCGGCCGCCCCGCGCGCGCCCGCGCCGGCCACGCCGATCTCGTATTCAGCTTTCGAATACCATGGGGCCAGCTCATCCGCCGTGAGCGGCCAGTCGGCGAGGGCGCTTCCCGCGGGGACGCCGTAGCGCGTCGCCATCCGGAAATCGTCCGGATGATACCGCCATGCCTGCATGCCCCAGACGCGCGTGCCGCCGCCGACCGCCATGGCGTTGTTGTTATATTCCGCCTCGTGCGGCGCCACGATCGCCGCGCGGCCGTCACGGCCGACGAAGACGCGCGGATGGCCCTCCAGGTCCGGCCCGGTGTTGTGTCCATAAACGGAAAGACGATGGTTGCGCAGGTGATCGCGCGGGATCTGCTCGAAGGCCAGCGATGCGCCCCGCTCGAGCAGCAGCACGCGCTTTCCGGCCTCGGCCAGCGCGCCCGCGGCGACCCCGCCGCCGGCTCCCGCGCCGACGATGACGACGTCGAAATCGTTCATGATCGCGGGGCCGGGCGCGGCGCGCGGCGATCGTAACCGATCATCCGCCAGGAAACCCCATCGCGGTTTCCCCCCTGCTCCGGATCGGAGTAGTAGCCCTCGGCGCAAAGCTCGACCAGCCGGTCGAAGAGCGCGCGTGGATCGAGGTCGATCCAGATGGCGGATGCGACGCGGCCGTTCTCCACCGCGGCGAGAATGTCGTCCTGCGCGCCGGGCGGCAGTTGATCGAAATGCTTTCCGCGCGTCGCGCGCGCCTCCGCGTCGATCGCGCGCAGGGCCTGCTCGATCCGCGGGCTTTCCCCGGCGCGGTCGCCCGCGAGGAGTTGGATGATATAGCGATCGACCCCGGCCTCGGTCGCGCCGGGAAAGTCGTCGCGCGGGATGAGGCGGTCGATCGCCGCGCGGAGCGTCGCGATGCTCTCGGGGCTCACTGCGGCCGCGCTTCCGGGCCGGTCGCCGGCGACGTTTCCGGGACGATGCCGAAAAGGCGTTTCACGGATTCGCGCATGAGCACGATGATCGTGAACACGCCGAGCACCGTGCCGAAGGGCATGAAGAGGCATTCGAGCGCGGCGACGACGATGCAATAGAGGTGGCGCCTCCGGGCCTTGATGCACCGGCCCGCGATGAAGGTGGCCGTGGCGAGCGCGAGTCCGGCGAGGATGACCGCGGCGGCGAAGAGGGTGAAGAGCCAGCCGATAAAAGCCGGTGGCGCGCCGTCGCCGCTGCCGTTGAGCGAGTCCGGCGAGAGGATGATCACGATCCCGAGGACGAGGTGGATGACGGGGATGAGCGAACAGAGCCCCATGATCACGGCGACGATGGTGTGGAAGATCGAGAGGAGGCGCAGGTGTTCGGTGTCCTGGGACATGGGAGTGGGGCGATGGGTTTGGGACGACGGGAGGGCTTGTCGGCCAGACTGGCGAAAGGAGACGCGCAGGCAAATCCGAAGGGAGCAGCAGGCGCTCCGCCGCGTTTGGCAATTCCCGACCTGGACGCCGCTCAAGACGGGCTGACGGCGCGCCTGCGGCGCCACAGTGGCGCTCCACGCCCACAGTCGGGCCGTCCACTGTCCTTCGCCGACCGGATCTCGTGGTTGCGGGCAAATGCCGCTCCTATTTTGGAGTGCGGCGATGAATCGCCGCTTTCGACCGGGCGGCTCGACAGCCGCCTCCGCGGCAAGCCGCGGAAAACAAAGCGGCGATGAATCGCGCGCACTCCAGATCAGAGCCAGA
>CAZFCY010000091.1:0-19489 GCA_964517665.1 uncultured Opitutaceae bacterium | reverse complement strand
CCGGACGACACGGAGGTCGCCCCTCCACCATACAAGCCGAAGCAAGCTTCGGGGTATCCGACCCAAAGGGAATGAATTATATATAGGCTATCGCCTGGAACGATCAGGCGGGAGGCTTCCGGAGTTTATGGCGGGCGCTGGCGGCGTCGTGCAATCCCAACGCTGCCGGCCGGTGGAGAAGGGGATCTTCGGAGGACGGGACGAACTCGCGCGTGTCGGATACGGAGCTTGAACAACCACCGGAAGGTCAGCGCGCGGGAGCGCAGCGCTGTTCGAGTTGCGCGGCGTAAAGCGCGCTGTCGATCGGCAGCTCGATCGTGCGATCGAGCCAGGTGGAGAGGAGCATGGCGTTGGCGAGTTCGACCGAGTGCATGCCTTCGGCGGCGGGCGCGATGAGCGGGGCGGAGTCGAGGATCGCGGCGATGAAGTTCTGGATGATCTCGATGTGCTGGCCGCCGTGCGTCTGGTCGGGCAGCTTCACGTCCCAGGTTTCCGGCAGGCTGAAGAGTTCCCTGGTCGTGCGCGAAAACATCGAGGCGGGCGTTTCGTTGCGCAGGAAGGTCAGCCGGTCGGCTTCGTACACGAGTCGTCCGCGATCGCCCGCGACCTCGAGGCGGTTCGTGCCCGGCGCCTCGCCGGTCGAGGTGATGAAGACGCCGGTGGCGCCGCCCTTGTATTCGAGGTAGGCCGTGACCTCGTCCTCGACCTCGATCTCGTGGTATTTGCCGAAATGGCAGAATGCGCGCACGCGCTCGGGGACGCCGAAGAGCCAGCAGAAAAGGTCGAGCTGGTGCGGGCATTGATTGAGCAACACCCCGCCGCCCTCGCCCGCCCACGTGGCGCGCCACGGGCTGGAGGCGTAGTAGGCGTGCGAGCGAAACCAGTGTGTAATGGTCCACTGGATACGCTGCACGCGCCCGAGTTCGCCGCTGCCGATGAAGTCGCGGATCTTGCGAAAAAAACCGTCCGTGCGCTGGTTGAACATCGCGGCGAAGACCTGGTTCGGATTCCGGTGGGCGGCGATCAACCGCTCGGCGTCGGCCTTGTGCACGGAGACCGGCTTCTCCACCAGCACGTGCAGGCCGGCCTCGAGCGCGGCGATGCCGAGCGAGGTGTGCGCGTAGTGCGGGGTCGCGATGAGGATCGCGTCGATCTTGCCGGAGCGCATCATGTCCTCGGCCGATTCGAACCGCGCCACTTCGCCGAAGGCGCTCAGCCGCTCGGGGACGGCATCCGACACCGCCGCGAGGACGCCGCGCGGCGCCTTGCCCGCGAGAAGATTGCGCGCGTGGGTCGCGCCCATGATTCCGAGACCGGCGATGCCGAAACGAACTTGCTTGTTGTCCATGGAAGAGAGGGAGGAGAGAGGAGGAAGGAATATCGGGCCGGCCGCGCCAGACGCGCGGAGGCCTGTCTCGGGCGCATGTTAGACGGATCGAAGCCGGCTCGTCCATGGCCGTCTGGCGCCGTTTTCGTATTTCCTCCGGCCCTTCACCTCACCGCGCGGTCGCGACGCACGCGGCCGTGCCATCGGGGCGGAGGGTGACGGTCCAGTCTCCGGCCGCGAGGCCTTCCAGCTCGGTCGTGATGGCCGGCCGGGTCGGCCATAGGATCTGCACGCGGTCGGCTTTTCCGGCGCGGCCGAGGCCGAAGTGGACGAGGGCCTCATGGCGCTTGCCCTGGTGGCCGCCGGGGCCGGTGAGCTGGCGCATCTGTTGCGCGGGCGGGGTGGCGGCATCGCCATCGATGTCGGCGGCGATCTTCACGATCGCGCCGAACGCGTCGCGGGTGGAACCGGATCCCGGCTCGCCCGCGAGCCGCAGGACGAGGCCGTTGTTGTTGTTGTTGTTGTCATCATTGCGATTGATATAGACGTGCAGCCTCGGCTCGGATTTTCCCGCGGCGAGGGTGCCGTTTGCCGCGCCGGCCGCGTCGCGGCGCCCGGCGTCGAGGCGGTTGAAGGTTTGCCCGACGACGAGGTCGAGGGCGCCGTCGCGGTTGATGTCGGCCACGACCGGCTGGCCGCCGCCGATCTGGTCGAGGCCGAGGCGGCTCGTCGCGTCGTGAAAGGTTCCGTCGGCCTGTTGGAGGAAGACGCGCAGGCGTTCGTCATAAGGCGGCGCGTCGGAGTAGTCGGATGAACACAAGATGAGATCGAGGCGGCCGTCGTTGTCGAGGTCGGCGAGTTCGCAGAAGATGTCGCCCTGATTCTGGTTTTTGTGCGTGTCGCCGGGCGGCTCGCCGGCGGCGGGGGGCGGGGGGAGCCGATCGACCGAAAGCTCCGGCGGTGTTTCGAAACGCAGCTCGCCGGTTTCGACGAGTTGATTGACGAGAAAGCGCGAATGATCGGAGGACTCGCCCGCCCACGCGTGGATGATGGTGGAGACGAAGAGATCGAGGTCGCCGTCGTTGTCGATGTCGCCGATCGCGCCGTCGAAGCCGTTTCCATTCGCGCGAAACGGCGGCTCGTCGGTCCGGGCAAAGCGTGGATCCTCCTTCGCGCGCTCGGCCAGCCAGTCGGGGTGCCGGCCGTGGCGGATCGTGTCGCCGTCGATTCCCGCGGCCGGCGCGATGTCGGCGCCGACGAGGTTGCGCAACACCTCCTCGCGCGCGAAGTCTGGAGGGCCGCCCGGCCGGACCGGTCTTTCGGAAACTCCCGCGCCCGAGGCGACCGATGTTTTGTCGAGCAACGCCGGCGGCGTCTCGAGCCGCCAGAGGCGGTCCCAACGCCGGCCGTAGTTGATCTCCCACAACATCGGAAGCTCCGCCGGGTTTACGCGCGCGATCATCAGGCCGTAGGTCGGGCGTCCGGCGCCGTCGGTGGCCGCGGTGGCCGGAGCGGTTTCACCCGGCACGGGCCAGCGCGCGAAACGCGGCGCGTCGTCCTCGAGGCGATATTGCAGGAGGAGGTCGTTGGCGAAGGCCTCGTAGCCGGAGAAATATTTCTCGTACCAGTTGCCGAGCCAGACGTCGGGAAGCCCGTCGAGGTTCACGTCGCCGACGGCCACGGTCGCGGTCGTGGCGGCGAGCGCTTCGCGAAAGATGCGCGGCTCGCCGAACGTGCCGTCGCCGTTTCCCGGCAGCCACGCGGTGCGCAACGGCGCCTCGGCGCGCGGCGTGAATTGCTCCTGCAGATAGTCGAGGAAACGCGTGATGATCGCGTCGGCGCGCCCGTCGTTGTCGAGGTCCGCGAGGGTGAGGAGATCGCCGCTGACGAGCCTGGGCAGCCCGGGCTCCTCGACCTGCTTGTAACGGGCGCCGGCCGGGGAGGACGCATCCGCGGTCCAGAGAAACACGAGCGGCGCGACCGGCTCCGCGCTCGTCGGCCGCATGACGAGATCGGGATGCTGGTCGCCATTGAGGTCGGCGCCGACCACGCGGGCGACATCGAGACCATCGAGGCCGAGATCGCGCCGCGCCTCGGTGAATCCCGCGCCGAAAGCGGTGGCCGGAAGCAGGGCGATGAGCAGGCCCTGGACGGCGCGCCTTCCGCGCGACCGGACCGCTCTTTCGAGCGTGTGCAATGTCATGGAAACGAATCCAAGGCAGATCGCGCCCGCGGGCAACGAAGCTTCTCCGCGGAGGTTTGTTCGTGCTGGCGTTTCCCATGTGCGCAGCGGAATCGCGCGGCAGGAGGCGCGGAGGGGATCCTTTGGGACGGTCCCTTCTCCGTTTTCTTTGCGGCCTTCCGCAAAGCGCCTCCTTCGATTCGCGTCCTCTGCGGCGCGGTTCTTGTCTGCCCTGGCGTTTTTCATGTGCGTTGCGGCCCGGCGCGCATCGGGGATTGTGCGTCGCCCGGAGCGCGCCCAGCCTGCGGGTTTCAAACCGTCGAATTCGTCGCCATGAAAGCTCAACGCATCCCCTCCAGGCCCCGCATCCTCACCACCACCGTCGGCTCCTATCCGGCGCCCGACTGGCTCGCCGCCCTTCCGAGCGAGCAGGCGGTGATCGATGCGACGCGTGTTGTATTCGATATTCAACGACAGGCCGGGATCGACCTGCCGACCGACGGCGAGCTTTATCGCTTCGACGTCAATCATCCCGACACCAACGGGATGATCGAGTATTTCATCCGCCCCATGGCCGGCGTGAGCGGGCTCGTGGGGCGCAGCGCGACGGACGATTTCTCCCGGCTGCACAGCATGGGCTTTCGTCGCAAGCCGGCCGGCGTCGTCACGGGACCGCTCGGCGAGGGAAGCCTCAACCTGCTCGCGGACTGCCAGCGGGCCGCCGAGGTGGCGGGCGGACCTTTCAAGTTCACCGTGACGAGTCCCTATATGCTCGCGCGCACCCTGCTCGACGAGCACTACGGCGACTTCGAGACGCTGCTCATGGCCGTGGCGGACGTCCTCGCCGAACAGGTCCGCGGCCTGCCCTGCGCGTGCGTGCAGGTCGATGAAGCCAACATCCCCGGCAACCCCGACCACGGGCCGATCGCGGCCGCGGCGATCAACCGCGTGCTCGATGCCGTGGACAAGGGCCGCGAGCGCGCGGTGCATTTCTGCTTCGGCAATTACGGCGGCCAGACGATCCAGAAGGGATCGTGGAAGGCGCTGCTCGCGTTCCTCAACGCGCTGCATTGCGACCATCTCGTCCTCGAGCTTGCGCATCGTCCCGCGGCCGATCTCGACGCGCTCAAGGGCATCGACACGCGCATCGCGCTCGGCCTCGGCGTCGTCGATATAAAGGTGAACCACATCGAGACCCCGGATGAAATAGCCGCGCGCATCGAGCGGGCCGAGAAAAAGGCGGGCGAGGGCCGCGTCCGCTGGGTTCATCCCGATTGCGGATTCTGGATGCTCAAGCGCTCCATCGCCGACCGGAAGATCGAAGCCCTCGTCGCCGGCCGGGATCTCCATCTCGGGCGATAGGGCGGGGCGGATTTCAGCCGGATAAAACGCGGTCCACGCAGGCCGCGGAATCCGCGATCATCGCCGGCCGGATTGGCCGAGGCGCAGGAACAGTTCGGCGCGCATGCTCTGATCCTGTTGGAACGCGCCGTGCATGACGTTCACCTTCATCGTCGAGTGCGTGTCGCGGACGCCGCGCGCCATCGCGCACATGTGCCGGCCGTCGATGAGCACGGCCACGCCGAGGGGCGCGACGATCTTCTCGACGAACTCCGCGATCAAATGCGCGGTGCGCTCCTGGTTCTGCCAGCGCCGCGCGAAATAGCCGGCGATGCGCGCGAGCTTGGACAAGCCGAGGATCTTCTCGTCCGGAATATAAGCGATCGTGATCGACATCAGAATCGGAAGGAGGTGGTGCTCGCAGAGCCCGACCTCGTGGATGTCTTCGACGATCACCATGTCGTGGCAGACGGCGGTCTGGCACTCGGCTTCGAACAGCGTCGTCAGTTTCTCCGTGCTCATGCGCGAGCCCTCGGTCATTTCCACGAGCGCCTTGGCCGCGCGCATGGGCGTGTCGCGCATCCCTGCGGAAGTGATGTCGGCGCCGATTTCGGTGATGATCGCGGCGTAGTGTTCGGCGATTTTGGCGAGGTCGGGTTGCTTGGGCTGAGTCGTGGTGTTCGTCACGCCTGGACCGTAGCGATCCGCCCCCGGCGGTCAACGCAGGGCGGGAAGAGGCGGCCCGGTTTCGACGAGTCGCGGAGGTTCCGGCGCGGCTGCGCACCCGTGCGTTTGTCCCGGAAGACGCG
Source organism: uncultured Opitutaceae bacterium (assembly GCA_964517665.1). Lineage (GTDB taxonomy): Bacteria > Verrucomicrobiota > Verrucomicrobiia > Opitutales > Opitutaceae > Congregicoccus. The sequence goes on along the minus strand of CAZFCY010000091.1, from coordinate 13,830 downwards.
CTCGGGCGGAACATTTCCCTTCCGAGGGCGACGCAATGGGTTTTGGCCCGTGTTCGCGCGCTCGCGCGGCCCACGCGCCAGGTCACATCGAGCAAGAAATCCAACATGCCCACCGATATGCACAAACAATACGCTCTCATCATCCTGACCTCGCTCGCGGCTGCCGCGTTCTCCGCCCAGGGGCAGACGCCCATCGTCCCCGTGGAGGTGGAGCCGGCCGGCGGGGTGCAACAGAAGCAGCAGGAATACACGCGGATTCAAACTGAAATCTCCACGGTCGAGCAGAAGGCGCGAGCGACCGAGGCGGTGCAGGCGACGATGAAGGAATTCCGAGAGGCGGTGTCCGATGAAATGGTCCGACAGGCGCCGGAAATGCGCGCTGACGTGGAGCGGCAAAACGAACTCGTCGACGAACTGACGACGGGCGAACAGGACGAATCCGCGCGCAAGGAGAAGCTGGCCGAGTTTCAGGCGTTGCGCGGCAGGCTCGTGCCGATCGAACAGCGCGCGCAGCAGGCGGAGGAGGTCGTGCGCGCGAGAGAGACCTACACGTCGACCTTGATCGCCGAGATGGAGAAGATCGACCCGGAGATCACGAGCAAGCTCCAGCGCCACAGCGAGCTTTCCGTCGAGCTGGGGGAGGCGGGGGCGGACTCGAAAGGATAGGGCGCGCGCCCTTTCGCGAAAAGGGAACGGAGCGCGTTGTCCATGCGGCGCATCCGCCCGATATATGCCACGCGCCGAGGCCTCTCGTCGATCACTATATCAATAGCGATGGGGCGGCGGAATCGTCTTCCCGTTCAGAGTTTGCCGGCGTTGGCGGATGGCTGGCTGAGCTCGGGCGGCGTGCCGGTCTCTCGAAGGTCGCGCAGCACGGCCGGGACGGCCCACGGAAGTTCAAGCTGGCCAAGGCTGCATCCCTGTCGCGCGGCAAGTTCCAACGCCTCGCCGAGGCCGGGCACGAATGTGCCCTCCGACGCGCGTGGATCATGCGCAGGAACAATTGATTCATCCGCCGGGCGAGATCGTCCGGACCGCAGGACATGCGCGCGAGCAGGCCGGTGTTGCGAATCATTCAGCAGCGTCACCGACACATCACGCAACAGCGCCCAGTCGATCGGGAAATGGATATGGGCCTCCAGCCAGGTGCTGTCGATCAGACATATATCAGCCGGTAGCGCCGCTTCCAGGCCCAGCTCCGCGGCCCGGCGCTCATCTCCACGAACACTTGGTGCATCCAGCGAATCCGTCCGGCGCTGAAAAATTTGCAGGCGCGCTCGAGAGTGCTCTTGGCGAGGCGCTTGATCTCGTCGAGCCGGAGCACCCCGCAGAAGGCGGCCGACAGATCGCTTGAGGCGATTATACGCGAGAACGCTCAGAAACGAGGAATTGCCCGGCGGCGTGCGCAAGGGCTTCACTGGCGGCGCCTTCAACGCAAGGCTCGTGCGGAGGCGCAACTGCCGGGCGCTCGTCGTCTCGAAGCCCTCCACCACGAAGTCCAGCGCTATCGCCTCCAAGCGCGAGCGGCGCAACAACTCCTCCACGGTTTCAATCTGTTCGCGGAACTACGCGTCATCTTAGTTCGGGCCGGCGGGCGTAAGCTCTGGAGGAAGCCGGCTTTGCAGGGCTATCTCTTCGCTCACGTAGCTTGGTTTTGATTCGCCCCAAATTCGCCCCAAGATTGTAGCGCCCGCTTTTGGGTCGAAACCAGGAAATCCCTCCGGTTTCGACCCTTACTTTCTACGCAATCAGCTGGCGTCCAATCTGTTGCAATCTTGGGACAGAATCTATTTACATCGTATTTTGTCTGTTCGCCGAGTTCTGTCTCGCATGCTGCAATCGCGACCATGATGTTCTGTGAAGGTCTCGTTGACGACCGAATGCCCAAACGAACGGAAACAGCTTGAAAGAGAACTCGGGGGCGGGTTACTCCCGTAACGGCATGTTCCCCTGTGGTTGCACAATGGCGGACGTGGCGCGGCGGGCTGGAGTGCATCCCGCCACTGTATCGCGTGCTCTAAGCCAGGCGCCGGGCGTTTCAGACGCAGTGAGGGCTCGGATACAGCAATGTGCGTCGGAACTTGGCTATCGGCCGAATCCGTTGGTTTCGGCGCTGATCCGGACGCGCCGCTCGCCTCATCGTTTGGGATACCATGCAACGCTGGCTTATTTGATTCCAGCGGTGCCCGGCCGGGAGGACGCGTATCGCGTCGACTATGCCGAGCTTTTTGCGGGGGCCCAAACACGAGCGATGGATTTTGGCTATCGGCTCGAAGAGTTTTCGCCGACAGTGGCGCGCCTGCCTTCGCAGCGTCTTTCGACGATCCTTGCGGCCCGCGCAATCCCGGGAGTGCTGTTGGCGCCACTTAAAAAGGCGAGTGATATTGTTGATCTTGATTTAGCGCGTTTTGCGGTGGTCGCCGTTGGCTTTTCGCAGCGCACCCCCGTGCGCCGGGTGGTGCATAATCATTTCGGCGCCGTCCGGACCGCTTTGGCGGAATGTCGCCGGCGGCATTACGACCGCATAGGTCTCGTGCTGCCCCGTCGAGTGAACGAAAAAGTGGAGAACCGTTGGGTGGCGGCGTATGTCACCGACTTTTTTGAACGAGGCAGTACTGGGACATGGCTGCCCCCTTTGATCCTGGACGAAGAGAACGATCATGAGGTTTTCCGCATCTGGCTAAGAGACTACCGACCCAATGTGATCATCGGACTGCAGCATTTGACGCCGATTCTCCACTGGCTGCAGGTAGACGGCATCCGGGTTCCTGATGACATCGGGCTGGTGACGCTGGATCAGCGGGACGGAAAAGTAGCATTCGCTGGAATCTATCAGGACTACCGGATGCTGGGCGCCACGGCGATAGAACAGTTAGTCAGCCTGGTCGAACGCAACGAGCGTGGATTATGTCCGCGGGCCACGAGTCTTTCGCTGGCTGGCGTGTGGCGTGATGGCGAGACCCTGAAGCCGCTTCAGGACCCGCAGGTTTGACGATGCGCGTTGCGCAATGATGTGCGTAACGCTGCGATTGTCGGGCAAGATATCAGTGGAGATGCTGACATCGTCCCCGACACTCTCACCTACCCAAACCCCAATCGAACGATGACATCGTTTTCTCGTATATCACGCCTGAGGCGCAACATTTTCGGACTCCACGGCATTCAGCGATTCGGTTCCAAAGCCGTCTGTGGCATTGTCCTTTTCATGATCGCGCCTTACCACACAACACGGGCCAACGCCGCCGAGTCTGGTTCAATCCAAGGGCGCGTTTTTAATGCGGATTCCGGCAGTTTTCTAAACAACGCCAGGGTCTCAGCGCTCGGCACCCAACTGGAGACGTTCACGGATGAAACAGGTGCATATCGTTTCAACGGCGTGCCTGCGGGTTCTGTCACTCTCCGGGTGTTCTATACCGGCCTGAATCCGGGAGAAGAGGCTGTCATCGTCCACGGCGGCGAGACCGTCTTGCGGGATTTCCGTCTCACTGCGCACAATGATTCTAGAGATGGAGCGGTTCAGTTGGAAAACTATGTGGTCACAGCCGATAAGCAGATGGGGGCCAGCGCCATCGCGATCAATGAGCAACGGTTCGCCGGCAACCTGAAGACCGTGATGGCATCGGATGCCTTTGGTGACAGCGTCGACGGCAATGTCGGAGAATTCATCAAGAACATGCCGGGCGTCTCCGTGGATTATGATGGCGCCGAGGTCAGCAACGTATCTGTTCGCGGCTTCTCCAGCGCATACACTCCGGTGACGATCGACGGCGATCGAATGGCGAGCGCCACGCCGAGCCAAACGCGAGCAGTCTCCTTGAACAATGTCGCTCTGGTCAACGTCGCCAGGATCGAAGTCGTCAAAGGTCCGACGCCAGACATCAGCGCCACATCACTGGGCGGTTCGGTCAATCTTGTCAGCAAGAGCGCCTTCGAGCTTGCCAAGCCGCAGTTCACCTATCGGGTGCTTTCGAATTTCAACAGCGAGTACGCAACATTTTCGAAATCCCCCCAGCCTGCTCGGGAGCCGACGAGGAAGATCAAGCCCGGCGCAGATATCAGCTACACGGCGCCGCTGACGAAAAACTTCGGCTTCACGGTAAACGCTCTCTATTCGGATCAGTTCTACCCGCAGCATAGCATCCGTCCGGAATGGAATCCGAAAAGCCCGGGAACGCTGGAGAATCCATACTTCAACAAGTTCCAGTTTCAGGAGTCGCCGAAAACCTCCGAGCGCGTATCGGTCGGCGGCAAAATCGACTGGCGGATCACGCCCGAGGACGCGATCACAGTGGGAGCGCAGTACAATAGATCCGACAAGATGTCGTCGACGCACAACATGCAGTTCAGCAACGGCAGTCTATTGCCACTTTCGCCATCAGGAACCACTCCGGTCGTTTATGACTACGGGCCGACACATGTTCACGGCGCGGTGGGCAAGGGAACGCTCGATTACGGCGGGTCGAATCAGCGCACCACTGGCTACACCTACAACGTGAATCTCGGACATGTGCATCGTGGGGAGGTCTGGACGATCGAAGACCGCGTCTATTATTCCTATTCGCGCAGCCAGGGCCATGACATTGACCAGGGCAATTTCGAAACAGTAAATATGCGTCTCAAAGGTGTGACGGTAAATATGGACGAGATCACGGAGCTGCGGCCGGGCTCCTTTACCGTGATCGACGAGTCCGGCGCCACGGTGGATCCGTTTACCATCGCCGGCAAGACGCTCCTTCAGACCAATTCGAAACAGAAGCGGGCGATTGACAGCTTTGGAGGATGGAAACTGAACGCCCGTCGCAACCTGGATCTGGCAGTGCCGATCATGGTCAAGGCCGGCGCAGCCATCGACCGCCAGGATCGTGACATCTTCGGGCCTTCCACCCGCCGTGATTTCGTTGGCCCGGATGGCAAGGCCTCCACGGCCGATGATGACGCTGGGCTATATGGGATTGCCGACAGCAACGCGGTGCCGCCGGGCTGGGGGCTCGGCGCGGTGGAATGGCCCAGCAACTACAATACATACGATCTGTTTCTGGCGCATCCGGATTATTTTTACATGGATGAGGCCAGGCTGGCCAGTTCGACCGTTCAAGAGTCCTACAAACTCGCGGAGACGATCTACGCCGGATATGTCATGGCTGACGCGAAGTTTTGGCAAAGCAAGCTACGAGTGATTGGTGGAGTCCGCTATGAGCGAACTCACGACCGTAGCCTGGGCGGCCTGACCGATCCCAGTCTCGCCTACGAACGGGACGCTCAAGGGCAGGTCATCCTCGATGAGGACGGAGAGCCATTGTTGAAACCCGAGGTCCTGCCAGAGGCGGACCCCACCGGCGGCGTGTTGGCGCGGCTTACGATGGTGCCTCGAGGCAGCAGGGCATCGCGTGTCTACAACGGCTGGTACCCCAGCGTCCACGTGACCTACTCACTGTCCGAGAACCTGCTTGCCCGGGCTAGTTATGCCAAGACATTGGGGCGTCCCGAGCTGAATCGGATCCTTCCGAATGTTTCAGTCAGCGAAACCAAGGAGGTGATCACGGCAAACAATGCGGGATTGCGGCCGTGGGAAGCCGATAATTTCGATGTTGCGCTCGAGTATTATCTATCCCGAGTCGGTCTCCTCTCCGTCGGGGTCTTCCGCAAGGATTTGCACAACTATTTCGGCAAGGTCGATTCCGCGGTGACCGCGGAGGAACTCGAACGTTATGCGCTCGGCGAAGAATACTCCAATTATACCCTTTCGACACTTACCAACGTCGGCACGGTGCGCGTCACCGGCTTCGAGTTCAGCTATCAGCAGAGCCTTGCCTTCCTGCCCGAATGGGGAAAGGGCATTTCAGTCTACCTGAATGGGACCCTCTTGGATATTGAAGGGGAGGACACGGCGGACATGAGAGGTTTCATCCCGAGAACGTTCAACTGGGGTGTGAGCCACGACACGAAGCGGACGAATCTCCAGCTCAGGTGGAACTATCGAGGACGGCAGCGGAACTCGAAACTGGATTGGCCCTACGATCCGCCTGGATTCGAGTATATCCTCCCGCGTCTGACTCTGGACGTAAATGCCGAGCTTCGCTTATCAAGGCATTCCACACTTTTCGCCAACGTAAGGAATATAGCCGACGTGGCGGTGGACACAGAGCGAACCGCGCCGGGTTATCCCGCTTACGCAAGGCTATATCGAAGCGAAGTATACGGCGCTCAGTATGGCTTGGGCGTGAAGGTCACATACTGAACATAAGATGGACTGTCGGCGAGGCGGAGGGTGGCCCGATTTCCCCATGCGGATGGTTCTGTGCGTTGGTCTGCTGGCGACGTTTGCTTCAGTGGCCGCGTCAGCCGCGCCATCGGAGATCTCCCGGGCTTTCGAGCTGCGTTATATCATCAGTGACCCGAAGGCAAACGGCGAAACCGATTTCAAGGGTGAAACCTCGATTTTTACGACCGATGAGCGCGTGGACTATTTGACGGCATACGAGCGGTTCGCCCGCGGTTTTTTCGCTGACCCTGACTGGAACAAGCTGGTCGTCGCCGCCGACGAGATCGAGCAGACAAAGCGCAGGCTCAAACCGCCGCCTCTGCCGGCAGTTCGTCGCCGGCTTCCTTTGCTTGACTGGAAGTACCTTGGCAACCGGCCCGGGCAGCGGGAGGCGGAAATCCTCTCGCTGGAGCGATGGGCTCGTGAACCGGGCGTTGAGATCGAGGCCGGGGAATGGGTTCTGTGCGACGAAGGCGCGCGAGTGCCGGTGCGGTTCGCGCGCCAGGCTTGGCGCTTCAAGCTCGAATGGCGCATGAAAACACCGACAACGGGACAGCGGGCCGCCTTTGATTTGGATGGCGTTGCAGAAGTCGGGGTCGACGCGAGTGGCCGCTACTATTTCAGGACCAGTGACGGACTAAGGGAAGGGGGGCCCTGTGTGAGCGAACAATGGCAGCGGCTCGCCCTTGAGGTCGATTTGGAAAGCGGTCGTTACAATTTCTATGTAAACGATGTTCTTGTTGCCGACTTTGTGTCTGTGCAGGCGAATCATGCCGTGGCGCAACTTGTGGCAAGTGGGTCCGTGGGGCTGCGGATCGATGATATGTGGGGTGTCGGTTACGAGAAGTCGTACGATCCGGATGGCGATCTTCATTCGCGCGATGTGCCCTTCTCCATTCGGACTTTTATCGACGAGCATTTCGAGGTCAGACCCGACCCGGAGGGATGGAATCATCCCGAATGTGACGATCGCGCGTGGCCACGCGTGCCGATCTGGCCTTATGCTCATGGCGGCGAGCGCCATGCCCGGGAGACGCTCTATCTCCGCACGCGGGTGAGATTGGGTCGATTTGACCGCGTCGAACTCGCCGCCGAGTGCCTCGATCCAGGGGGGGAGGTTTGGATCAACGGCCGGCCGGTGGAAGTGCGACGCGACCGGCGTCCCTTCAGTCTCGATGTCACGCGTCACCTTCGTCCCGATACGGACAACGTGATCGCCGTGCGGGTGGACCCCGCTGAGCTCGAGAGAACCATGCGGCACACTCCTGCCGATCAGAACACGGGATGGTTTGCGGGAAGGATGTGGCTGGATTTCACCGGTCGTCGGTGGATCAAGGATGTGTTTGTTCGAACAGAGTCTTTATCTCCGGACGCGGCGCGCGTCGCCGTCTCCGCTCTCATCCGGAACGACCAAGTAGTTCACCCTGCGGAGCGGGAGGCGAAGTCGGATAATACGTTCGTGGGAAAGGTCGCGGTTTCCTTTTTTCCCTGGTTCCCAGAGGAAAGCCCCACACCGGTCGCCAGTGAAAAATTTCCAGTAACGATTCAGCTCGGCCGCAATTTCTCCTGGAATGGAGCGATGGAGATCAATCAACCGGATCTCTGGTTCCCAGAGTCTCCCCGCCTCTACAAGGTCGTCGTTCAGCTCGAAGACGAACAAGGGGCGCCCTTGGACGACGCGGTGGTCACGACGGGCATTCGCACGGTGAGCCAGGAAGGCGGCACGTTCCGCGTCAACGGCAGGCCGGCGATGATGAATGGGGGGCTGGTGTTCGGGTTTCGCAGCCCACTGGACAGAATTGCGCAATGGCTGCGGTGCCCACCGGAAGAAAACTTGATTCGCGAGATTCTGTTGGTGAAAAAAATGAACGGAAACACCGTGCGGATGAGCCAGCACGATGGCCCGGCAGGAGGAGTCAACGATCCGCGTTACGCGGAGATCGGCGATCAGCTCGGGGTGATGTTTCAATGGGGCACTACCGCGTGGGTGCGAACCGACAGCCCGTACCTTTTGGATTTTGAAAGCCTGCCCTCCTATATTCGTCAAATCCGCAATCATCCGAGCATAGTCATGTGGCAGCCGACCAATCACCCAAAGTTCCCCGGTGGACCAGCGGAGGGAATGGCTTGGTTCAAGCAGGTTTATGATACCATCTGGGCGGAAGACCAAAGCCGCCTTATCGCGCCCACCTCGAGCCTGAACCGCATAAGGCCGCGCAACGACGACGGGACAATGGACCACGATGGCAACCTTGTCAGCCCGATCCCGGCATGGGTCGCGCCCATGATCACACGCGGAGACATGGATCATATCATCGGTTACGGGGCCGATTGGAGCGAACTTCGCACCTATCCGTCCCCAGCCGAATTTGAGGGCGAGCAGGGCTGGCGCGAGAAGGGCTTCCGGAACGATTATCTCAACAGTCCGGACCGCGCCTATTTCGATTTCGAGAGCGAGGAATCGACTGCGCAACCGAACTGGACTCTGCATCAGGGCAAGCCCGAATACCGCATCCGCTCTTACGAACTCGATCAGGACCGCTCCGTGGGCCGGCGGTTGAACTTCGAAGAATGGCGGCAGAGCCAGGCATGGCAGGCGGTCGGAGCATATGAAGCTTATCGGAAGAAGCGATGGCTCGATTATGACGGGATGGTATGGTGCACGATAGATGGCGGCGGCAATACCGCGACTTACGAAAAGCCGCTGACAGACTATTACGGGCAGGCGAAAATTGCCTTCTACGCCGTGAAGATGGCCTTTCAACCGACGCTCGCCGGCAGCAAGAATGTGGATCTCGCTTACGGACCCGACGATGATATTCCGATTGCCCTGCTTCACCTGGGCGCCGCGCGTCGAGTTGATGTCTCCGTGCGTGTGCTGTCTCTTCAAGGGAATGAACTCGCCGCGAGAACTTTTCGCGCGATACCCGTGCCGGACGGACGAAGCTGCACTGATCTGCCCGCGTTGCGTTTTAATCTGCCAGATGGGCTCTACGCTTTCGAATATCGAGTGACGTCATCTCCATGAACTTTCGGCTCTCCCTCTTTATCGTCGTGCTCATTGCCAGCCGATGGCCTGTTTCCGCGCGGCCTTCCGAGGTGTGGCCGGTCCGCACCGGCTCGGAAGCGCAGTCTCTCGCCGGCACGTGGAAGTTCAAATACATCTCAGGTCTTGAGATTGGTCGCGATGCCGGCTTCTTCGACCCTGGCTTCGATGATGGCGACTGGCGGCCGATCTCTGTGCCGGCACATTGGGAACTGGAGGGATTCGCAGATCCCGTCTATCGCGAGCCCTCTGAGGGTTTGGGGCTGTATCGCACGAGATTTCGCGTGCCGGAAAGGTGGTCTGGGCAGCGGCTCTTCCTTCACTTCGAGGGCGTGCTATATGGCTTCGCTGCCTGGGTGAACGGCGTCAAAGTGGGAGATTGGGCCAGCGGATATAATCCAGTCTCGTTTGACGTGACGGAAGCCGTCCGGGCTAGCGAGGAAAACGTGCTCGCGATCGAGGTCACAACCCGAAGCAAAGGTTGGGACTTCGATACGAACGACTGCTGGGCTTTGTCCGGTATCTATCGCGATGTAACGCTTTTTAGCGTGCCTGAGCTTCATTTCGAGAATTATTCAACGGTGACCACATTGCGACCCGGGGGAGCGGCCACGATTGGGATCGAGGTCACGGCGAGCGGTCCCGCCATGGTTCGCGGCCGTCTGCTTTCGCCCACTGGCGAAGCTCACGCATTCGAGCTTCCAGTCAAGGCGCGGACTGGCTCCACCACGCTGCGGATCCAGAGGCCGCACCTGTGGACTGCGGAGACTCCGGCACTCTATGATCTGGAGCTGGCGCTCTGGTCAGGCGGGAGGCAAGTGCAGCGTCTCCGGGAAAAGATTGGGCTGCGCGAAATTACGATCGACGAGGGGATTATGAAGCTCAACGGCAGGCCCGTAAAGTTGCGTGGAGTCAATCATCACGACCTCTGGCCCGAGGTGGGGCGCGCGGCGACAGAGAGTCTGTTGCGCCAGGATCTGGCTCTCATGCATGCCGCTAATATCAATTTCATCCGCACGGCCCACTATCCTCCGCATCCCCGGTTCATCGAGCTGTGCGACGAGCTTGGATTTTATGTGATGTGCGAGGTGCCGTTCGGGCACGGCGATGAACACCTCGTCGATCCAGCCTATGCGGAGTCGTTGAGGAATCGCGCACGCGCTACAGTAAAGCGGGATCATAACCGGCCTTCGGTCATTGTCTGGAGCGTCGGCAACGAAAACAACATTACACCGCTTCAGTTGGACACCGGGCGGGAAGTCAAGCGGCTCGATCCCACGCGGCCAATCTGTTTTCCGACCTCCGGCCCCTATTTCGAGCGTGAATACGGGAATTTCCCGGAGTTTGTGGATCTATACGCCCCCCACTATCCATCCATCCACACCCTTCTCCATTATGCGCGGCGACTGGAACGACCTGTGATCGCGACCGAATACGCCCACGCACTCGGTTTGGGAGCCGACCGGATCCAGGACGAATGGGAAATTATGCAAGCCAATCCCCGGCTCGCGGGCGGCGCCGTGTGGATGTTTCAGGACCAGGGGCTGCTGCGAGTTCGTAGTTCCCCTCTGTTGTCTGGTGAGGAGTCGCCTTATGTATGGAGGGACGCCTATCATTTCTTCGATACTGGCGGCACCAAGGGAATGGACGGCATCGTCTACTCGGACCGGCGGCCCCAGGTCGACTATTGGCAGATCAGGAAGGTCTATTCGCCAGTGCAGGTCGCGCCACGCCGATTGACGCTCACCTCTGGAGCGCGATCCATTGATTTGACGGTCGAGAACCGCTTCGATTTTCGCTCCTTGACCGGATTTAAGGCGGAGTGGACTTATATACGGGACGGCGTTGCGATGAATGCCGGCGTCGTCGACCTGCATGCTCCCGCGCAGGCAACCGAGAGCATCTCTCTTCCATGGAAACCACTCGGTGAGGACGGTGGACATGTCGATTTCCTGTCGATTAGGTGTCTCGACGAATTGGGCGGTTCCTTTTATGAACGGTCCATTCGACTCGACAATGCTTCGCCCCGCCCATTGGCGGAGTTGCTTGCGGGGCAGTCTCCGGCGTCGGACGTCCGGATGGAAGAACGCGGAGAAATCGTGCGTGCGATTCATCAGCATTTCGTCGTCACTCTCAACCGTCGTTCGGGCGAAATTGCGATTTGGGATAATGCCGGCGAATCGCTCGTCACGGGGGTTTTTCCGCACATAGGCCGCCGTCTCACGGAAAACGACAAGGCGCGGATAAATCGAAAGGGATTGATCTGGAGCGGCGCGTTTCTTCGGCAGCCGTCGCCAGTGGAAACGGAAGCGAGCGCGTCGGCCGCCGGGGTGCGACTACGGGTGAAGGGGCGATATAGGCATCCTCAGCATGACGAACAGATAGTGGTCGGCGAGCACACTTTCCTCGTCCGGCCGAACGGACTGATTGAGGTGAGCTATCGCTATGTTCCGGTGGGCGGGAAGGGGACATTGCTCGAAGCGGGTCTCTCCTTGATCGCGCCTTTCCACGCGTCCGAGTTTCGCTGGGTCGGTGATGGCCCCTTCGCCGGGTATCCTGGAAAGGATCGGTTGAATGAACCGGGTATTTTTCATGTTTCGCGCGGGAGTATGAATTCGCAAGGCAACCGTCGCGAGGTGGAACTGGCCCTCCTCACCGCTCCTAATGGCGCTGGTGTGATGATCGGCGGCACATCGATGGATGTAGCGATCGAGCACGAGGGCGACGCCACAATTTTCAGCCATAACGCTGTAGTCTCCGGCCGCGGCAACAAGGCGCTTCCCCCTGAAACTGACGTGCTTGCGGAGAACAGCCCCGACATCACCGGGGTTTTCAAGCTCTTCGTGCTCGGACCGGTCTGGCCGGAGGATCTGCAGCGCTGGTTCCGTGAGCCGGATCAGCGTGCGAATGTCGGCGAACCTGCTTATTATCACAGCTACGATCAATGACTTCACCGCGGAGACAGCCCGATCGTCATGGCCGATGGCCGGATTTTGGCTCTGCACTTTAGCCCTGATTCCTTATGAAAGTTATTCTACTGCTTCTTTTCAGTCTCGCCCTGCTTGGCGCCAATGGCACATGCGGCCCCGCCGCCGCATTGCCCGCTTTCCCTGGAGCCGAAGGCTTCGGGCGAATGGCTATAGGCGGTCGTGGTGGCGATGTCTTCACCGTCACCAATTTGAACGACGACGGCCCGGGCTCGCTTCGCGAAGGAATTCGTTCCGCGAGCGGACCTCGGACCATTGTCTTCGCGACCTCGGGCACGATCAAACTCAAAAGCAGACTCGTGCTCGACAAGTCGTTCGTGACGATTGCCGGACAAACCGCTCCCGGCGACGGCATAACGATTAGGGACTATACATTTCAGATTCGAAACGCCCACGACGTGATAGTGCGTTATATCCGATTCCGGCTTGGCGACCAGAACAAGCCGATCGGCGCCTCCGGCGGCGACGACACGCTGAACACCGAGGATGTTGATCGAGTCATAATAGACCATTGCTCGCTGAGCTGGGCGATCGACGGCACTCACGACCTGCGTCGAGGGGGAAATTTCACCCTTCAATGGTGCATCATAAGCGAAGCGCTCAACCTCAGCCTGCACAACAAAGGCCAGCACGCCATGGCTGCTTCATATCGGCAGTTGTCCGGGCCGCTCACGCTCCATCACAACTTGATCTCCACCTGTCGTGACCGCCATCCCACCTTGGGTAGCGCAAGCGAACCTCCACAATACACTGTCGATTTCCGAAACAACGTTATCTACAACTGGAGCGACTCGGGAACCTCCAATTTTGCGGATCACTTCATCAATTGTATCAACAATGTCTGGCGGCCGGGCCCGATGACCGATCCGCAGAGGCTGCCGATTGCGATGAAAGGCGGCCTGCCCGATATGGCCCGCGGTTACATGAGCGGTAATATATTTGAAGGGCGTGACGATCTGACCGAGGATAACTACGCGGCTCTCGACTTCAAGCGATGGCTGATTCCATACGGCAAATATGCGTATAAGGGGACCATCGACGAATGGAGGTCGGCAACCGCCGCCAAGTTGGGCGATTTCGAGCCGACCACCCAAACCGCCGCGGAAGCGATGAATCTGGTGCTCAGGCAGTCAGGAGCATCTTTGCGCCGCGATGCTGTGGATATTCGCGTAGTGGATGATGTGCGCAATCATCGCGGCAGACTGCTCAACTCCGAGCAGGAGGTGGGCGGATGGCCAGAGCTGCGTCGGGCGCCGGCCCCTGTGGACGGCGATGGTGACGGTATGCCCGACATATGGGAAAAGCGGCACGGTCTGGACCCAAACAACCCTGCTGACGGTCGAATCGAGAGCGCCAACGGCTATACTCACCTCGAGAACTACCTGGACTCGCTTGTTCGCCAAGGCTCATAACTTGGATGCCAAAGTCAGGCGACACCACGGCAACCGTCTTTGGCGGGAGCGACTGGTATGCCGGGCTCGGTCACGGGTCGGGGCTTTCCACAAACCCGACCTTTTTCAAGATGCGCAAGGGAG
>CAZFCY010000090.1:0-19734 GCA_964517665.1 uncultured Opitutaceae bacterium | reverse complement strand
GCGGGCTCGGCATGTTGCAGGACAACAACGCCGTGTTCCAGCGCGACGCCAACGGCGATTTGCTGCGCGACGGGGATGGGAGATTCATCCGGAAGCCGGAGGCCGGAGTCACCAATTCCGTGGAGGACGTGAAGCTGCGCTATATCTATCGGGGACTCTCGCACGAGCGCGACTATGACGGTTTCTATCCAAGCGCGCACTTCACCTACAACATCCGCGAAGACCTTCTCCTCCGCGTCGGTTACGCCAAGACGATAGGCCGCCCGACCACGCGCGACATCGTGCCGACGATCTTCGTCGGCGCAAACGAGGCGTGGGACGGCTCCGGCTCGAGCTTTCCAGGCAGCGTGAGCGCCAGCAACAGCACACTCGAGCCATGGCAGGCCGGCAACTACGACGTGTCGCTTGAATATTACATGCCTCGGAACGGCATCGCGTCCGTCAGCCGCTTCTACAAGGACATCACCAATTTCTTCGGCACGTTCAGCACGGTTGTGGACCAGGCGTTGATCGAGGAATACGGTCTGACCGAGCAGGAACTCGGATACCAGTTCACCACCCGCATCAACATCGGCGACGCGATCATCAAGGGCTGGGAGTTCAACCTCGTGCAGCCGCTCGGCATGTTCGGCGAATGGGGCGAGAATATCTCGCTGATGGCGAACTACACGAAGCTCGATCTCTCGGGCAGCAATCAGGCCGATTTCGGCGACTTCATTCCGAAGGCCGGCAACCTCGGCGTGAGCTTCAGCATCGGGAAGTTGTCCGCCTTCGTGAAGTGGAACTACCGCGGCAAGCAACTGCGTGAGCCGAAAAACGATTACGAAGGCGCCGCGGAATACATCCGCGCTCGCGAACAGCTCGATGCCAACGTCGAATACCAGCTCACTGATCGCCTCGCGATCTTCGCCGCCGGCCGGAACATCACCAACGAGACCAACGAATGGGAAGTCTCGGGGCCGGTTGCGCCGTCATGGTCGTGGATGCAGTCGCACACGAGGTTCGGCGCGCAGTACTCCTTCGGGGTGAAAGGAACCTTCTAATACCTTTCGATCTTCGCGTTCAGCGAAAACCTTCAGAGACCGGGGCTCGAGCCCCGGTCTCTTTTTGTACGCATGGCAATCCCGCCCGGGAAATGGTGAAATCAAGCAAGGCGCTCCCCGGAAAAATGGGTTCGTCGAGGGAGACCCCCGTCGTTCAATTCCCCGCGCGCAGATCCTTCGAGGTGGCGAGGGCGATGACGCGGCCCTGTTCGCCCACGGCGCAATAGAAGTGATACACGACTCCATCGTGCTTCAACAGCCACGGTTTGTGCGCGAAGGTCTTGTCGAACGGCTCGCTCGGCCGGACGAGGTCGTCGCCGCCCCACTTGGTCCAATGAATCAGATCGTAGGAGGCGGCGAAGGTGTCGAAGGCGTTTGGCTTCCAGAACGCGCCGAAATAGAACATCACCCACAGGTCGCCGATCCTCACGAGCTGAGGATCGCCGCTGATGGCCCACGGCGAGGCGCCGGCGTTGCCGAGCACCGGCCCATGGCCGAGGCGCCGCCAGGCGCGCAGGTCGTCGCTGATCGCGAGGCCGATCTGCTCATGACCGTAGGGCGGGGCCTTGCCGTTGTAGAACATCACGAACGGCGCGCCGAGCGTGCGCGCCTCGTCGCGGATGATGGCGCTTTTGTAGAGCGTGGTGTGCTCGAAGTCGCGCGTGTCGGGCTGGTCGGGCGACAGCACCGGATTCTCCGGCAGGCGCGTCCATTCGCGGACGGCGGTCGGGTCGTCGGTGTGCGCGAGACCGATGGCGAGCGGATCGGGTTCGTAGCCCTGCGCGGCCCCGCCGATATAGCTGAGCCAGTAGCGGCCCTCGTGCGTGCCGAGTTCGTGGGTGGCGTCGTCCCAGCGCGTGTCGTAGAGCGCGAGGCCGCCGTCGGCCTGCCAGGCATCCCAACCCTCCCGGGCGAAGGGCAGGATCCTGCCGAGGCGCTCCCACTGCAGGAGATCGTCGCTGACGGCGAGATGGGTTTCGTAGCCGATCTTGTCCTTGTTTGCCACGAACATCATATACCAGCGCCCGCCGTGGCGGAAGACGTTGGGGCAGTCGAGCAGCTCGTCCGCCCCGCCCGCGAGCACGACGCCGTGTTTGAAGGGCGTCCGCACCTGCTCGTGAATCTCGCGCATGATTTTGTCGGAGACGAGGCGGGGCTTGCCGGTCGGGAAGGGAATGACGGCGCGCGTCTCGATCGCTGCCGGGGATGAAAAAACGGCGGCGCCCGCGAGCGAACACATGGCGAGCAACGAAGCGGCGCGCAAATTCCAGCGTTTCATGATTGTATATGGAAGCGGCCGCAGCCGGGTGGAGTCAGACGAGAGACAAAGATCATAAGGGAACGCTGATCTGCGCTGATGGATTGGCGATAATAAGCGCAAATTAGCGTTCCTTCACTCTGACGTTGGCTGCTACAAGGACGTCGTGATGGAAATCTCATAATGGCCGGCGACAGCTTCGCAGATCGCAAATGTCCCGTCGCGTTCGGCAATCTCCAGACCGCCTGTATCGATCGCGGTGTCATCCACGTCGCGATCGCAGGGGATGAAAACCCGAGCCGAGGTGTTCGGCGGAATGCGAACCGACCAGGCAAATCGATCATCTTTGCGGCTCCATGCGCTTTCGATCTCGCCGTGCATCGTCCGGTAGGTCGCGCGCGCGTGGTCGAGGCCGGCTCCCGGAAACGGGCGAAGCAGGAAGCGTTGAAAGCCCGGCGTGACGGGATCGAGCTCGATGCCGGCGACGTGTCGGAACAGCCACTCGCCGACGGAGCCGAGCGAGTAGTGGTTGAAGGAGTTCATGTGCGGGTTGAAAAATCCGTCCTTGTGCGTCCAGCCGTTCCAGCGCTCCCAGATCGTGGTCGCGCCATGTTTGATCGGATAGAGCCAGGACGGGTAGGTTTCCTGAAGCAACAAACGATAGGCGACGTCGGCGTGTCCGTGCAGCGTGAGGATCGGATTGAGATGGCTGATGCCGATGAAGCCGGTGCTGAGATGCCAGTCGAGTTCACGGATATTGTCCACGAGGCGCGCAGCGGCGAGCGGGCGCATGTTCTCTGGAAGCAGGTCGAACGCGAGCGCGAGAAGATAGGCGGTCTGCGTCTCGACTGTGAGCCGGCCGTCGTCGCGCACGAATTCCCTTTGAAACGCCTCCCGCACGCGTTCGAACATCGCGCGGAAACGCTGCGCCTCGTCGTCGCGACCCAGCGCTTTCGCCATCGCGGCCATTTTGGCCGCGTCGTCCGCCCAGTAGGCGGTGGCGAGCAGGTTCTTCATCGGGGAGTGCGTGCGGAAACTCGTGTCGGTCGGGATGCAGAGCCAGTCGCCGTAGTTGTTGCCCAGGTCGCGCGCGCGCAGACCGTCGGGATTCGCGCGTTCGATATAGTCGAGCCACGCGACCATCGCGTTCCAGTGGCGCGCCATGATCGCGTCGTCGCCGTAGACGCGCCAGATTGTCCAGGGAATGATCACGCCCGCGTCGGCCCAGCCGGCGCCGCCGCAAAGCCCGTCGAGGCCGGCGAAGTTTTCCGTTTCGGAAACGCGCGGGGCCACGTCGGGAAAGATGCCGTCGGAGGTCTGCGCATCCTCCACGTCGATCATCCATTTGGTGAAGAACGCGGCGACATCCATGTTGTAGGTCGCGGTGCGGAGAAACACCTGCGCGTCGCCCATCCAGCCGAGCCGCTCGTCGCGCTGCGGGCAGTCGGTGGGCACGGAGAGGAAGTTGTCGCGCTGCGACCACACGCCGTTGAGCCAGAGGCGGTTCACGCCCTCGTGCGAGCACTCGAAATGGCCGGCCGGCGGCGTGGCGGACTGGACGACGCAACCGAGGACGGTGTCGTCGGGCGGCGCGCCGGGAAAGCCGGTGAGTTCGATATATTGAAAACCGTGAAACGTGAAATGCGGCTGCCATGTCTCCTCGCCGCCGCGAGTGATATAGACATCCGTGGCCTTCGCGCGGCGAAGGTTCTCCGTGTAGAGCGTCCCATCGGGATTCAGCCGTTCGCCGTGCCGGAGCGTGAGGCGTGTGCCGGCCGGCAGCCCCCGCAGGGTCAGGCGCGCCCATCCCGTTATATTTTGTCCGAGATCGTGGATGAAAACGCCGGGCGCGATCTCGCGCCGTGAAACCGGCGCGATGGTTTCCGTGATGCGCACGGGTTCGGAGCGTTGCGAGACAAGGGCGGCCTCCGGCCATGCGACTTCGCGAGTGGGAAGCCAGGGCTGATCGGGAACGAAGCCGGCGGCGTCCCAACCCGCGCGCTCGCGACGCGCGTCGTGGGTTTCTCCCATCATGAAGTCGGAGGAAAGAATCGGACCCGTGTCGCAGGTCCATGTGCCGTCGGACGCGACCATGACGCGCTCGCCGGTGGCGAGTTCGATCTCGAGCTGGACGAGCAGGCTGTTCTCGAGGCTGCCGTAACGCGCGCGTGTTTCCTGCCAGCCGACATAGCCGCTCCACCAGCCGTCGCCGAGAGTGGCGGCGAGGACGTTTTCGCCGGGCGCGAGGAGCGCGGTCACATCGTAGGCGCGGTAGTGGATGCGCTTGTGATAATCCGTCCATTCCGGCGCGAATACATCGTCGCCGACGCGCCGGCCGTTGGCGCGCAGTTCGAAGATGCCGCGCGCGCTTGCATAAAGCATCGCGCGCGCGACTGGCGCGCCGAGTTCGAACTCCTTCCGGAAGAGCGCAGGCGTGCCGGGCTCGGTCGGCGTGCCTGCCCTCGCCTCCGGATCGCGCCGGATGATTTCCGGGTCGTGGGTGATCCACCGCGCGTCCCAACCTCCGGCGAGCAGCCCCATCGTCCAGCGCGTGATCGCGGAGCGGGACGATGCGCCGGTTTCGTCCCAGACCTCGACGCGCCAGTGGCAGAGATCGCGCGCGGCGAGTTCGCGGCCGGCGTAGCGGACGTGCGTTGTTCGATTGCTTTCGACGCGACCGCTGTCCCAGCGATCGCAGGCATCGCATGAGAGTTTGTCGGCCGTGCTGGCGACGCGCACGCGGTAAGCGACCTGCCGCGCGCCGCGGCGCGACGATTCGAGCCGCCAGCTCAGGCGTGGCATCGGTTCATCGATGCCGAGCGGCGCCTCGAGATACTCGCAGCGAAGGTGGGAGACGCGCAGATTGGTCATTGCACGCTAGGCGCGCTCGGTCTCGATCTGCTCGAGCGACTTGCCGGAGGTGTCGGGCATGAAGAAAAAGCCGACCGCGCCGCTGATGGCGAGGAAGAGCGTGAGCAGCCCCGCGACCTCGCCGATGCCGGCGCTGGCGAGGACGGGGACGAAGAAGCTCCAGAAGCCGAGGATCGTGCGGGCGACGCCGAAGGTGAAACCCTGCGCCGTGCCGCGCAGCATGGTGGGAAAGAGCTCCTGGCTGAACACCTTGTAGAACGCCTCGCCGGCGAGCGCGCCGCCGGCCGAGAAAAGCACGATATTGGCGACGATCACCGGGATGTTGAAGGGCAGCACGAGAAACAAGCCGTAGGCGACGATCTGCATGACCGCGCCGATCCCCCACATCGTCTTGCGCGTGGCGAAGCTGCGATCGGAGAAGCGCATGAACACGGTGACGGTGACGAGCATCGCGATGATGAACCCCGCGCTGGAGAGGCCGACGCTGGCGGCCTGGCTTCCGGCGTTGAGCGTGCGAATGATATAGGGATTGAATATTCCGGCCGTGCCCGCGGCCAGATTCCAGAACAGATAGATCGTCGCCGTCCAGACCAGCGCGCGCAGATTCGAGCCCGAGAAAAGCGCGCGCACGTTGCGGCGGGCCGCCGTCGTCGATTTCGAAGCCGCCTTCCATCGCGCCGACTCGGCCAGGCCGCGCCGCAACGCCCACGTGACGATGGCGGCGACGAACAGGTGCATGAAAACGATCCGGATGCCGAGCAACCCGAGCGGCGCCAGCGCCATCGCGAGCCACAGCACGATCACGGGCCCGAGACACCAGGCGACCTGGGTGAAGCCGAGCAGTTTTCCGCGCGCCTTCGCCGGCGCGAGTTCGCCGACCAGCGCGAGCGAAGTCGGCACATCGACGCCGACCGCGACGCCGACCACGAACGTGCCGATGAAGAGCATCTCCGTATTGCCCGCGAGCGCGATGCAGAGAATGCCCGCGGCGTAGACCATGAGGTCGTATTGATAGATGAATTTGCGGCCCAGCTTGTCGCCGAGCCATCCGCCGCCGATCGCGCCGATGGCGCAACCGAGGGCGTTCGGCCCGATGGCCGCGAGGGCGCCGACCGCGCCGTCGCTCAGGCCGAGGTGGCTTTGAAACAAGGCGAGCCCGGCGCCGAGCGCGACGATCGATCCGGCGTCGAGGTAGGACGCCATGCCGGCGAGGGCGGACCATTTCCATTGCTGGCGGGTGACGGCCCCGGAGTCTCCGGAGGCCGCGTCGTTGTCTGCTGCTTCATTGGTCGAGCGCAAGTTCGTGTTCGGCATGGTGGAAAGGTCGGAATCGCACGGAGGATGGCGAAGGAAGCGAAGGGCGGCGGAGGTGGTTTGAAAGCGCGCCGCCAGGCGGAAATCACTCTGCCTGGCGTCTGTCGAGGCTGGATTCTGTCGTTGATCAATCGAGCGACCGCAACGTCGTTGCTTTCTTCGCCGCCTTTTGTGTCCGGCCCGCTCTCAGCGGACGGGCAGCCACACGGTCATCTCGGTGTCGCCGCGATTGCCCCAGGCGAAGTAGGGGACCAGTTCGAGCTGGATCTGTTTCGGCTCGGCCGGCGTGACTTCGCGGTAAAGCCGGCCATCCGTCCATCCGGCGCGCTGCAGCGCGAGCGCGGGGACGGTGAAGGTGAGGAGGTTCGCGTTCACGATCTTCTCGCGGCGCGGGGTGAACTCGAGTTTTCCCCGGCCGGTCGCGAGGGCGACATCCTCGAGCGCGACGCCTTCGGGCAGGTCGTTCGACTCCACGCAATAGACGAGCGGCCCATATTTCACCGCGACCTGGTTGACCGTTTCCTCCACGAGCGGATTCGCCTCCCACAAGGCCGGCTTGAAATCCATATGGAGTTCGACCACGTCGCCCTTCTTCCACGTCCGCTTCACCTCGGCGTAGGTTCCGGGGCGCAGTTTCGCATCCACGCGCCTGCCGTTGACGCTGAGGCGGCTCGCGCCGTCGTGCGTCCATCCGGGGATGCGGAGTTTCAACGCCACCGCCTTCGCCGGCGCCTCCTCGATCGAGAGCCTGATCGCGCCCGCCCACGGGTAGTCGGTCTCCTGCTTCAGGCGGATGCGGTCGCCGTTCGTCCACGACGTGTCGAGGTCGTTGGCGGTGTAGAGGTGCACCCAGAGCGTTTCCGGCGAAAGGGTATAGACATAATTATGCGCCTCCGCGATCGTGCGCACGACGTTCGGCGGGCAGCAGAAGCTGGCCTTGATGTTGGGCGCGCGCGCGCGCGACCAGCGCAGGCTCCACTTGAAGTCGCGCATCTTCCGCAGCGGGTTGACGTAGAAATAGTGGTCGCCGTGGAGGTCGATGCCGGGAAGGACGCCGTTATAGAGCGTCTTCTCGAAAAGGTCCGCGTAGGAGGCGTCGCCCGTCAGCGTGAGCATGCGCCACAGCCACATGCCGTACCCGATCGTGGCGCACGTTTCGTTATAGGCGGTGAGGTTGGGCAACTGATAATCGCGCCCGTAGGACTGGTGCACGGTCTTGATCGCATGGTGTTGCGTGTGATCGACGCCGTCCGGCGAGGCGCCGTCGTAGATCGCGCCGGTCATGCCGGTGATATAGAGCTTCTGCGTCGCCACGTCCTCGGCGATCGCCTCGATCGGCTTGAAGAGCGACTGGTCCCCCGATTCCGCGACGACGTCCGCGATGCCGGCATAAAGGTAGTTCGCGCGCACGGCGTGGCCGACGGCCTCGGTCGATTCGCGGATCGGGATCCGGTCCTGGTTCTGGTCGCTGCCCACTTCGGGCGGCACGAGGCTTCGAATCTCGATCAGGTCCTTCGCGAGCTGCAGGTAGCGCGGCTCCCGCGTGGCGCGGTAAAGCTCGACCACGCCCATATAGTGCGAGGGACAAATGGCGTTGCGGGCGAGATCCTCGGGCACGTTCCTGCACAGGCCCTCGATGTAGTCGGCCGCCTTTCTCGCGAGGTCGAGCATGGTGGTCTTGCCCGTGGCGCGGTGGTGCACGCAGGCGGCGGTCATGAGGTGACCCATGTTATAGGTCTCGAAGTGTTCGCGGTCTTCGAACTCCCGCGCCGTCGCGCCGCCTTCGCCCCGTCGCTGCGGGATGATTTTATAGGTGTGCAGGTAGCCGTCCTCGCGCTGGGCCTTTGCAATGACCGCGATGATTTCGTCCATCTTCTCGTCGATCGCGGGATCCTTCGTCACCGCGTAGATTTGCGCGAGGGCCTCGAACCACTTCAGGAAGTCGCCGTCGTTGAACGGCGGTCCGTGCGGCTTGCCGTCGCCCAGCCCTTCGCCCATGCCGGCGGCCATGAGGAAGTTGTCCCACGCGTGGCTTTCCGTGGGGCTGCTGAGGATTTCCCACATGTGCGGCGTCATGGTGTCGCGACATGCGGCGAAACGCTCGGCCCAGAAGCCATCGGTCCAGCGGACGTCGTCGATATCGACCATATACATCTTCGCGGAAGGCGAGCGGGTCGTGTCGATGAGCGCGCGTTCGCCGGCGGTGGAGGGCGATGGCGCGGCGAGCGGAAGGAGAAGCAGGGACAGAAGAAGGGGAGTTTCGATTCGGTCGATTCTCATGAAGCGAAGAGGGTTGGGAGACGGCCGTTCGCCCGCTCGGGAAGGCGCGCGGGAGTCGTCCGGACAGGGATGGGGCGAGGGCATTTTTTGGGGGACGGTGGAGAAAGGATAAGCTTAGCCGCTGCCGTGACAAAGGTCTTCCGCAATCTGTCGTCCTTCTGCCCGGATTCTAAGCCGCGCTCGCGCAAGAAGCGAAACCGCTTCGGCCTGCCCGGATGTTAGGATGCGAGTGAAACCTGCGGGCATGTCCGGGAGCATTCCGACGCGGCGGGGCGTATTTTCGGGCGCGTGATCGGAAACAGGCCATTCCCCGGGCCGCATCGAAATCGTCCAGTCGAATTGAAATCCGGCAACGACACCTGCCATCCTGCGCGCATGCGGACCGTTCGTCGTTTCACAACGTGTTTCATGGTCTCGATCTGTCTCCCGCTTGCGGCTTTCGCGCAGGCGGAAATCTGGGTGGCGCCGGACGGCAGCGATGCGGCGGGCGGGACGGAGCGCGAGCCGCTGGGCTCGCTTGCCATGGCCGTTCGCAAGGCGCGCGAGCTTCGGCGGGTGAATGATCCGTCGGTCGCGGAGGGCGTCCGCATCGTCCTTCGCGAGGGCGTGCACCGGCTCGAGGATGCCGTGCGCATCCGTCCGGAAGATTCGGGCTCCGCGGATCGGCCGTTGCTGATCGAGGCGGCTCCGGGCGCGTCGCCGGTGTTGTCGGGCGGGATCGAGATCGGGGGCTGGGAGCGCGTTTCCGGCGATTCGGGAAACGCGCGGATGTGGGTGGCGGACGCGCCGCGGTTTCGCGGGCGCGCCCTGGAGTTTCGTCAACTCTGGGTGAACGGCCGCAAGGCGATCCGTTCGCGCGAGCCCGACGGCGACGACATGTTTCGCCTCATCGAATGGCGGCGCGCGGAGGGAGAGGCCGTCGTCCCGGCGGCGGCGCTGGCCGGCCTGAACGAACTCGACGGCGTGGAAATGTTTTTGCTTCAGCAATGGGAGATCGCGGTGCTCCGGCTGAAGTCGGCGCGCATCGAGGGCGAACGGGCGACGGCGCGTTTTCACGATCCGGAGAGCCGGATCCAGTCGGAGCATCCGTGGCCTCAGCCGATCATGAGCGAGACGTTTCGCGCGCCGTTCTTTTTCATGAACGCGCTCGAGTTCCTCGACGAGCCCGGCGAGTGGTTTCTGGATCGAGTGGCGGGCAAGGTGTGCTACCTGCCTCGCGAGGGCGAGGACATGGCGCGCGCGGTCGT
This sequence comes from uncultured Opitutaceae bacterium, assembly GCA_964517665.1. Taxonomy (GTDB): domain Bacteria; phylum Verrucomicrobiota; class Verrucomicrobiia; order Opitutales; family Opitutaceae; genus Congregicoccus. The sequence continues at coordinate 9,721 of CAZFCY010000090.1, read as the reverse complement.
GGTCGCGCCGGCGCTGGAAACGCTGGTCGAGATTCGCGGAAACGTGGACCGGCGGGTGGCGCACGTCGTGTTTCGCGGCATCCGGTTTCAACATACGACGTGGCTGCGCCCGTCGCTCGAGGGGCACGTCCCGCTCCAGGCCGGATTTCCGATGCTCGAGGCGTACAAGCTGAATCCGAAGGGCACGCCGGAGTGGCGCAGCCTCGACAATCAGGGATGGCTGCTGCGTCCGCCGGGCGCGGTCGAGGTTGGTGGAGCGGACGCCATTCGCTTCGAGGGATGTCGTTTCGAGCACCTCGCGATGACCGGGCTCGACTTCGTCACGGCCACGCGCGGCGACGTCGTGGAGGGATGCGTGTTTTCGGACATCGGGGGAAACGGGATACAGATCGGATCGTTCCAGGACGGCGCGGACGAGACGCATCTTCCCTACGATCCGTCGGACGAGCGCGAGGTGTGCGGCGGGGGCCGGATCGCGGACAACCTCGTGAGCGATTGCGGCAACGAGGACTGGGGCTGCGTCGGCATCGCCGCGGGCTACGCGCGCGACCTCGTGATCGAGCACAACGAGGTCTTCGACCTGCCCTACAGCGGCATCAGCCTCGGCTGGGGATGGACGCGCTCCCCGAACGCGATGCGCCGCAATATCGTCCGGGCGAATCATATACACCATGTGTCGAGGCGCATGTGCGACACGGCGGGGATTTATACACTTTCGGCGCAGCCCGGGACGATGATCGTGGAGAACGCGATCGAGTCGATCACCCTCGCCTCGTGGGTCGAGAAACCGCACTGGGGCTATATTTATCTCGACGAAGGCTCGGCCTTCATGGTCGTGCGCGACAACTGGTGCGAGGGCGGGAGGTTCGTCCGCAACGCCAACGGCCCGGGAAACGTGTGGGAGAACAACGGGCCGGATGTGGCGGAGGAGATCCGGCGGAAGGCGGGGCCGAGGAAGGAAGAATTATGAATTATGAATGTAGAATGATGAATGCGGCGTCGGAGGCGCGGTGTATTCAGTTTCTGCGTTCATCATTCATAATTCTTCCTTCCTTCGTCCCGGAAGCTGTATATCAAATAGAGCCCCACGCCGACGCAGATGGCGGCGTCGGCGAAGTTGAAGGCGGGCCAGTCGAAGGAGCCGAAGGTGAAGAGGAGGAAGTCGATCACGTGGCCGTGAATGAGGCGGTCGACGAGATTGCCGACGATGCCGCCGCAGAGCAGGCCGAAGATCACCTGCGCGAGCGGGCGCGCGAGATCGAGCTGGCGCCGGAAAAAAAAGATCGCGCCGAGGGTGACCACGGCGAGGACGGCGAGCCACAGGCTCTTGCCCGCGAACAGGCCCCAGGCCGCGCCGGTGTTTCCCACGTGCACGATGTGGAAGAACGACGGGATGACCGTCACCCGCCCGGGTTCGTAGTAGGTTTCAAAGGGCAGGGCGGCGTTGATCCACGCCTTCGAGACCTGGTCCAAAACAAACACTACCGCGCCCCAGAGGAAGAGGGCGCGGTAGCGATACATTCTCAACAGGAAGGCGTTCGGGGAGGGCACAAATCACTCGGCGCGGCTATGTCGCAACCAAGGCGACCAACGACAAGAGCCAGCCACGCAGTCGTTCCGAGCGCAGCGACAAGACCGGGCGCGAAGCGAACCGGAACAGGTCAACGGTCTCAGGTCCAAGGCCGATTGTCGCGACCGGGAGAAACTTTCCAAGGGATGCACGGTTTTCAAAGATGGCGGCGAGGGCACGAATCACTCGGAATCGTCTTCGAGGAACTTCGCGCCCTCTTCGCCGGCGACATCGCCGAAGACGCCGCCGCGCTGGGCCGAGCGGCGTTGGGTCTTTTCGATCTCGGCCTGGCTCTCGACCGAGAAACGGGCGAAGGGCACGGCGAGAAGCCGGTCCTTGTTGATCGGTTTGCCGGTGTTTTCGCAGATGCCGTAGGTGCCGTTTTTGATCCGCTTGATCGCCTCCTCGATCTCGTAGAGCGCCTCCTGCTCGTTGGAGACGAGGCTGAGCGCGAAGTCGCGATCGAAGTTGTCGGTGCCGGCATCGGCCATGTGCTGCCCGTAGCCCGAGAGGTCGCCGGAGTCCTCGCGGCTCGACCGCTTGAGCGTCTCCTCGGAGCGCGTTTGCAGGCCGGTGTTCACGTGTTCGCGAAGCTCGACGAGGAGCTTGTAGAAACGGGTGAATTTCTTGTCGATCTGCGCCTCCTCGCCGATGGGGCGCTCGTTGGCCGCCGGATTGTAGCCGAGGATGTCGGCGAGCGAGGCGGCGCCGAAGCTGCGTTGTTCGATGGTCGCCTCGGCGACCGCCTTTTCGATCGCGGCGGCCTTCTTCGCGGCGGCGGATTCCTCCGCGGCCGCGGCCCTCGATTTCGCGGTCGAACGCGCGGGCGCGGCCTTGGCGAGTTCGCCGCGGACGTCGTCGAGGGTGAACGCGGCGTGCGGCTTGGTCCCGCGCGCCTTGGCGACGAGTTGCTTGCGCCGCTGATCCGGCGTGAGGCGCCGGATCTCGTCGGCCTTTCCCTTTGCCGGCCTGGCCGTGGCGCTCTTAGCGGGCGCCGGGGCCGGGCTGGTCTTCTTGGCAGGCTGGTGTGATTTGAGGGCAGGGCCTCGTTTGGAAGTTTTCTTTACCACGGTTTTTTTGGGCAGTGCTTTTGCGGCGGGCTTCGTCCGGGCCTTGTCGGCTTTGGCGGGCCGGGCGGCTTTCCTGGCCTTGGGTTTGGCGACCTTTTTGGCCTTTGGAGCCTTTGCGGTCTTGGTGGCTTTTTTGGCCGGCCTGGCGTGGGTCGTCCCCTGTGCGGTCCCGGACTTCGCCGCCTTCTTTTTCGTCTTCTTGGGTGATGGTTTCTTCTTTTTGACCATGGGGCAACGGGGGTGAAGTGTTTACTGGTCGCGCAGCGCCTCCGCGCAGCGGGGGCACAGGTGAGTGTTTTTGATGCCGTCCTCGAGTTCCTCGATCCAGCGCCAGCAACGCGGGCAGCGGCCGCCGGGCGCATGGACGACATCGATGGTGAGTTCGCCCGCGCTCTTCACGTCGAGCGAGACCTGGGAAACGATGAAGAGTTCGGGCAGCGCGTCGCGGTTTTTCAGCGCCAGTTGCATGTCGGCGTCGCCAGCCGCGCCGCGCAGGGTGACGGCGGCCTCGAGCGACTTGCCGATCGTGCCGGATTGCCGCGCGCCCTCGATCTTCTCGTTGATCCGGGCGCGCAGGCGCAGCAACTGCTCGACCTCGGCGACGGCTTGCGCGTGCGGCGAAACCTCGACGGGGTCCGGCCAGCCCTGCAGCAGGAGGAGATCGTCGGTGAAGTCGCTCCCGGTGATGAAGTGCGCCCAGGCCTCGTCGGCCGTGAAGGCGAGGATCGGGCCGAGCAGGCGCGCGAGCGCGCGAAAGATGCGATAAATCGCCGTCTGCGACGAACGCCGCAGGTGCGCGGCGGGCGCGAGCGTGTAGAGCCGGTCCTTGAGGATGTCGTGGTATTGCGACGAGAGCGTGACCGAGCAGAACTGGTTGCAGAGCTGATAGACGCGGTGGAATTCGCAGGCCTCGCAGGCGGCGGTGACGGCGCGGACGAGATCATCGGTCTTTCCGAGCGCCCAGCGATCGACGAGGTCGAGCGCCTCGTCGCTCACGAGATCGGCGGGCGCGTTGAAATCGTAGAGGTTTGAAATCTGGAAACGCAGGGTATTGCGGAAGAGCCGGTAGGTCTCCGCGACGTGCGAGAGGATCTCGTCCGAGAGCGGGATGTCGTCGCGAAAGTCCGTCGAGGCGACCCAGAGGCGGATGACGTCGGCGCCGTAGGCCTTGATGAACGTGTCCGCGGTCTGCGGCTTGCCGTCGCTCTTGCTGATCTTGCGGCCATCCTGCCCGACGACGAAGCCGTGCGTGAGGATGCGCTTGTAAGGCGGGCGTCCGGTGGTGACGAGGCTCGTCCAGAGCGAGGATTGAAACCAACCGCGATGCTGGTCGCTGCCCTCGAGGTAGAGGTCGGCGGGCCACATCGCGGGATTCCGCTGTTTGAGGACGGCGAGGTGGCTCGTGCCGGACTCGATCCAGACATCGAGCGTGTCGGTTCCCTTGACGAGTTTCCTGCCCTGCCAGGAGGCGGGCACGGCGACGCCCTCGAGGAGTGTTTCCACCGACTCGCGGAACCACAGATTCACGCCGTGTTTCGCGACCTTGTCGGCGATTGCGCGCACGACGCCGGTGTCGAGAAACGGCGTTCCGTCCTCGTCGTAGAAAGCGGGGATCGGCACGCCCCACTGCCGCTGGCGGCTGATGCACCAGTCGGGTTTGTTCTGCACGGCGGCGCGGATGCGGTTTTCGCCCCACGCGGGCAGCCACTCGACCGTGCCGATGGCTTCGAGGGCCTTGGCGCGCAGATTGTCGTGATCGACGGAGATGAACCACTGGTCGAGCGCGCGGAAGACGACCGGGGTCTTCGAGCGCCAGCAATGCGGGTAGCTGTGGCTGAAGCGCTTGAACTTCAACAGCGCGCCCGCCTCGCGGAGCAGGGCGAGCACCGCGTCGTTGCCGGGCGACACGCCGTCGGTCTCGAGCACCGTGACGCCGACGAGCGACTGCGGCACGCGGCCGTCGTCGATGTAGCGCCCCTGATCATCGATCGGGCAATAGATCTCGAGTCCGTATTTCAGACCCGTTTGGTAATCCTCGAGTCCGTGGCCGGGCGCGGTGTGGACGCAGCCGGTGCCGCTCTCGGTCGTGACGTAGCCGGCGAGCACGATCGGGCTTTCGCGGTCGATGAAGGGATGTTGCGTCGCGAGGCCCTCGAGGTCGCTGCCGCGGCGCGCGCGCTCGATCGTGAACGACTCGAGACCGACGTCGGCGGCGAACTTCTCGACCAGCGCGGAGGCGACGAGGAAACGCTCCGCGCCCGCGGCGACGACGACGTATTCGAGATCCGGATGCACCGCGATCGCGAGGTTGGCCGGGAGCGTCCATGGAGTCGTCGTCCAGATGACGACGCTGACATCGCCGTCACCTTCGACTCCAAGCGCCTCCGGCTTGCGCACGGGAAACTTCACCCAGATCGACGGGCTGACGTGGTCCTTGTATTCGATCTCGGCCTCGGCCAGCGCGGTCTCGCAGGGGATCGACCAATAAACCGGTTTCTTGCTGCGGTAAACGAGCCCCTTGTCCACGAACGCCGCGAAGGTCCGGAGCACCTCGGCCTCGTAGGGCGGGTTCATCGTGCGGTATTCCGCGTCCCAATCGCCGAGCACGCCGAGCCGTTGGAACTGCGCGCGCATCGTCTCGATGAAACCGGCGGAAAACGCCGCGCACGCTTCGCGCAGCTCCGGCGTCGCGAGGATCTTTCCCTCCTCGCGCATCTGCGTGGTGACCTTCGCCTCGATCGGGAGCCCGTGGCAGTCCCAGCCCGGGATGTAGGGCGCGCGGTGGCCGCGGGCGAGTTTGTAGCGGACGATCGTGTCCTTGAGGATCTTGTTCAGCGCCGTGCCGATGTGGACGTGGCCGTTGGTGAACGGCGGCCCGTCGTGCAGCACGTAGAGCGAACCGCCGGCGTTTTTCTCCTGGGCACGCTCGTAGGCGCGCGCGGTTTCCCAGAACTTCAGCCGTTGAGGCTCTCGCGCGACGAGATTCGCGCGCATCGGGAAATCGGTTCGCGGCAGGTTGAGCGTGTCTTTCAGGTCTTGGGCCATGGCGGCTGAGCCGGTGGATGAAAAACCGGGCGATACTGCCCCCGGCCGATGACCTGTCAAGGGGAGACGCCCCTTGGGAAACGATTCGTTCCGAGTCACCGAAGCGGCGGTCGATTAAGAACTTCCGCATCCGGAGAGACCGCCGGTTTTTTCGGTCGCAAGACCGGATTCAGTTTCGCTGAAACCGCAATCGCGCGCGTCCGAATTTGGGCGGGTTTGATATGCGCCAGATCGAATGGGAACGGCGCGCTCGGCGGCTCCGCCGTGTCGCGGTTCAGATCACGCTCACGAAGCGGATGCGGTTGAACAGGGCCTGCGTGTTTTCCGGCACGATGCGATCGGTCACGATCGTCTTTGGATAATTCGGCTCCATGTCGAGGCGGACGCCTTCCTCCTGGCCGGGGCGGACGAAATCCTCCACAAAATCCATCCCGCCGCGCGCCTTCAGCCAGCGGTAGTAGAGATCGACGTGCTCGGATTCGATCACCGTCTCGACGCGCAACAGGAGGTGGCAGAACAGGGTGAGATCCCGGAACGAAGAGAACCAGGTCGGGGGATTTACCAGGGAATCTCGAATGATCAGTGTCATCGCGCCTCCTTTCCCATGAAGACAGCAAGCGGCGGACCAGCGATTTGTCCAATCGCGCGGAGGGAAAGGTGCTCAAGGACCGGGGGAGGTTTTTACGGACCTTGGACATTGCTGGCTTGCGTCGTCCGGCGGGCGGGGCGGTCTAATCGCGACTTGTTATGAAACCTGCCGTGACGCCGGTGCTTCTCGTCATCCGTGATGGCTGGGGTTGGAATCCCGATCCGAGCCAGGACAAGACCAACGCCATCAAACTCGCCCGCACGCCCTGCGACGACTGGCTGCGCGCGACGTGGCCGCGGACGTTGATCCGGGCCTCCGGCGCAGACGTCGGCCTGCCGGACGGCGTCATGGGCAACAGCGAGGTCGGCCACGAAAACATCGGCGCCGGCCGGATCGTCGATCAGGAACTGGTGCGGCTCAACAAGCTGTTCTCCGAGAAGCGCCTCGCGACCAACGACACCTGGAGAGACGTCGTGCAGCGCGTGAAGTCGCGCGGTTCGAAACTGCACCTCATGGGCATCGTCTCCGACGCCGGCGTGCACGGCATGCTCGAGCACCTTTACGGGATTCTTCGCCAGGCGAAGGAGGACGGCATCGAGCAGGTTTTCATCCACGCCTTCACCGACGGGCGCGACACCCCGCCGAACAGCGGGCTGGGTTACGTGCGACAGGTCGATGCGCAGTGCCGCGAGATCGGGGTGGGGAAGATCGCCTCGGTCTGCGGGCGTTTCTGGAGCATGGATCGCGACAACCGTTGGGAGCGCGTGAGCAAGGCCTACTTCATGTTGACCGGAGAAAAATCCGACGCGACCGCGCCGGACGCGGCGTCGGCGGTGCAGGCCTATTACGACCATCCGCTCGACGATTCGCGCAAGGGCGACGAGTTCATCGTGCCGACCTGGATCGTGGACGACGCCGGCAAGCCCGTGGCCACGATCGGCGATGGCGACGCCGTTCTCTTCTACAACTACCGCGGGGACCGTCCGCGCGAACTTACCAAGGCGTTTGTCATCCATGACTTCGCCGGATTCGATCGCGGCCGGCAGATCGACCTGACCTACGCCACCATGACCGAGTATGAGAAGGGCCTTCCCGTGAAGGTCGTCTCGCCGAAGCCGGAGAAGTTGAAAAACATCCTCGGGCAGGTCGTGAGCGACGCGGGGCTGGCGCAGTTCCGCTGCGCGGAAACCGAGAAGAACCCGCACGTCACCTTCTTCTTCAACAACTACCGCGCCGACCCGTTTCCGGGCGAGGAGCGCGCGTGTCCGCCGAGCCCGAAGGTTCCGACTTACGACCAGCAGCCGGAGATGTCGGCGGCGGAAGTCACGCGTCTCACGAAGGAGGCGATCCTTTCGGGCAGGCACGGGCTGATCGTGGTCAACTTCGCGAATCCCGACATGGTCGGGCACACGGGAAACCTCGCGGCCACCGTGAAAGCCGTCGAAACGGTCGATGCCGGCGTGCGGGAATTGCTCGACGCGCAGCTTTCGAAGGGCGGCCGCGCCTTCGTCTGCGCCGACCACGGCAACGCCGAGCAGATGTGGGATCCCTCGACCAACGGCCCGCACACCGCGCACACGCTCAACCTCGTGGAAGTGTACGCGGTCGGCAAAGGCTGCGAGGGCGGAAAACTCCGCGAGACCGGCCGCCTCGCCGACATCGCGCCGACCGTGCTGGAACTCATGGGCCTGGCGAAGCCGGTGGAGATGACGGGGGAGAGTCTGGTGGAGAGGTAAAACGGGAGAACCTCACCGCGCGAGCGGGCGTGAACAAATGACGTCCGCTCATATTCCGGGGAGCGCAGGCGGGACGCCCGAGTTCCACGGAATGTAACGAACGCATCGTCCGCATCGCGCCGCCGACAGGGCTGATCCGTTCTGGAATACCGGCCCAAGGGGCCTCAAAGACAGATTGAATCAGCCTTACGCCGCCCAGGCCTTTCCGAAAATCATATTGCCCGCGGGCGGTCGGAACCGCTTGCTCGATCGTTTCTTTTTCAAAGCCATGTCGCACCGCACGCACCATTGCGCCCAACTTTCCCGCGCCGATATCGGCAGCACTGCTTCGCTCGCCGGTTGGGTGGACACCGTCCGCGACCAGGGCGGCATCCTTTTCATCGACCTTCGCGACCGCGAGGGCGTGACGCAGCTCCGGCTCGAGCGGGCGGAGAGCGCCGATGTGGCGGCGAAGGCGCATCATCTCAAACCCGAGTCGGTCATCGCCGTGTCGGGCAGGGTCCTGGCGCGGCCCGAGGGCACGCAGAACGCGCAACTCGCCACCGGCGAGGTCGAACTCGACGTGGCCACGCTCGAGATCCTCAACGTCTCCGACACGCCGCCGTTTCCGCTCGACGATGCCGGCGGTGACCGGGTCAACGAGGACCTGCGCCTCACGTATCGTTACCTCGATCTGCGCCGTCCGAAGATGCGCGGGAATCTCCGCGCGCGCCATCGCGCGACCAAGTCGGTGCGCGACTACTTCGACGCGCAGGGATTCTATGAGGTCGAGACGCCGACACTCTTCAAGAGCACGCCGGAGGGCGCGCGCGAGTACCTCGTGCCGTCGCGCATCCATCCGGGCGAATTCTACGCGCTCTCGCAATCACCGCAGCAGTTCAAGCAGATCCTCATGGTCGCGGGCGTGGAAAAGTATTTCCAGATCGCGCGCTGTTTCCGCGACGAGGACCTGCGCGCCGACCGGCAGATGGAGTTCACGCAGATCGATGTCGAGGTCTCGTTCATCGATCGCGAGGGCATCTACGCGCTCTTCGAGGGCATGTTGAAGAAAGTCTGGAAGGACGTGCTCGACCACGACCTGCCCACGCCGTTTCCGCGCATGCCTTACCAGGAGGCGATGAACCGCTATGGCGTGGACAAACCGGATACGCGGTTCGCGCTCGAGCTGGTGGATTTCACGGAGACGTTCAAGACCTCGTCTTTCAAGGTCTTCGCCGCGACCGCCTCCTCCGAGGGCGGCGCGGTGAAGGCGGTCAACGCCAGGGGCCTCGCCGACATCACGCAGGGCGAGCTGACGAATCTCGAGGAGATCGCCAAATCGCTCGGCGCCCGCGGGCTCGCCTATATCAAAATCGAGAAGGGCGAATGGAAGTCGCCGATCGTGAAGTTCTTTTCCGAAGCCGAGAAGGCGGAGCTGCAAAAGCGACTCGGGATCGAGGAGGGCGACATTGTTTTCTTCGCCGCCGCGCCATGGGAGCGCGCGTGCGCGATCCTCGGCCGCATCCGGCTCGAAGCCGCGCAATTGCTCGTCAAGCGCGGCAAACTCGCGATCCCGGCCGATCAGTGGAATTTCCTCTGGGTCGTCGATTTTCCGCTGATGAGCTACGACGAGGAGCGCGGCGGCTACGCGGCCACGCATCACCCCTTCACCTCGCCCGTGCCGGAGGACATCGCCCTGCTCGACAGCGACCCGAAGGCGGTGCGCGGCCAG
>CAZFCY010000089.1:0-19779 GCA_964517665.1 uncultured Opitutaceae bacterium | reverse complement strand
CGTTCAGCGCGAGGCGCTCGTCGGCCACGCCGCCGTAGATCATCGCGCTGAACGAGGACAGCGTCTGGTACGGCGGGCCGCGCGATCGCAACAATCCCGACGCGCTGAAAAACCTGCCGGGGATCCGCGCGTTGTTGAAATCCGGAGACATTCCCGCGGCGGAACAACTCGCGATGACCGCGATGGCCGGCCTGCCGGAAAACCAGCGTCACTTCGAGCCGTTTGCCGATCTCGTGTTGCGAATGGATCATGGCGACGAGGCGGCTGGCTATCGTCGCGACCTGGATCTCTCGCGCGCGGTTTCCACCGTGAGCTACACGGTCGATGGCGTTAAGTTCACCCGCGAATACTTCGCCACCGCGCCCGATCAGGTCATCGCCGTGCGCATCCGCGGCGACCAGCCGGGCAGGGTGGGTTTTCGCGCGAGGCTCGTGCGCTGGGGCGGGGGGCAGAAATATTCCCATTACGCGGACGCGGCGGGGCGGGTGGGCGACGCGGGCACGTTCATCGCGGGGAGGATTGGTGGCGGCGGCGTTTCCTTTCGCGGTGGATTGCGCGCGAAGACGCGCGGCGGATCGGTCGAGGCCATCGGCGACACGCTCATCGTGAAGGGCGCCGACGAGGCGGTCCTGCTCGTCGGAGGCGCGACGAGTTTCTATCACCAGAATCCGGAGGCGGCGTTGAAGGAGCAGCTCGATCGGGCGGGAAATCTCAACGCCGACATCCTGCTCGCGCGGCATGTCGACGACCACCGGCGTTTCTTCGATCGCGTCTCGCTGAGGCTCGGCGATGCGCCCGCGCCGGACCTGCCGACCGACGAGCGGCTCGCGCGTGTCGCGGCGGGCGAGGCGGACCTCGATCTCGTTTCGCTCTATTTCGATTTCGGCCGCTACCTGCTCATCGCGTGCAGCCGGCCGGGCACGCAGGCGGCGAATCTGCAGGGCTTGTGGAATGATAAATGGCTGCCGCCGTGGGACAGCAAATACACCATCAATATCAACACCGAGATGAACTACTGGCCGGCCGAGGTGTGCAACCTCGCCGAGCTGCACGAGCCGCTTTTCGCGCTGCTCGAGCGCATGCGCGAGCCCGGCCGGAAAACGGCGCGGGTGATGTACGGCGCGCGCGGATTTTGCGCGCATCACAACACCGATCTGTGGGGCGACACGGCGCCGCAGGGTTTGCACGTGCCTTCGACGATCTGGCCGATGGGCGCGGCGTGGATCGCGACGCATCTTTGGGAACATCATCTCTTCGATCCGCGGAACATGGATTTTCTGCGGCGCGCGTATCCGTTGATGAAGGAGGCGTCGGAGTTCTTTTTCGATTATTTGATCGAGGACGCGAGCGGGCGCCTCGTCACCGGCCCGTCGGTGTCTCCAGAAAATACATACATCACGGCGGAGGGCGTGAAGGGCCGGCTCTGTCTCGGCCCGTCGATGGATTCGCAGATCATCGATCACCTCCTGCGCGCGAGCGAGGAAGCGGCGCGCCTTCTCGGGGTGGACGAGGACTTTCGCGCGCAGGCGGCGCGCGCGCGGTCGCGCCTGCCCGGGCCGGCGATCGGACGCGACGGCGGATTGATGGAATGGGCTGAGGACTACGAACAGGCGGAGCCCGGGCACCGGCACATCTCGCATCTCTGGGCGCTGCATCCGGGAAACGCGATCTCGCCGCTCGCCACGCCGGAGCTGGCGCAGGCGGCGCGGGTCACGCTGGAGAAACGGCTCGCCCACGGCGGCGGCCACACGGGCTGGAGCCGCGCCTGGATCATCAATTTCTGGGCGCGCCTGCTCGATGGCGAAAAGGCGGGCGGGAACGTTCAGGCGCTTCTCGCGAAAAGCACGCTTCCCAACCTGCTCGACAACCATCCGCCGTTTCAGATCGACGGCAATTTCGGCGGCACGGCCGGCATCGCGGAGATGTTGCTCCAGTCGCACAACGACGAGCTGCACTTCCTTCCCGCGCTCCCGAAGGCGTGGCCGTCCGGAAGCGTGGCCGGCCTGCGCGCGCGCGGCGGTTTCGAGGTCGATCTCGAGTGGAAGGACGGCGCGCTGACCGCGGCCGTGATCCGTTCCACGCGCGCCGCGACGACGAAGATCCGCTCCGGTGATCGCGCGGAGGAGGTTTCCATTCCGGCGGCGAGGGCGGTTCGTCTCGGTCCGGATCTCGTCGCGCGCTGAATCGCGCGTCACCGCTTCCAGAGATAGTCTTCGCCGTGGACGAGCACCCCGCCGGTGTGGCCGGCGATGACGACGAGCGCGGCGCCGGCGAGCAGCGCGACCAGCAGAATCCCGCGCCCGCGCGCCCGGCCGGCGCTCCATTGGTGTATCCAAAGAATGGCGACAGCGACGGCCGCGGTCGCGACGCCCAGCCAGCGGTGCGTTTCGGTGTCCCCTCCGGCGAGGCCTTCCTGATCGGCGAGGATCCATCCGCACGCGACGGCGGCCAGCGCCCCGAACGCGCCGATCCAGACACAGCCGCGCACCATCCCGGGCGTCCATGTCATCGACGGGCGAAGGAAGAAACCGAGTTCGGCCGCCGCCGCGCAGAGCAGCAGCGCGATCGGGAAATGGACGATCGTCGGATGGAGCCGTCCGATCAGCCGCGGGAGGGAAAACTCCGCGGGACGGCGCGCCGGGGCGACGTTCTCAGCCGGCGTCCCGGCGGTTGTTGGAGAAAGGGGATGGATTCGCGCGCCGGCGGCGATCCATTGGCGGACGGTTTCGATTTCCGCCTCGGTCGGCCGCGGCCCGTCGCTGTCTTCCGGCGGCATGCGCATGTCGGGGTCGTCCGTGATCATCGCCGTGAACACATCCGAACGCTCCGGTTCGTTCGGGAAGATGTAGTCCTCCTCGACCAGCCGCGGGAGGTCGAGGATGTATCCCAATTTCCCCTTCGGCTTCGCGAGGTGTCCACCGTGGCATTCGGCGCAGTTTTTCTCGAAGACGAGATAGGTCTCCCACGCGCCGGCGACCGTTTCCTCGGCGCATGCGATGGAAGCCCAAAAAGGGAGCAGGCATGCGAGGACGAGGGATCGCCGGGAAACGAAAAGGTGTGGCACGCGCGACATCGCGCATCTGCGTAGAAACGCGCGCGGACAACCGCAACGTGGAAAACGAGAACCCCGGCCATCCGCATGGCGCATGGAGTCTGGAGTGGCTCCCCGCCCTCCCGGCCAGGGCAGGGCCACAAACTCCCGTCACGCGCCGGCTTGATGCCGGACGATGTAGTAGTCGTTCTGGAAATCGTGCGCGAGGCGCTTGATCTCGACGGATCCGAAGCCGGCCTCGGCGAGCATCTTTTGCGCGAGTTCCCGGCCCCACATCGTGCCCAGGCCCATGCCGCCTTGCGCGAGCGACACGGTCATGCAGTGCATGGTGGAAACGGTGTAGAGCAGCGCGCCCGCCGGATGGTCCATGTTCAGGTGCGGCCTCGATGAGGCATGGATGTCCTGCATGAGATAAATCCCGTCCGGCCGGAGCGCGCGGGCGATGCGCGAGAGCACGATGTCCGGCCGCGCCTGGTCGTGGATCGCGTCGAAGGTCGTGATCAGATCGAAGCGCTGTTCGAAATCGATATGCGCCGCGTCGGCGACTTCGTAGCGGAGGTTGACGAGGCTGTCGTTGGACGCCTGCTCTCTCGCCCAGGTGATCGTCTCGACCGAGAAATCGATTCCGGTGAACCGGCTTTGCGGATACCGCATCGCGAGCTGGCGGATGGCGATGCCGCGGCCGCAACCGAGGTCGAGCGCCTCGATGCCGGCTTCGAGTTTCTCGTGCAGTCCCGGCACGAGCGGGATGATGTGATCGAAGAGCGCGGCGACGACCGTCTGGCCGCTGTCCTCGGCCATGACTTCATGGAAGCGATCGAATCCGGAGTAGGGCACGCCGCCGCCGTGTTTGAAACACTCGACGATGCGATCCTCGACCATGCCGAGGCAGCCGATATATTGCATGAAGGCCGCGATGTTGTTCGGCGAAGCCGCCCGGGTGAGGAGCGCGGCGTGCTCGGCTGGAAGCGACCATGCGCTTTTATCCGGCGAGTATTCGACGATGCGGCCGGCGAGCATGCCGCCGAGCCATTCGCGCACATAGCGTTCGTTCAGCCCCGCGGCCTTCGCGATCGCGTCGCTGGTGGAGGGCGGCAGTTTCGCCATCGCGTCGAGCAGCCCGGTGCGATGCCCGAGCGAGATGAGGAGGGCGAGGGAGCCGCTGTTGAGGATGCCGAGCAGGCGTTCGCCGAAGGCATCGATTTTGGTGGTGTCGAGTTGTTTGCAGAGGGTGCACATCGTGCCGCCGATCATGCCACACAAACGGCTTGCGCGATATTCGTACAATTACCGTATCGAGCGATTCGGTCTGCAGAAACTGCACAGAAGGCAACGAAGGTAGCGAAGGCGTTGAATCGCATGCGGGTTCATTCCCCGAAGCTTGCTTCGTCTTTGGGGTAGGAGCGGCTTCAGCCGCGATGCTCGGCCAGCCTCCTGACGTCGGCTGCTACAGAGCGGAGATTGCGGCTGAAGCCGCTCCTGCATTTCCTTCGATGCTTCGGGGCTCGCCCGAGGAGCTTCACTTCCTCCTGTCTTTCCTTTGTTACCTTCGTTGCCTTCTGTGCCCTTTTTTCAGCCGAGGTCGGCCGCGATGCGGGCGGCGGCTTCTGCGCGCGTGCGACAATCGAGGCGGGCGAAGATGTGCGCGACGTGCATGTCCACGGTGCGCACGGAGAGGTCGAGTTCGGCGGCGATCTCCTTGTTCGTCCATCCGCGGGCGAGCGCGCGGGCGACTTCGCGCTGGCGGGGAGAAAGGGTTTCCCACAGGCCCGCGGAGGGCGCGGCGTTTGCGGCGGGCGTTTCGCGCAGCGCCTCGATCTGCGCCACCAGCGGCCGGGCGCCGAGCCGCCTCGCCTGTTGGAGCGCCCCGGCAAGGGAGGCGTCGGCGTGGCGCGTGTCGCCCGTGGCGCGCAAGGCGGCGCCGAGCCGCATCCGGGCGCGGACGCATTCGAGCGAGAGATCGCACCGATCGTAGTTCTCGACCGCCTTTCGCAGCAGCCGGACCGCTGCGGACGAGTCGCTGTCGAGGAGCGCCAGTTCCGCGGCGCTGAGCTGCGCGGCTGCGGTCGCCTCGGAAGTGGCCGTGGCTCCTGCGATCCAGTCGAGCGCTTCCGCGAATTCCGCTGTCTCTTCGCGACGCCCGAGAGCCGCGAAATGGATCGCGCCGTGGGTGAGCCCGAGAATGGCGTCGTGCCGGTCCTCGGTCTCCCGCCAGAATTCCAGCAGCGTGAGGAGATGGCGCGAGGCCTGGTCGTTCCGTCCCGCTGTTTCCTCGACGACGGCTTTCCCAAGCAGAAAAAGGAACTCGATTGCCAGCACGCCGAAGGCGCGGCAGCCCGCCACGCAACTTTCGAGCAATCGGACGGCGGGCCGTGCCGATCCACGGTATGCGTGCAAGAGCCCGAGCACGCCCTGCGCCACCGCTTTCGAGACGGGCGGCGAGGTCCGGCTGGCGATCACGTTGCGCGCGGTTGTTTCACTGCGTTTCCAGTCTCCCGAACGGAAATACGAAACCGACAGGCAACCGAGGCAAAGCTCGGCGATCTCGCTCTGGTCGTAGCGCCGGCAGAAGTCGATCGCCTGGGTGAACGCCTTTTGCTGTTCGCCGTAGCAGGACGCGTATTCGTTGACATACCCGAGCACCCGATAGGCGTTGGCGGCGAGACCGGTGAGCCGATGGGTGAGGGCGATGTCGAGCGCGCGTCTCATCTCCGCGAAACCATCCGCAGTGCGGCCGAGCGCGCCGAAAGCGAAGCCGAGCACAAGGAACGCTTCCGCTTCCGCCGCGGGATCGCCGGCCTTGCGCGCCGCTTCCCGGGCGAACTCGCCCGCCTCGATTGCGGCGTTGTATTGCAGCGCCCCGTTCAGCGTCTGCGCTCCGGCATTGGCCGCGGCCGCCGCTTCGGCGTTCTGTCCGAGCGCGGCCAGGTCGCGCGCGGCGCGCATGCGGGCGCGACCGCTGTCGGCGTGCCGTTGCGCGTTCGTGAGCAGCGTGGCGAGCACGAGCTGCGTGGTCGCGCGGACGACGGGCCGGGCGTTCCAGGGCGGCGTGTTTCCCCATTCGACGAGCAGCTCGATCGCGCGCGCCTCCTCGCCGGAGAGCGACGCGCACTGCCCGATGCGTTCGATGATGTTTTCGACCTCGCCGTCGTCCGTCTCGGTCGGCAGGAAACGCAGGCCGAGGGCGAGGCAGTTTCCCGCCGCTTTGTGCCGGTGGCGGCGGCAATGGACATCGGCGGCGGAAAGCCAGGCGCGGGCGGCTTCCGCGAGCGAACCCGTCGATTCGAGGTGGCGGGCCGCGTCCTCGAGGCGCACGGGTGGACGCATGCAGGCCTGGGCGAGCGCGAGATGAAGCTGCCGGCGCGACGACCATGCCGCGTCGGCGATGAGACGCGCGCGATCGGCGCCTTTCGAGAGGGCGAAGCCCGCGGCCTGCTCGATCACGAGGCCCGCCGATATCGCCGCGTCCACCGTGGCGTCGGTGATCTCGAGCGCCTCCAGCCACGCGGGTGGCAGCGCTTTCTCGCACAAGGCGAGGATGAGGCAAAACCGCGCGACCGCGGTGTCCGCATTTGCGCGCGCGGGCGTGGCCTGTTTTCTCGCAACAGCCGTGCCTGCGGGGGGGCGGGACATGCGTATGTTGTTTCTCTTTTCGGGGCCGCGACGCAAGTCCGGCGTTGAGGGGGCCGGGAACGTCGATTCGCCCCGCCCGGCGCGAGCGCCACTTGCCAAATGCGAAACGGCGCCGATAATCAGCGCCCTGAATCCGATGAGTGAAACCGCAGTCATGCTTCCCGAGGGCGTCCGCGAGGGCAACGAACGGCTGGTCAAATTGACCGGGCCCGCCGTGGCCAAGGCGCGCGCCTTGCGGGGGCGGGAAAATGCGGGCGAGTTCCTGCGCGTCGCCATCTCCGGCGGCGGTTGCAACGGGCTCTCCTACAAGATGCGTTTCACCGCGGACACGAAGCGGGGCGATATCCTCGTCCGCTTCGACGACGTCTCGATCCTGGTGGACAGCAAGAGCGCGCTCTACCTCAAAGGCACCGTGATCGACTACTCGTCCAGCCTCGTCGCCGGCGGCTTCAAGTTCACCAATCCCAACGCGAAAGCCAGTTGCTCGTGCGGGGAGAGTTTCAGCGTTTGAATCCGCTTTTTGCGACTTTGTCCGGCTCCCGCAGTCCCCGAAAAAGAGGTTGAAAACCACCTCTGTCGAGGGCAGGAGTCCAGTTCCGCCTGCATTGAACCCATCCACCATCTGAATGCCTAAGCCCTCGTTTTCGGGTCCCCGGAATCCCTACTATCGTCGAAACAACGACCCGTTCGCCGCCATCCGCCGCAATCAGCGGATTCGTGCCCCGGAGATCCGGGTGATCCTTCCAGACGGCCGCCAGGCCGGTGTCATGCCCACTTCGCAGGCGCTTGCTCTCGCGCAGCAGGCCGGGCTCGATCTTGTCGAAGTCGCCGCGCAGGCGACCCCGCCGGTCTGTCGTGTGATGGACTTCGGCAAATACGTTTACGAGCAACAGAAGAAGTCCAAGGACAGCAAGGGCAGCGCGACCAAGGTCAAGGAGGTCAAGTTTCGCCCGCGCGTCGAGGCGCACGACTACATGACCAAGCTGCGCCACGCCGAGGAGTTTCTCGACCACGGAAACAAGGTGAAGCTGACGCTCACCTTCCGCGGCCGCGAGATGGCGCACACGGAGGTCGGCTTCGAGACGATCAAGCGCGCCGTCGCCGACCTCAACCACGTGGGGCATCCGGACAACGACGCCCGGCTCATGGGCCGCAATATCATCGTCATGATGTCTCCGCTCCCGGCGAACAAGCGCAAGCTGAAGTACAATATCGACGAGGCCGGGGGCGAAGCCGAAGCGGGAGCGGAAGCCGAAACCGAGCGCGGAACCGCGGAGAAAGTGGAAAAGACGGAACAGGCGACCCGGTCGTGACGGCGGGGCGGGGCCTCGTCGCATTGCTCGCGCTCGCGTCGGGCACGCTGGCGGGCACCGCGGTCCGCGCCGCCCCCGCCGGGGCGCTCGCGCCGGCCCGGCCGGCGGCGCCAGACGCTCCGATCGCCGGGGAGAAACCCTCGCCCGCCGAACGGGTTTCCGTCCACGATCTCGCCCGCTTCCTCGGGCTCGAGCCCTCCTGGCTGGAGCCCGGGAAGAAGCTTCGCCTCGCGAGCCAGTGGACCGAGCTGGTCTTCAGTCTCGACAGTCGCGAAGTCCTGCTCAACGGCGCGCGCGTCTTCATGGGCGAAGGCGCGGTCAGGGATGAAAAGGGCCTGCGGTTTTCCAGCGTGGATCGCGATCGCCTGCTCGTTCCGATCCTCGCGCCGCAACTGAACGAGCCGCGCCCGCCGATCCAGATCATCGCCCTCGACCCCGGCCACGGCGGAATCGACAAGGGCACGCGCAACGAAAAGCTCGAGCTGCTCGAAAAGGACTTCACGATCGATGTCGCGCGGCGGTTGAAGACGCTCCTCGAGGCGCGCGGATTCCGCGTCATGCTCACGCGCGAGGACGACAGTTATGTGCCGCTGCCGGAGCGTCCCTTGCGCGCGACGACCGCCGGGGCGGACCTCTTCGTGAGCCTGCATTTCAACGCCGCCGGCTCGGCGAAGGTGCGCGGGATCGAGACCTACGTGCTCACGCCGCAATCCCAGCGCTCCACCGGCAGCGAGGAGAAGCGGGTGGAGGACGGCATCGCGTTGCCGGGAAACCGTTTCGATCCGTGGAATTCATACCTTGGATACACGGTTCACGGGATCCTGTTGAAGGAATTGAAGCTGCCCGACCGGGGCCTCAAACGCGCGCGCTTCGCCGTCTTGCGCGACCTTTCCTGCCCCGGCCTGCTGGTCGAGGGCGGCTACCTTTCAAATGCGGAGGAAGCAAAACTCGTCTCGACCGAAGCCTATCGGAACCGCCTCGCCGCCGCCGTCGCCAACGGCATCGAAGTCTACAACCAGACCCTCAAACGCCTCGAAGCCAACCGCGCCGCCGCCAGCGAAGCACGAAACTGAGATCAGCGGCGAGCGCCCACAAAAGCCAGAATACTGTAACGTACGCGACAGAGTTTTGGTTTTCGTGGCCGAGTCCGTTCGTGGGCTTGCTCGCGGAACCGGCGCGTTCAGGATCGGTTTTCGCTTATGCGCGCGCTTTTGCTTGTCGCTCTCGGCTCGGCGTTTGGAGGCGCCGCCCGGCATTGGGTTGCGGAGATGATCGGCTCCCGCGTGGGCGAGACGTTTCCCTGGGGCACGGTGGCGGTGAATGTAACCGGCTCATGCGCGATCGGCGTGCTGGCGGCGTTCAACGATTCGCCGCGCATCGCGCTGTCCCCGGAGGCGCGGCAACTGCTCATGGTGGGCGTGCTCGGCGGGTATACGACCTTCTCCTCGTTCAGCCTGCAAACGCTTCGGCTCATGCAGGGCGGAGACTGGATCCGGGCGGCGGGAAACGTCGTCGGCAGCGTCATCGTTTGCCTCGTGGCGGTCGCTGTGGGCTATCGCCTGGCGCGGATGCTCGGCGGATGAGCAACGGCTGATTCCCATGCGCGATCAAGAGCGGACCGTTTGTGTCGGGGCATGCCCTGGCGCGCTCGTGCGCTTCAAACGTTTGCGCCTCGCCGCGGTCGAAGGCGATCGGCGACGCCGCGCGTGAAGGCGAAGGCTGTCGCGATCGCGCTGGCGTGCGCCGTCGTCCTGCCGAAGGCGCAGGCGATCCCGGTTTCCGGGAGCGACGCGGGACGCGATGCCGCCGAAGCCGGGCGGATCGTGCTGGTCGCCAACGCGGCGGAGACGGATTCGATCGCGCTGGCCGGGCACTACGCCCGGGCGAGGGGAGTGCCGGTGGAGAACATCATCGCGTTGCCGATGCCGGTGGAGGAGACGATCACGTGGCGGGCGTTCGTCGACGCGATCCACAATCCGTTGCAGGAAGAGCTGGTGAAAGGCGGCTGGATCGACGCCGCTCCGCCGACCCTGGCCGATGCCATCGGCCGCAATCGCATCGCGCCGCTGTCGCACCGGATCAGTTACCTTGTCCTTCTGCGCGGCGTGCCGCTGCGGATCGCGCACGATCACGAGCGGGTGGACAAGGAGGCGGCGCGGATTCCGGAGCGGTTGCGCACCTCGCAGGCTTCCGTGGATGGCGAACTCGCGTTGCTCGCCTCGGCTCCGGGAACCGTGTCCGGGCCGGCGCCGAATCCGCTGTTTCGAGTCAAAGAGCCGGGCGCGATCGCGCTGAGTTCCGTCGTTCGCGTCGCGCGCATCGACGGGCCGTCGCCCGGCGATTGTATCCAGATGATCGATACAGCGATCGCGGTCGAGCGCGCCGGCCTCGCGGGGCGCGCCTATGTCGATGCCGGCGGGCCGCACGCGGCCGGCGATCGCTGGCTCGGCGCCGTGGCGGAAACCGCGCGCGCGATGGATTTCGACGTCGACGCGCATGCGGCGCGCGGCGTCATGGAATCGTGGATGCGCTGCGATGCGCCGGCGCTTTACTTCGGCTGGCACGCGCGCGACCTCGCCGGGCCGTTTCGCCTTCCGGGTTTTCGTTTCGCGCCGGGCGCGATCGCGATGCACATCCACAGCTTCTCGGCCCGCGCCGTGCGATCCGACAGCGCGGGCTGGTGCGGGCCGCTCGTCGCGCGCGGGGCGGCGGCGACCGTCGGCAATGTCTTCGAGCCCTACCTCGAGTTTTCGCACCGCCCGGATCTTTTGATCGAAGCCCTGGCGCAGGGCCGAACGTGGGGCGAGGCTGGTTATTATGCGCTGCCCGCGTTGAGCTGGCAGGCGGTCCTGATCGGCGATCCGCTCTACCGGCCGTTTGCGGTTTCTCTCGATGGACAGCTCGAGCGGATCGAATCGATCGAGCCCGCGTTGCGTCCGCATGTGTGGATTCGCGAATACAACCGCCGCGCGCGCACGGGCTCGCAGGCAGACGCCGCCCGCTGGCTCGCCGGGGTCGGGGTCGGCGAACGTGGACACGCGCCCGTGCTTGCGCTGCGCTTGTTCGATCACCTTCGCGAAAACGGTCCGCCCGGAGCCGCGCGCCCGATGCTCGAAGACTTCCTGCTCGATCGTCCGTGGAAACCGCAGGAGTTCGCGCTCGTCCTCGCGGCGGCGGATTGCTTCACGGCCCTGGGAGATCATCGCGAGGCGCTGTCGCTCTTCGATCGTCTCCTCTCGATGCCCGAATTCGACGACTCATGGAAGCGGCACGCGCTCCCCCGTGGCATCGCCTCGGCCACCGCCGCCGGCGATGCCGCCCGCCAAACCGCCTGGTCGGAGCAGCTCCGCCAGCTCACCGACGCGGGACGCTGAAAGCCGCTTTTTTGTAACGTACGTTACAGTGATTTGGCTTTTATTTCCTGGCGCGGGGTGGGGGCGCACCAGGCGAGGGCGGCGAGGAGGGCGAGGTTTCTTCCGATGAGGAGGGGGTAGCTGGCGTGTTCGGCGCTCGCGGAGCCGAAGCAGCCGCAACTGATGTCGAGGCCGCGGATCCAGGCGGAGGCGAGGGCGGCGATGAAGACGATCAACAGGCCGGCGGCGAGGAGGCGCGCGCCGCGCATTTGCAGGCCGGTGAGGAGGGCGAGGCCTGCGACGATCTCGAGGTAGGGAAGGCCGGCGGCGAGCCAGTAGGCGGCGTCTTCCGGGATGAGGCGGTAGTTCCAGATGTCCTGGATGAGGGCGCCGGGCGCGCCCGCTTTCAATCCGCCGGCGTAGATGAAAAGCGCGCCGACGATCCAGCGCGCGAGGCGTTGGGTCCAGAGCTTCACGGTTGGCGGGCTTCCTGCCACGCTTCCCAGCCGCCGTGGAGATGGTGGACATCGTCGAGCCCGGCGTCGCGCAGGCGTTGCGCAATCTCCTGGCTCGTGGCGCACGAGAGGGAGCCGCAAAACACGACGATCCGCGCGCCCGGTTGCCAGGCGGCGAGAACCGCGCCGAGGTCGCTCTCGAAGCGTTCGGGGGCGAGGTGGACGGCGTGGGGGATCGAGCCGCGGGCAAACGATTCCGCATCACGCGCGTCGATCCACAGGACCGGCGCATCCCAGGCGCGCGCTTCCTCGAGGCGCACGGCTCCGGCGTCGAGGCCGGCGCGGCCGCGGTTGGCGAGGTCGGGGTGAAACATCACCGCGAGCGCCGCGGGCACGATCGCGACGAGGATCAAGACGATCGTTTCGCGGAGGGCTTTCACGCGGGCGTGAGCGGGACGGATTCGGCCGCGCGGGGTCCGGGAGCCTCAGCGCACGAGCGCGTAGAGCGTGATCACTTTGGGGGCGTCGACCGGCTTGTCCGTTTTCACGAGCAGGCTGGCCTGGGTCACGCTCTCGGTGCTCGAGGGCGTGATCACGATCTTGTAGGCGCCGGGTTCCTCGCCGGGCTCGACGACGCCGGTGAACCGTTCGTTCGCGGATTCGACGCCGACGACTTTGATCACGTCGGGAAGGAGGACGCGGAGATCGAGCGTCTTGGGCTCGAGGGAGTCTCCGCGACGCCAGACGACGAAATGCCGGTCGAGTTCGTAGAGCTTGGGGATGTCGACCTGAAGCGTCAGTTCGTAGCCCTTGCCGCCTTCCTCGTCGGTCGTGGCGGTGATGGTTTTCGTCTGCTTTCCAATCAGCGCGTTGAAAGTGAAAATCACCTCCAGCTCGCCGCTCTCGCCGGGTTCGTAGGCGCGTTTGGCCAGCGTGGGCACGGTGCAGCCGCAACTCGTTTGGATGTTCGTGATCGTGACCGCGGTCCCGCCGCCGTTGGTGAACTGAAACTTCGCGTGAGCCTGCTCGTCGAAGGGGCCCGCTTGTTGTTCGATCAGGGTCTGTTTCCACTTGAGCGCATGCGCGAGCAGGGGCGCCGCGGCGAAAAGGGCGATGAGGCTGGCGAGGCGACGCATCATGCCTTTGCGCTTAGCGGAACGGACGAGGCGATGCAATGGCGGGATTGCGCATGCAGACGCGGCCGCGGCCGTGGGGAAGCCGCGCGCCGTCAGACCTCGGTCACGATGTAATCGGCGAGGCCGTAATCGATCGCTTCCTGGGCGGTCATGTAGAAGTCGCGATCGGTGTCCTTGACGATGCGTTCGAGCGGCTGGCCGCTGGAGGCGGCGAGGATGTTGTTCAACTCGACACGGAGGCGCTCCATTTCCTTCGCCTGGATGTTGATGTCCACGGCGGGCGCGACCATGCGGCCGGTGATGAGGGGCTGATGGATGAGGACGCGCGCGTGCGGGTAAACGTAGCGACTGCCCTTCGGCGCGGAGCAAAGCAGGATGGAGCCCATGCTCGCGGCCATGCCGGTCACCACGACGGTGATGGGCGACTTGAGCATCTTGATCGTATCGTACACGGCCATGCCCGAAGTGATCGAGCCGCCGGGGGAATTGATGTAGAACGTGATCGGTTTTCCGGGATCGGAGAGTTCCATGAAGAGGAACTTCTCGACCAGATCCTCGGCGGACTCGTCGTTCACTTCGCCCCAGAGGAACACTTTGCGCTGCTCGAGAAACTTGCGCTGCATGAGCGCCTTGACACTCGCCGGGGCGGTCGAAGGCGTGTTGTCGTTGTTGTTCTCCTTGTCGGCCATCATGCGCGTGGAAAGTTTCATGTCTGGTCGAAAAGTGGACGCGCATTCCGAGGTCGCGCAAGTGCCTAATGCGCGCGGTTCCAGCGGGAAGGGCCGGCGTCCGGGCCGCGCTCCGCGTTTGAAGCGCGTCGATGGAAGCGCGCTTGCTGAAACGGAACTGAAGCGATAGTGTTTCCTCTGAGGCGCGCGAGCGCCGGCGCGATCATCCGCTTCCCCCCACGGAGACGCGCGAGAAAGGAGCATCATGAAATCGCACAAGACCGATGTGGTGGTGGTGGGGGCGGGGCCGGTGGGCCTGACGACCGCGCTTTTCTTGAACGAGGCCGGTGTCGGCGTGACCGTCGTCGATGCGAAGTCGAGCGGAGTGACGCACAGCTACGCGCTCGCTTTGCATCCAGCCTCGCTCGAGTTGCTCGATCAACTGGGCGTCGCCGAAACGCTCGTCGCGCAGGCCGTGAAGGTGTCGCGCATGAGCATTTACAGCGGGGGCCGGCGGATTGTCAGTCTGCCGACCGCGGGCGAGGAGGCGAGGTTCCCCTTCGTCGCGGTCGTGGGCCAGGATGTCATCGAGGCGACGCTGGCGGAGGCGCTTGCGCGTCGCGGCGTGGACGTGCGCTGGAACACGCGCCTTTCCCGCTTCACGCCGGAGGATGCGCGCGTGGAGGTCGGATTGGACGAGCTGGAAACGGGCGTGATCGGGTATGCCGCCGCCCGCTTCGAGTGGCTCGTTCGCAAATCCCCGGAGCTGGAGGCGCGCTTCATCGTGGGCGCCGACGGCCATCAATCGCTCGTGCGGCGGCAGTCGTTGATCGACTTTCCGGAGGTGGCGCCGGCGGAGCATTGCGCGGTGTACGAGTTCGAGTCGGCAGGCGACACGGGGCGGGAGGTTTCACTTGTGCTGCACGAGGACGGCCTCGCCGTGTTCTGGCCCCTGCCCGGCAATCGCGGGCGCTGGAGTTTCTCCGTGGATCCCGCGCGCCATCCGGAGGCGATCCGCGAGAAGAACCACGATCCGGTGCAGATTCTCGGCCCTGGTGTCTATCCGGCCCTGGAGGAGACGTTTTTTCATCAACTCCTGGAGGATCGGGCGCCGCAATGCAGGATGAACATCGAGCGGGTGTATTGGCGCATGCTCGTGCGTTTCGAGAGGCGCCTGGCCTCGTCCTTCGGAAGCGGGCGCGTGTGGCTTGCAGGCGACGCGGCGCACCTGACCGGCCCCGCGGGAGTCCAGAGCATGAACGTCGGCCTGCGGGAAGGCCGGGATCTCGCCTCGGCGATCGGGATGCGGGTGACGGCCGGGGCGGGGGCGAACGCGCTCGAGGCCTACGACCGCGATCGTCGCGAGGAATGGCGGCGGTTGCTCGGCCTGGAGGGCCGGATGGAAACAGCCTCCGAAGCCGACCGCGCGATCATGGAGCACGGCTCGCAATTGATCCCCTGCCTTCCGGCCTCGGGGAGCGAGCTGTCCGCGCTGGCCGCCAGAATCGGCTTGCGCGTCGCGGCATGACGAGGCCGCGCGTCCGGGCGCGTGCCGCGGCATTCGCGGCACGCCGATCAGAAGGCCGGGATCAGATCAGGCCGAGTTTCATCCGGCCTTCCTCGCTGATCATCGTCTGATTCCACGGCGGCTCCCAGACGAGGTTGACGTTCGCCTCATCGACGCCCGGGACAAGCATGAGTTTGTTGCGGGCGTCCTCCGCGATGGCGGGGCCCATGCCGCAACCCGGCGCGGTGAGGGTCATCTGCATCTCGACCGTGTAGCCGCCGTCGCTGGCCGGCGGCTGGACCTCGAGCGAGTAAACGAGGCCGAGATCGACGATGTTCACCGGGATCTCGGGATCGTAAACATTGCGCAGTTGCGCCCAGAGCTGCTCCTCGCTCGGCGCCTCCTCATGCGCGGCCTCGGGCGCCGTGCCCGGGTGCTCGGGGGCGGTCTCGCCGATCGCGTCGGCGTGCTCGCCGGAGATGCGGGCGAGGCCGGTGTCGGTCATGACCGTGAAGCTCCCGCCCAGGGTCTGGGTGATGTGCACTTTCAAGCCCGCGGGCAGCGTGATTGGCGCGCCACTGGGGATCTCGACGGCCGGGATCTCGCGGGAGAGGATGCGTTCGCGTGATTCGCTCATGGTGTCACGCGCAATGATGACGCTGAACCGGCCCGCCGCAAGCGGATCAATGGAGACGAGCGCCGATGAGGATTGGCTGGCTCCTGGCCTCCTGCCGCGGGCGGCGCGTTCAGCGGACGGTCACGCGCAGGACTTTTTCCGCCACGATCTGTTGCGAGCGCAGGTCGCGGAAGCCGACCCGGAGCGAGCCGCAGCCGGTGCGGTTGCCGCGCAGGGTGAAGACGAGGCCGTTCCATCCGCCTTCGTCGTGCGCGACCTGGCGGGCGAGCGACACGTGCGAGGGCGTTTCCACGAAGGGGATCGCGAAGGCGTGGGAGCCCACGGTCGCGAGGCGGATGGACTCGAGCGTGCAGGTCGCGCCAAACGGGATCGTGATCTCATCATCGAGTTCGGCGTCGAAGTCGGCCATACAAAGCAAAGTTGAAGTCATGGTGCATCGAGCCCGCGCGGGGTTGGCCGGCACGGGGATTCGTTCGCAAAACGCAGCGTCGCGCGGGGCTCTTACACGGGAATGCTTTTTTCGGGGGAGAAGCGGCCGCGACCAGGGGCAATGGCGAAAAAAAGCGGCAGGGCTCGTGGCCCTGCCGCTGGGAATGGTGGGAAATGCCGCCGGGATCAGCCGTTGCGGGCGGTGGTTTCGCGGAATTTTTTCAGGATCAGGCTGCGCACCCCTTCGGCCATTTCCTCGTTTTCGATGTGGCCGATGATCTCCTCGAAAAAGCCGAACGCGAGCAGCTCGCGGGCGGCCTTCCTGTCGATGCCGCGGGCGAGGAGATAGAACAGTTCGCTCTCGTCGATCTGGCTGCTCGTGGCGCCGTGGGTGCAGCGCACGTCGTTGGCTCCGATCTCGAGGCCGGGAAGCGAGTTCGCCTCGGCCGTGTCGCTGAGCAGGAGGTTGCGGTTGGACTGGTAGGCGTCGGTCTTCTGCGCGTCCTCGGCGACACGGATCATGCCGGAGAAGATCGTGCGGGAGTCGTCCATGAGCGCGTTTTTGAAGAGGAGATTCGAGCGCGCGTTGGGCGCGAGGTGCGACTGCAGCGTGCGCTGGTCGATCTCCTGTTTCCCATCGGTCACGCTGAGGGAGAACATCTCCACGTTGCCGCCGGGGCCCTCGAGGATGCTCTGGCTTTCCGAGCGGAAGTGGCTGCAGCCGACGTTGACCGCGAGGGAGTTGATGACCGCGTCGCGGGCGGCCACGAGGCTGTTGATCTGGAAGCCGATGGTGTTCGGGCTCCAGTTTTGCAGCGTGTAGTATTTGATGCGCGCGCCGTTGCCGGCGAAGAGGTGGTTGAATCCGCAGGCAAAGTTTCTCTGCGCCGGCGCGGCCGAGCCGAAGGCATCGACGAGCGTCACCTTCGCGTTGTCACCGGCGATCACCAGCGTGTGGGGAAAAACCGCCGTGCCCTCGGTCGAGGCCCAGTGGCGGGCGACGAAGGGCAGCTCGATCTCCACGCCGGCGGGGACGTAGAGGAGCGAGCCGGTCGAGACGAAGGCCGAGTGCAGCGCGGCGAACTTTTCCGAGCCGAGGTGCGGATCCTGGGCCATGAAGTATTCCTGGAGCAGCTCGCGGTGTTTGACCAACGCCTCCGAGAGCGGCGCCCAGACGACGCCGCGCGCCTCGAGTTCCGGCGAGACGGGCTCGTGGGCGAGGAGCGCGTTGTCGGCGAAGGCGACACGGCCGGCGCGGTGCTCGACCAGTTCGGCCCTTTCGAGCAGGGCGTCGGCGTCCGCGGTCTCCGCGGCGGAACTCATTTCGTAGACGGAGAGGTCGAGGCCGCGCAGGCTGGAGAAGCGCCACGGCTCGTTCCTGCGGGTGGGCATGGGCAGCGTCTCGTAGGTGGCGAACGCCCTGCGTTTCATTTCCATCCACCACTCCGGAGCGTCGCCCTGGGCGGCGAGATGCTTCTCGAATGCGGCGGCGAGGGCGGAGCCGTTGGCAACAGCGGGCTGGGTCGGTGTCATTTCAGAAATCATGAGAAAACTTTTCGTCATAGAGATCACAGAGGGGCCACAGAGATCACAGAGCCATCCCGGCGATCTCTGCGCATCCCTGTGTTCTCTGTGACTGGTCTTATGAGTCAGCCGACCGAGCCCTCCATCTCCAGGTCGATGAGGCGCTTGAGTTCGACGGAATATTCCATCGGAAACTGGCGCGTGAGTTCGTTGACGAAGCCGTTGACGGAGAGGCTCATCGCCTCGCCCTCGGACAGCCCGCGCGACATGAGATAGAAGATCTGCTCCGCGCTGACCTTGGAAACGGAGGCCTCGTGCTGCACGAAGTTCTGGTTTCCGCGCACGGTGATGGCCGGATACGTGTCCGTGCGGGAGTTGGTGTTGATCAGGAGGGCGTCGCACTCGGTGTTGTTTTTGCAACCCCTGAGGTGCTTGGGGATGCTGACCATGCCGCGGTAGGTCGAGCGGCCTTCGCCGACGGAGATGGATTTCGAGATGATGTTCGACGTCGTCTCGTCCGCGAGGTGGACCATCTTGGCGCCGGTGTCCTGGTGCTGGCCGTCATTGGCGAGCGCGATCGAGAGCACTTCGCCGCGCGCCCTCCGGCCCTTCAGAATGACGCCCGGGTACTTCATCGTGAGGCGGGAGCCTATATTGCAATCGATCCACTTCACCGTCGCGTCCTCCTCGGCGATGGCGCGCTTGGTCACGAGATTGAACACGTTCGAGGACCAGTTCTGGACGGTGATATATTCAATCTTCGCGCCCTTGAGCGCGACCAGCTCCACAACGGCGCTGTGCAGCGTCGCGGTGTTGAACTTCGGCGCGGTGCAACCCTCCATATAGGTGACCTCCGAGCCTTCGTCCGCGATGATGAGCGTGCGCTCGAACTGGCCGGTGTAGGCCTGGAGCGGATGGCTGACCTTGACCCCGGGCGGGACGTAGATGAACGAGCCGCCGGAGAACACGGCGCTGTTGAGGGCGGAGAACTTGTTGTCGCCGGTCGGGATCACCTTGCCGAACCACTTGCGGAAGATGTCCGGGTGCTTGAGCAGGCCCTCGGTCGAGCCGACGAAGATCACGCCCTGCTTGCCGACGGCGTCCTTGATGTTCGAATACGCGGCCTCGCTGTCGAACTGGGCCTCGACGCCGGCGAGATACTTGCGCTCCTGCTCGGGGATGCCGAGGCGCTCGAAAGTCTCCTTGATGTCGGCGGGAACCTCTTCCCACGTGCGCTTGGCCTTCTGGCCTTGCGAGAGGTAATAGCGGATCTTGTCGAAGTCGATCGTCTCGAGATCCTTCGTCGCCCAGTGCGTGGGCAGCGGCTTTCCCTCGAATATTTTGAGAGCCTTTTTGCGGAAGGCGCGGATCCAGTCGTCCTCGCCCTTGACGTCGCAAATATAGTCGACGACGCCCTCGTTCAAGCCGGTGCCGGCGTCGAACGCATACGTCATGTCGTACTTGAAGTTTCCCTTTTCGCGATCGATGTCGATGACGGTCGTTTCGTCAGACATAGCAGTTCCTTTTTATTGATGGTTGCGGGTTCGGGTGGCGCGGGCGCGGCGTCAAACCGGCGCGAGCTCCTTGACCCAGTCGTAACCCCTGGTCTCGAGTTCGAGGGCGAGCCCCTTGTCGCCGCTTTTCACGATGCGGCCGTCGTACATGACGTGGACCCTGTCGGGGATGATATAGTCGAGGAGGCGCTGGTAGTGCGTGATGAGAAGGACGCCGAGGTTCGGGCCGCGAAGTGAGTTCACGCCGTCGGCCACGATGCGGAGCGCGTCGATGTCGAGGCCGGAGTCGGTTTCGTCGAGCACGGCGTAGGAGGGCTCGAGCATGGCGAGCTGGAGGATCTCGCAGCGCTTTTTCTCGCCGCCGGAGAAGCCGTCGTTGACCGCGCGGGAGGTGAACTTCCGGTCGATCTTCAACTGGTCCATCTTCTGGTAGAGTTTCTTGTAGTAGCCGGTGGCGTCGAGTTCCTCGCCTTCGGCGAGGCGCGACTGGAGGGCGGCGCGGATGAAGTTCGCGATCGAGACTCCCGGGATTTCGCTCGGGTATTGAAACGCCATGAA
>CAZFCY010000088.1:19117-20359 GCA_964517665.1 uncultured Opitutaceae bacterium | reverse complement strand
CTCTTCACCACCTTTCTTCCCCCTCAGCAACTCTTCGGCCGAACACAACTGGCCGTCTGCTTGCAGACGCCCGCCGGGTGTTCGCCTCACCCGGAAGCCGGAGCGCCAGCGAGCTGGCTGCCTACTCGCGGGCCGGAAGAGCGACATGCCGCGCCGGCCGCTCAGCCCTGCCGCAAGCCGGTGGCGCCGCGCGCGATCTCCCGCGTGATTCCAGCCCAATGCCAGCGAAGGTTTCCATGCCGGACGATGCAGGCCAGGTGCAGGAGAATCCTGCCGGCGGCGAAGGCGCAAAGGCGTGTGCTCATGGATAAAAAGACCTCGTGGAAAGGCCGGCAAATCCGGTGTCTTTCGATACAACGCCCGCCCGGGGCCCGATCTTTCAGCGCCGCCCGGCTTCCGCGCGGAAGCCGCCGTCGCGCGGATGGCGGATGAAATTGCGCAATCTTCGGCATCGTCCGTGTTGTGATGCGTTGGAAAACTGTCATGATTGCCGTCATGCACCTGCCGCAATGCAGCCACCCCAGCCTGGTTGGTGCCCTGGTTCTGGCCGTATCAACCGCCGCACTGTTGTCCGGATGCATGTCCTCCGGCTCCAAGCACACCGTCCAAGTGGACGCGCTCAGCAGCCCGACCGGCCCGTCGGGCTGGTCTTATGCCCTTTCCGGAGGCGCCACCGGCCGGGTGAACTCCGATGCCCGCGCCGGCGAGGTCGTCAACCGCATCCATCTCGCCCTGTCGCAGCGCGGGATGTACGAGGCGCCGAACCCGGCCGACGCGGACTATGTCATCGCCTTCGACTACGGCGAGCGCGCCCCGCAGGCCAAGGTCACGACCGTGAACCAGCCGGTGATGGTGCAGCCGGATCCATTTGGAACCCTGGGCGGGTCCGGCGCGCCGACGATCGGGATGGGAGGAGGCTACCCGGGCAGCTCGCCCTATTCCGGGCGAGGCTCGATGGGCCCCCAGATCGTGATGGTGCCAACGACGCAGATCACGCGCACCTCCGAGAAATATCTGCTCATCAGCGCGCGCGAAAATCCCGCGCACCAGGCGCGCACGGGCCGGCCGCCGGCCGAGATCTGGCGCGTCGAGGCGATCCTCGACGACGAATCGGTGGACATCCACAAGAGCATCCCGGCGCTGGTGGACGCGGTGGTTGAATATATGGGTTATAACACCAACGGCCCGCAGGATGTCGTCGTTCAACTGAGACCGTGATTGGCAGGTGTCGGGGGACAGGAG